>NZ_JAJEJP010000003.1:644384-966577 GCF_021390495.1 Paraburkholderia sp. ZP32-5 | reverse complement strand
GACATTCTCGGCTTTGCGCCGCCGCTCGTCACGACGCGCTCCGATGTGGACGAAATCGTCGGCATCGTGCGCGAGGCAGTCGACGAGGTGGCGCAAAGCGTCTTGAAGTAACCGCATCGAAGGGACACACCGCCGCCGGGTCACGGCGGTGCGCCTCTCGCATTGCGGACATGCATCCGATAGATGCGCACTCTCCTAAGCACACGCGCACCGGTCGATTCGAGACCGGCTTCAGCGCGCTGTGCCCGCTGACGTACCGGCCTGCGCATCGATGCGCGGACGCCTGATACCGATCTACGTCGCGATTCCAAAACGAAAAATCGCCGAAATGGAAATCGGCGGGGCCGTGTCCGCTCATGTGGCGTCGTGAAGCGGACATCACCCCAACAATGATATAACATAACACTATCGCAGTGCTCCGGATAGAGCACGATCGCAAGCGCCCGCCCCCGGAGCGCCCCCACAACCGTGATGACTACCGCCCCCGTCTTTCACGAGACATCTCAATGAATATCGACGCCCAGACCCTACCCAACAACACGAAGCTTCCTGTCACCGTCCTGTCAGGTTTTCTCGGAGCAGGCAAGACGACGCTGCTCAATCACATCCTCAACAACCGCGAAGGCCGTCGCGTGGCGGTCATCGTCAACGATATGAGCGAGGTCAATATCGACGCCGCGCTGGTGCGCGACGGCGGGGCCGAGTTGTCGCGTACCGACGAAAAACTGGTGGAGATGAGTAACGGCTGCATCTGCTGCACGCTGCGCGAGGATCTGCTGATGGAAGTCGATCGGCTGGCGAAAGAAGGGCGCTTCGATCAGCTCGTCATCGAATCCACCGGTATTTCCGAGCCTCTGCCGGTGGCCGAGACGTTTACTTTCGAAGGCGAGGACGGTCGTAGCCTGAATGAAGTGGCGCGACTCGATACGATGGTCACGGTGGTCGATGCCTACAATTTCCTGCGCGATTACGGTTCGCAAGACAGCTTGCAGGCTCGTGGCGAATCGCTGGGAGAACAGGACGAACGCACGGTCGTCGATCTGCTGATCAATCAGATCGAGTTCTGCGACGTGATCGTGCTCAACAAGATCGACCTGATCGGCGACGCGGAGCGCGAGCGGCTGATGGCGATCTTGCGCCGCCTCAATCCACGTGCCCGCATCGAGATTGCCGAGTTCGGCAAGGTGGCGTTGGACAGAGTGTTGAACACCGGCATGTTCGATTTCGAGGAAGCCTCGAGGGCGCCGGGCTGGCTGCAGGAACTGCGCGGCGCGCACACGCCCGAAACCGAAGAGTACGGCATCCGCAGCTTTGTCTACCGCGCGCGCCGGCCGTTTCATCCGCAACGATTCTTCGATCTGGTCGAAAGCGAATGGCCTGGTGTCGTGCGTTCCAAAGGCTTCTTCTGGCTCGCCAGCCATCCGACCTCAGCCGGTTCCTGGTCGCAGGCCGGCGCGATGGCCCGGCATGGCGAGACTGGCTACTGGTGGGCAGCGGTGCCGCCCGAACGCTGGCCGCAGGAGCTGGAAGCCGTTGCCTTCATTCGCGCTAAATGGGATGACCAGGTCGGCGATGCCCGCCAGGAACTCGTGCTGATCGGCGTGGATATGGACGAAGCCGCGTTGCGCGCGCGCTTCGATCACTGCCTGCTGACCGATGAGGAAATGGCGCGCGGCCCCGCGGTGTGGACGACCTGGCACAACCCGTTTCCCAACTGGTCCTGACGCGGATCGCGCTGCCTGCGCGAGTGCGATCGCCTCTGACGTACCGGCCGCTCACAGCAGCGGCAACGTCAGTCTGATGTGCTGCGCGAAGATCTCGGTCAGATGAGCGGGATGCTCGCGCCCGAACTTCAGCGCGATGCCGACCGCGGGCAGTGCCGGCAGCCCGGAATCGGTGTTGAGAATCGCGAGGTCCGGCGCAACGGCCGTCTGCGTCATGACGGCGAAGGCGAGGCCCGAGCGTACCAGGGCCGTGAGACCCGACAGGCTGCTGCTCGCGCAAGCGATGCGGTAGGCGCGGCCTGCGCGCCGCAGCGCCGCGCAGGCCGCGATGTGATCGAGCGTATCGGGATCGGAAAGCGCCAGCGGCAGCACGTCGAACTGCGCGGAGTCGAGCCCCGGGTAGCCGATCCAGACTAGCTGTTCGCGGCGGATCACGTCATTGTCGGTGGAGCCGTCCGCGCGACTGTCGTCGGGCAACGAAATCATCGCGAGGTCGATCGCGCGATTCTCCAGATGTTCGAGCAGACGCGGCGTCGGTTCGCAGACGACCTCGACGAGCGCGTGCGGATGCTGGCTCGAAAACTGGCGCAACAGCGCGGGCAGGAAGACCGCGGCGTAGTCGTCGGGGCAGCCGAAGCGGATCGTTCCCGACAACCCCGTGCCGCACAGATCGGCCATTGCCTCATCGTGTGCCCGCAGAATCCGCTGCGCGTGGATCAGCAGGCGCTCGCCCGGATCGGTCAGTACTACGCCGCGACCGGTGCGCTGAAACAGCGGCTGATCGACGATTTCTTCGAGCCGCTTCATCTGCTGGCTCAGTGCGGACTGGGTCCGGCCGACGAGATGGGCCGCGCGGCTCAGCGCTCGCACCTCGGTCACGACGGCAAAGGAACGCAACAGATCGATATCGAGCGAAAGGCTCAAGATAGTAGCTCCTCTTATACCTTGCATTAGAACTATTCGTTTCTATAAAACCAGAGCGCTGACTAAACTGCAAGGCAATCTCATCACCCTTCGGGAGAAGTCGCGTGTCCCTGAACAACGACGCCACGTTCTGGCACAACGCCAGGCAGCACCTCATCCGCTACGGCGGCACATTCGAGCCGATGATCATCGAGCGTGCCCAGGGCAGTTTCGTCTACGACGCCGACGGCCGCGCGATCCTCGATTTCACGTCCGGGCAGATGAGCGCCGTGCTCGGGCACAGTCATCCCGAGATCGTTGCGGTCATCAACGAATACGCGGGCAAGCTCGATCACCTGTTCAGCGGAATGCTGTCGCGGCCCGTCGTCGATCTCGCAACACGCCTCGCCGACATCACGCCCGAAGGGCTCGATCGCGCGCTGTTGCTCAGCACGGGCGCGGAGTCGAACGAGGCCGCCATCCGCATGGCGAAGCTCGTCACGGGACGATACGAAATCGTCGGCTTCGCGCAGTCGTGGCATGGGATGACCGGTGGCGCGGCGTCGGCGACCTACAGCGCCGGCCGCAAGGGAGTCGGTCCCGCCGCCGTCGGCTCGTTCGCGATCCCCGCGCCGTTCTCGTACCGGCCGCGCTTCGAGCGCAACGGCCAGTACGACTGGCAGGCCGAACTCGACTACGCGTTCGACCTCGTCGATCGTCAGTCGAGCGGCAATCTCGCGGCCTTCATCGCGGAGCCGATCCTCAGTTCCGGCGGAATCATCGAGCTTCCCGAAGGCTACATGGCGGCGCTCAAACGCAAGTGCGAAGAGCGCGGCATGCTGCTGATCCTGGACGAGGCGCAGACCGGCGTGGGGCGCACCGGCACGATGTTCGCCTTCGAACGCGATGGCGTCGTGCCCGACATCCTGACGCTATCGAAGACGCTCGGCGCCGGTCTGCCGCTCGCTGCCATGGTGACCTCGGCGCAGATCGAGGAGCGCGCTCACGAGCGCGGCTTCCTGTTCTACACGACGCACGTGTCCGATCCGCTGCCGGCTGCCGTCGGGCTGCGCGTACTGGACGTGGTCCAGCGCGAGGGGCTGGCGGCGCGCGCGGGCGTGATCGGCGCCCGGCTCAGGCGTGGCTTGCTCGATCTGATGGAGCGCTTCGAGTGCATCGGCGACGTTCGCGGGCGCGGCTTGCTGCTCGGCATGGAGATCGTCAAGGATCGCCGCACGAAGGAGCCGGCGGACGGCCTCGGTGCAAAGATCACGCGCGAGTGCATGAACCTCGGCCTCAGTATGAACATCGTGCAGTTGCCCGGCATGGGCGGCGTGTTCCGGATCGCGCCGCCGCTAACCGTCAGCGAGGACGAGATCGATCTGGGGCTGTCGCTGATCGAGCAGGCGATCCGGCGTTCGCTGTGATTTGCTTGCGCGTTGGTGGATGAATCTGCCGGTGTTGCGTTCGTGCGTGTGCGAGCGCAACACCGGCACCTGCAGCGGGCGCCGCGCACCGGCATCCGCAATCATGCTTCACCTGTCTTCATTCGCGCGATTCAGCACGGGCTCCGTCATATGCAAGCACCCGAAGGATGCGGCACGAAGAACACCAAACCGGACATTTGAACCTGGCTAGAACACGACATTAGGATATAGCCACTACAGACAATGTCGAGGCCAGTTACAGATGTCGTAGCGCCAGCTAAATACAGATGTCGTATCTGTTCATGCTGTGAAGCTCATGCAGTGTCGAAGGATGCCAGTTGAACGGGCAGGGCGTGTCAGTCCGTTCAGCGAGTGCGTGCAGACCGCGGGCCCGGTGTGGCGTGCAGCTTTGGCGCGAGCTGTGCAATGGCCTGATCGACGTCGGCCCGCGTGAACTCGCGCGGCTTTTTTGTGCCGGCCCTGCGTTCGGGCTTGCGGACCTCGATGCCACGGTTGGTCCGCGATGGCGAGCCCGAGATGCGCCGGTCATCCCGCTGCGCCTGCAGCGCCTGCGCCACCTGCAGCGCCTGCGCCACCTGCAGCGCGTGCGCCAGCCGCTTGTGTTCAATCACCGCGCCCTGATCGACTTCCGCCAGCTTGTCGTAGCGGCGGCACGCCAGCACGCGGCCATCGGCCCGGATCTCGATGCGTCCGTCCGGATACTCCCACACGTCGATGTAGCGGTGAATGAGCCCGCGGTTCGCCGGCGTGTCGTCAAGCAGGTACAGCACCCGGTCATACAGCACCGTCAGCGCTTTCGACACGCGGCGCGTCTCGCGCCACGTCATCAGCCGGTCCAGATCCTCGTCCTCCCGCAACGGCCGGTGCGCATCGAACGCGCTCCTGGGCGGCCGGGCAAAGCGCGTGTTGTAGGCCGCGATGAAGGCGGGCGCGTACACGTTGGCTTCGGTGAGGGTGCTGATGCCGCGCAGCCGCAGCTCCTTCACCAGCCGGTCCTGCAGCGTCAGGTGCGCGCGCTCCACGCGCCCCTTGGCCGGACTGCTGTTCGCGCAGAACGTGTCGATGTTGAGCTCGTACATCGCCCGCCCGAAGTGCGTCACGCTGCGCCCGGTGCTGGCCGCGGCCGTGCTGCGGAATACGCTGGCCCGGTCGCTGTAGAACGCCACCGGCTTGCCGTACCGGTCGAGATAGGCCCGGGTCGCCTCGAAGTAGCTGAAGGTCGACTCGGTGGCCGTGAAATGCAGCACCATCAGCCGGCTGGTCGCATCGTCGACAAACACCAGCAGCGTGCAGGCCGGCGCGCGGTCCTCGAACCAGCGATGGTCGCTGCCGTCGATCTGCACCAGCTCGCCTAGGCACGCGCGCCGCGCCCGCGGCTGGTAGACCTTCGGCGGACGCCGCGCACGCGGCGTCCACAGCCCGGCCTCCGTCATCAGGTGCCGCACGGTTTCCTTCGACAACGTGAGGCCATGACACTCGCGCAGCTTCTCGCAGGCCAGCGTCGGCCCGAAATCGGCGTAGCGCTCATGGATCAGACCCAGCGCACGGTCCAGCAGAAGCTCGGACAGATGGTGGTTGCTGCGACAGCCGCGCCGGCGCGACACCAGCCCCGCAACGCCTTCGCTGCGATAGCGGATCACCAGCCGCTCGACCTGACGCCGGCTCAGGCCGAGCCGTTCAGCCGCACGCCACGTCATCATCCGCGACTCGGCGACCGCCTCGATGACCTTCAGCCGGTCCAGCTCCTGCATGCTCATCGTGATCGTCCCGGAGCGCGTCATGACCGGTCTCCACAGGCGGGAAAACCGCACCAGCATGCGCTACCAACAGGCGTGGGTACGACATCTGTACTTTGCCAAAGTACGACACTACTACTTTGTTCCTACAGACAAACTGTTGATAATTTATCTTATGTCAACTCGCATCAGCCAAACCAAACTCAAAAATCCGCACACAGTCGACCAGCCCTTAGCTAATAATGCCCGACAGCAAAACCATGTTGAAAATATCCGAAATCAGGCTTTTCGCTCTTACGACATGGCTTTGCTCCCGCGCTACGGCGGCAGCAAAACTATGTGGAAATGCTCGAAACTGATCACTTCGCTTCTACAACATATCTTTGCTTTCGCAAGCCCGGCCACGCTCTTACGACATATCTTTGCTGCGAGCACGCCATAGCCGTTCGCGTGGTCTCGGTTGGCGATGCCCGGCGCGGTTGCTGCACTTCATGTAAGTGAGCTGATGCGTAGGAAACGACCGAGCCACCCGCAGTCGTGACGACTCTTGACAACGGCGGTTGGCGATGGTGAATTGAGGTCTGTTTGGCGGATATTCTTGACCGCAGGCCGACCGATTCCTGGCCGGTGTCTGGTCGCCGCCGGCTTGGAAACAATCCGGGGCTGGCTGACGGGGCGTTGTTTCGAACTTTTATCAGCGCCAAGACGGATGGACACATCGCCTGTACACGCAGCACGACCAGGACCTCAGGAAACTTTGATGCTAGTGGCCACGCTTCAGCCTCCCGCTTCTGTATGGTTCTGCGGGAAGGACGATGTTATCACTGCGTGGGTAGAATCAGAGGTCGTCAATAAGGAGTTCGACATACTGGTTCTGCCGGAGTGCGCGGCACATCTGGCCGTCAGACTCGACGGAATCGGCTCGGAAGGTCTTGTGACGCCATCAGCAACGCTGCGGTACTGGCTCAGTTTGAGTTACCGCAAGCATGCAGTCGTGGTCGTGGGCGCCGTGGAAAGCGCACGAAACAAACGCGGGAAAGAAAGTAGTTTCTTGACGACTCTGGTTGCTTTCGAAGGAAAGCTCATCGCGCGTTACGTCAAGGTGCATCTTGATGCCGTCGAAAAGAAATACTTCAAACCGGGCCACCAGTACCACTGTATTGTCAAGCTGCCCTTCTTCACGGCCGCCGTTACGTCGGGTTCCGAATTGTTGAATCCCCTGTCGACCGCTGCGTTTGACGGACCCGGCATAACGATCGCCCTGGTTTCGGGCGCGATTTCCAACGAGAGCGTCGCCAGACAGATCATTCTCACCGCCAAACAGTTCGGGATCTATATTGTCTTTTCGAATCCGGTTGGCTCGTGCGGCGTCGGTCAAAGGAAGAAACACTTTTGCGGGCGTAGCGGAGTCTACACCCGGCTCGAAGAACCGCTTGCGGAGACCGTGGACGGATCCGCGATCGGGATCGCGAGTATTCCGGATATTCCGAAGCAACGACAGAATCAAGGCCGCATCTGGTATTCCGCGCCAAAGAGCACTCTCCGTTATCATCGCTCCATCTGGTCAAACGATACGATGTGGCGCGACGGATTTGCGGACCCAATCTAGGTAGCTCTTACGGACCTGTGATAGTTATGTCCGCTAGACGCGGTTCGGGGTATGCCGGTCGTAGCGGTTCGTCAGAAACAGTAGCTCAAGTCCGTCCTTCACGCTGATCTGCGGGTTCTTGAATCTTCCCAGCGGCAGCCCATCGATCGTCGGGAAGGTAACATTCCCCACCCGTGGCCAGGTGTTGTACACGAACCTGGAAATGATCCTGTCGGCCGGCAGAAAGTCCCCCCTGGATGGGCGCGACAATCTTTCTATCGACCAGAAAAAAGTGGCAAACTGGGCGAGAACAATAGCCTGCACGGAGAGGTCACTACTGGGTGCTTCCCAAGTCCTGAGCGTGTCCACAGGCGCACACCCTCTGCCGAAATGAAATTCCGGAGGCCGAAGTTCGGAATGGACGGTAAGGTCGTCGCTGTATTCCCAGACATGTCGCACCAGTGCGTACGCCAGGGCGGCTGACGGCCAGTGGCCCCGACGAAGGGCTCCCTCACCGTCAAAGATTGACCAGCGTGTGATGGAGACGGGTGGCAGCCGCCCTGCGCTTTTGATCCAGTTCCTGATTTCGCCGAGCAGCGCCGTGTATGCCAGCACGCTATACGGATCATTATCGCAGTACGACGAACTCGATATTGGCCAGCATAACCACGTCATGGCCCTGTCCGGATTGCCGGCGTCATGCTCGCGACCGGGCGGGAGGCGGCATAATTGTGCGCACATCCGGTAATACATGTCGGAAGGCGGCCACCATCTATCTATTCGTTGAAAATATTGCCGTTGTGGGCGAGCGACCTGAATGGCCTGCCCAATCAGCGGTAGATGGCGTCTTCTCCACCTCTGAAGTGGTGCGAACGCGCGCCTGATCGCGTCGGGGTCCTCTCTAAAGGCGACATGAGCGCCGAGTGAAGGGTCTTGAGCGCAGATCCATTTCCGGCAAACGGAGCAGCGGTAGGGATGATTTGGCGGATTCCGCTCGGCCACTCCGAGTTGGTGCATTGCGGCCCCGCAGCGCTCACAGGCAGACTTCAACGCACAACCGTGCAGCGGGCACATAAGGAGTCCTTTAAGCTGATACCACCCGCTGTGATATAGCGCTGCGGCACAGGCTGGGCAGTACTTCAGATTCTGCTCAAAATGCCCGCTGCCCCAGTAGTCCAGAGACTGCACTGGATCACGATGTTCGGCGATCGCCTTCATTACCTCCGGCACAAAGAACGGTGTCAGTTGTAGCCTTCCGCTGGCATCTCGCGCGCACTGGGCATCCCAGTTATCCGCATGGAAGTGCTCCCCCCGTCTGATTTCTCCCATGGTGATCCTGTTGAACACGCACACGCGCCCAAAGATCGAATACTCGGACTCGTACGGCAACGGACCCCAGAATTTGCCTACATAGTCCCGCCGTCTATTATCGGGCATCGTTGTGTCCATCGGAATTCTCGAGCAACGGAACGAATCTGGCAGATTGCGCGATCAGTAACGCGTCGTTCCAGATCCGCTCAGGTAGCATGAAGCTACTCTGGTCGTTGCCGCTGCTCGTAACGAGGACCCAGCGAATCGAGTCAAAAACGGTGTGAGTTGTTACAGTGCCTTGCGGAATGTCTGCCATCGCGGCGAGGAGCCTGGCAGACTGGTCTTTCAGACTGAACCCATTCTGGTAGGCTTTGGGGAGAAAGGATTCACCCCAGTGGCGGGGATCTTCCGGTCCGATGATCTGCGTATCGATCTCTTCGAGGATCACCGCAAGATCCTCTTCACTATTCAGCGCGCGTAATGCGAAAGGTGATCCGAGGAGCGACCGCATGTCGTTCGCAGCCTCGACGCCGACCGTCGAGAGATTCAGGCCAAATCGTGCGATTTGTCCGCAACTGACGACGAACATTCTGAAGCCCTTTCGGTTCAATGCGTCCGACAGGTCCAGCAGAATTCGAGTCAGATCGCCATCAAGATATTCAACGTTTCTTATAAACAGAACGAGGTGTGGTAGCGGGCTACCATAGAGCCTCTCTTCAAGCATCCATAAGACCCGGCTACGTAAGTCCTCATTGCTGCCCTTCAGCGCGCGGTGCCCCAGATCTGAAAGAAGGGCCTGCCAGCGCGCGCGCGTAGTATGGGGCGCATCTCTGCGCAGCGTGATCTCCGCCACGGCGAGCGATGGGAAATCGCGAAAAAGCTGGGACCTTATTGAGATCATGGCGGACTTGCGCCCCATTCCCGATTCAGCAAGTAGCGAAAATCCGTTGAGCCCAAAGCACAAACGCCGCTTGAATTCGAGATAGGCTTCGAGACACGGTTCCGTCCGGATAACTGTGCCGCGAATCAGTGGATGATCGAGCAGGCGTTCTTCGGGAAGAAGACCTAGTGTGAGTTCGTCGGCTACGTCGCGATGAGCGCTTGGGTCACCATTCACCCCTGTCATGTCAAGATGCGAAGTCCGTCTAGGCATGGCGGCCCCTCGTCGATCTCCGGCCAAACAGCCCGAACGGGTCGTTGACTTCTGCCGATCGCGTATCGCGGGCCGGCGCAGAGCTTACGCTGCGCAGGTGATCGCCGCTGGATTGCGGCGCCTGAGCCTGACGGTTGTTGGAAATGTGACCTGAGTCATCTTGGCCAGTGCCATGCCGTCGTTGATTCTCGTGATGCTTCGCCTCCTGCATTGCGTCCGCGTCCGATTTCTCTCGCTTTGCCCTGTATGCCCTCTTCTCGGTTGATTTCCCTGGCTGCCGTTCGCGCCACCGGTTCGGATCACGGCTGCGGCATCGCGCCCCACTCGATGAGATCAGTTTGTCGATGCGGATGGAAACGCACTCGTTTCGTCTACGGTCCGGACGTAATTCTCCGAGGTAGCTGGTCTTGCCTGTTGAATCTGCGATGAATATCCAGTCGCGCGAATCCATGATCGATGCAACCATCTGTCTGACGTCGAACCGTCTCACGTGACAGAGCAGCTTTTTCCCAATCAATTCTGGATGGCTGCGTAGCAGATCGTTCGTGAAATGGCGACTTCTGAACTTGATGTATGGGCGAACGCCTTTCGCGAGATTTCCTCGCACCGTAGCGGGGAAAGTGTAATCGAGAAGTCTTGCGGCCTTCAGCGTCGCCGCGGGCAATGGTTGTCGAAGCAACCCGCCTGACGAACTCGTGAGCGCGGCCTGGAGGGCTTCAACGGGGGAAGAGTAATTCAAACCCTGCGTCGGAGTGAGGTTGATACCCCGCGCCGCCGCCTGAAACGAGTCGGCGAGCTCTTCGACGGCTATCGCAATGTTTCCCCTCTCGTCCGGTTTCGTACGACGGGCCAACTCTTCCGTGACCCGTTCGACGGTGTCACGCGAAACCCACGTGTACGTCGGGCCGAAGTGAACAGCGCAGCCGAAGGTGTAAATGGAGTTACGCACGAAACCATCGGCGATGTTTCCCAGCGCGTTGTCGACGCGCAGTACGCAGAAGGAACTGCCCTTCAGCGAATCCACGATGTCGTAAGCGAATGCAGGGCTGTGCCCATCATCCGCACTGTTACCGTCCGTGCAGTAGCGACGTGAGTTGAGAAAGCAGTCGAGGGTTTCGAGTCCGCTGTCGGCGCTTGGCGTCTGCTCTAACGTTGCCACGCAGGCGAGAACAGCCGAGTACAGTTCCTCGACAAAGACAGAAAAGTACCACCTCGGTATGAGCTTGAAGAGCGTTTTTCCGTAACCATTGTCCACCGATACTTTCGTCGGCTGGGAGTGACGGTGAAAGTCAAGTATCGCGAAGGAGCCAGGTCTGATCGGGCGGATGAGCCTGGGCGGCACGCCCCCAGTCATCCGCCATCGTTTGGATACTGTTTCTCCCCCGTAGATTGACTGGTAAGTGTCAGGATCGGCGGCTATCAACGTTTTCACATATCTGGCAAAGGCCCCCTTCCCCTGGTCACCATTTGATAATGGATAGCTATCCTCTGCGATGCCACACTCCTCGATCTCCCTGCGTACGCGGACCCAACTGTCGTCGATATTGAATTCTTGGCCATCCGCACACGGCTCACGACCAAACAGTTCCTCGTAGATCTTGACGCGAACGTTGTCGTGCTTTTCCAGAAACGCGGTCCACGCGCCGGCGAGTCCCGTTCGCATGCCTTCGACCGGCGTGATTTCGTTCTTTCTTTGATAGCGTTTCAACCGTGCTCCCGGAACCAGGCCGTAATAGCCAGCGAATGTGCCGCTTACCTTCCGGTTGACGCAACGGCCGACAAGGCGCCTGACTTCATTTTCCGACAGTGTCGTGAGATCCCTTATGTGCGTGAAGGTCGCATCCTGACGGTACAGCTCCACAGCCCGCTTGCGGTTCAGGTATTGGTCGAGCTTGTCTCCAAGCGTGCTTTCATCAGGAGCCTGCCATTGGATGGCGGCGAGCGCGGCCGGGATCAGTTCGCGCGGGCGCCCTCTGCCCCGGGTACGGCCCGCGGGGATGCCTGCACCTTCTGGTGAAAGTGGCATCGATGCACAGTCCGGTCCGGCAGACAGGATGCCCGGCAGGGTCTGCGCATGGATGTCATCCGGAGCCGCTGGACATGCCGGCCATTGTTTCGGGTGCGCAGTGCGTCGCAGGAGGGTTGACGTTGAGAAAAGATGCTGGGCCAGATCGGCGTACAAAACGCCTTCGGCGAGCAATCTTGCCAGAGCCGCCAGAAGTAGAGCTGGATCGTGCCCGGGAAGGTCGACGAGATCGCCGACCGTCAGACTTTCTTTCTGCAAAAGCGCGTTGCTTAACTCTTTCCGTGCCGGGCCCAGATCGATGAACGCTGCCGCCGTCATCGCGCGGCAGAGCGTCAGTCCGTTGTCAAATTCGATTGCGGACCGCTCAATATCACAGCCCGTCACCAGCAGTACGTCGTCAGGAAGGTTTTTTCTGTCTTCGGGAGCCTCACGCCGACAGAGTACGAACTCGGAGTGCCCGTTTCTGTAGTCGACCTGCAGGTCAGCAGCGGCGTAGCTCAGGTCATGTGAGGGATTTCCGAGCCTTACGGGTCGATATCCGACGACCTCGGGGCGGATTTCCAGTATGACTATGTAGGCAAATAAAACATCACTTTCAACGGCCAGAAGTTTGCCCAGTTTCGGCGAGTGGAAGAACCAGATGTTCACCATCCGGCCCTTCCTCTCCTTGATTACTCTGGCTGTTGTCTTGTCATCCCGGAGATATCCGGGCGTCAGCAATATCAGTCGGCTCACGCGTGCCTCAGGTCGGGACCCGCGGGACGAATAAAATCCCTTGACTTTGGAAGAAAAACGTCCAAAATCAGAAGCGGGTGCAATAAAAGGGATGCGGACTTTGCCGAGTCCGTGTCAACGCATTCTCGGGAGTTTCGGGTCTCGCTTCTCCTGAAAGATATATGAAAGCCGACTCATCACAGTCGGCTTTCTTTTGGGTTGTGGGAATAAAGTCGTTTGAAAAATAGACTAACTGATCCCGGAATTCAAATAAAATTCGCACTGTTCCAGTTTGTACCTGGGCCGTAACTTCGTTATTTCACGGCATTCGTCTCCTGCAAGATAGCGCACGCCGGCAGATCTGGGAGGTTCGAAACGGCTTGCCCAATCGCTGCGCGGCGATGCCCCTTTTCTCGGAAATCAAAGAGTCGAACAAATCGCCGCTTTCACACCAATTGCGTATTGACACTCGTTATGTATCAGAAAATTCGGCTTTTAACTGGATATAAAAATAGCTGAATGCTTAACGCGTCTGTACAATACAGAAATATTTATTTTGATCATTAAGGCATCCGCTTTTTACGACGTCTTGTCGTATCACGAATAAACGTTCGTCCGGAATTGATATATGCGGTGACAGCAACACCGACAGTTTGACGAAATAGCCAACCGCGCTTTTTTGGAAGAGTTTAAAAATGGAGACTATCGGAAGAGCGAAACGACATGTGGCTAAATCGGTGCGAGCATCCCTTCGCGGGACGCACCGGTTTCCCGGTCACTGGCTACATTCCCGCCAGGATTAGCAGTTTCGACGGCGGACATTTGAGCGCGTCTGCAATGCGGACGAGATTGAGAATGGTCAGGTTGCGCTCACCGCGCTCTATACGGCCCATGTGGCTCCGATCGATTCCTGTCGCGTATGCCAGCGCTTCCTGTGACCAGCCCTGGTCGCGGCGATACTGCCGCAACGCAGCCCCAAGCATCTTGAGGTGGCCTGCGTCGTCGAGTTTGCTGGAGATTCGTTGCATCCCGGGATAGTCCGGGGATCAGCACGATTTGACCACGGCATTTACGACCCATTTTGCTACTCGCGATCGTGAAAGTCCCGATTACCATCACTCTCCCTCGGCGGCCCCTAACCCCGAGACGAAAGTGGGTTCGTTAGCTCCCCGACGAACTGACATATTTGGTTGCGGGCACAAGCAGATGGGGCGACGTTGACATCGCAGACGTTGGCACTTTGCCGCTTAATGCACGGCGACGAACGTTGCGTCAGTATGCGACTACGGGCGAAGCGTTCTACGTGCAGCCGGCAGGATATGATGTCTGATAGACGCATGACTGTTCGATGTGCGCTGCCGAATACGTCTCATAAGGTCGTATCCCAAGAATCGATGACAGCAACCAGCCGGACGTAGTTGAGTGTGCTGGAGCGGGGCCTGCAAAGCCCGACACTCGACAAGCTGGAAGGTATCGCCAACGATATTGGCGTCCATCCATTGACCTTGTGCATCTATGCCTGCACTGCAGGGGCATCGGATGCCGAAATACAGGAAATCAAAACCCAGGTTCAACGCGAGCTCGAAGAACTCATCCGCTATGACCTCAATGCGCAGTAGCGGCCCGACTCGTGCCACGACGGTGAAGGCCCGCCCATAAGCCTGATTTATCAAGACCGATAGATCCACCATTCGATGCCGCAGCAGGTTGCGGTTCGAACCAGCAACTCTGAAATGCGCGACGCCGCCTGGCACAATGCTGTGCCGCAAGCGGCGCACAGTATTTTTATCTCCAGTAGATAGCAACGCCGGGAACCGTGCCTTGCGCTTCGCCATGACGTTCCGGTCGTTGCGATTCAGCTCCCTGAGCCGTCAGAAGTCAACGCGTAGGGCCTGGTCTGCGGAGACTAGTCGTCAGTTGAATCACTCCCCTCGAGCGACGAACAGAATACTTCGACGTCGTACGCGGCAATCGATATTTCCCCTGAAATCGCGCGAAGGTCCTGAAGGGTCATCTCTTCCCGGGAGAAATCCAGGCCCTTGGTCTGTTTTGCGCTGTATTTTGTGCGGACAGTCACACGCTCGTTCCTGGTACGACACATGCCCATGCCCCACCGGGAATGTGATATCACATTGCGTTTCGCCTCTGAATTTTCCACGCACTTCAGAATCTCCCTGAATTCGTTGAATCTGGCTGGATGCCTTTCCTCTACCAGCGACGAGGACAGATTTTGAAGGCCACGAAAGGAGAGTTCTGCCGTAACCATTTTCGCCAGGTCTTCCTCAAGTCCCAGCAATCGGTGCGTCAGTTCAATCATGTCCCGCTCGAGCAGGGCAAACTGGACAGTAATTCTTCCGATCTCGACGAGAAAGTCATTCGTGAATGCAGTCCCCTTCGACAATACCTTGAAATCTGTTTCGCTTAAATCGACCATATATTTTTAACATGAGTCGACAATAGTGGACCGCATGGTGTCGATGCCAGCACATGCTCCCCTGACCGACCGCCATTCGATGTCCTTGCGATGCCCTGTGTTGTCCCAATACCTCCGGCAGACCGAACCCGGACTATGCCTTGCGTGCGTCGAAAGCGCGCTCGAACTGTTGAGCCCGCTGCACCTCGTCGCTGTGCAGATAGATTGACGTTGTCGAGATCGACGCATGGCGCAAGTTGTCACGCACCATGACCAGCTCGGCGCCGCGCGCCAGCGCGTGCGACGCGTGCGTGTGCCTCATCCAGTGCGGACTCGCGCGGCGCAACTTTTCCGCGAGCGCCGGCCGTTCGCCCTCGACTTCGCCGGCGACCAGCACGAAGAACCGTCGCAGTACACGCCCGAGCCGCGTACTCTCGATACCTCTGCCGTCCCCTTCGATGCTGCCGACGAGCGGCGTCGCTGGATTCCAGCGCGCAGGTGTGACCGGCAGCCGGCGTTGTACCAGATACTGATCAAGCGAAGTCCGTGCGAGCGAAGGCAATGCCACGCGTCCCAGCTTGCCACCCTTGCCAGATACATGCAGCCAGTGATTGCCGTGTTCATCGCGGTGAACATCGCCGAGCGTGGCGCCAACAAGCTCGCTCGCGCGCAGGCCTGTTGCATAGCCGAAATCCAGCAGAAACCTCAGGCGTTGCGCAGCGGGCACGCTCCAGCCATGTGACCATTCAAGGCCATCGGCAACCGTGCGTATCAACAACCACTCGCCTTCAGAAAAGCCCCGGGACACGTCCAGCCGGTTACGTTGTGCCTGGCTCCCGACCTTGAGACCAGCGAACGGATTCGCGAGCACGTAGCGCTGCTCGACCAGCCAGCGAAACAGCGCCGACAGAACGTTTAATGCGTACGCTGCCGAGCGGGCTGACAGCGGGCCAGTGAACGGCCGCCATTCAATACTGGGCCGCGGGCGCGACGGTCCGATCCAGCGCCCATGCGGTGCCGGACGCCGCAGGAAGCCCCGGTAGGCAATTGCATCGTCCGTATTGAGCGACGACAGCGCGCGACCGCGTTCGACGATTGCCCACAGGACCAGGCGTTCCGCCTCCTTGCGGTAGGCGCGCTGCGTTGCGGCCGATTCATGTAGCGCCAGCCAGGAGCGGATCGCCTCGTAGTCGTTTGATGCATTCAGCAGGCAGGCGACCTGTGGTGCCCGGTACTGCCCCTGCGATCCGTCCACATCGTGCGGCACGCGCAGTTGTTCCCACGGGACGATGCGGTCGGCGGGCGCCACGACGACCAGCGCCCGTGCCCGTTCGGTCAGCGCCGGGTGCGTCGCAAAGAATGCTTCGATGCGGCGCGCGCTGGCAATACCGAGTCCTGCGATCGAAGGCCACCAGCGCCGTCGCCGCGGAATCCGCACCGTGAGGTCTGCGAGCGTCCGGATGCCGTTCGCGTGCAGCGCCCGCGCAATGCGCGGCGGCAGCCAGGTTTCAATGGCGTCGGTGATCAGCGGCTCAGGGCCGGGCAGATTGCGTAGCGTCTCAATCGCGCGGGCCACGCCGTCGCCCGACGTCTTCGTCGGCCGGCCGGTGAACACACTCGCGAGGTCGGCGCGATGGCGGACCAGGGCGTACGAGACGAGCCGCTGGCGAATGTAACCCAGGACGCCACGCGAGGACGCGCCGGCCACACGGCGCGCCCCGAGATATCTGGCAACGGCTGCCCTTGCGTCCAGTCCGGCATACCAGCTGCGCAATGCGGCGAGTTCGGCTTCATCCGGGAAGACCGGGTCGTTCCCGTCCGCAGGAGCGGTGTCACACGTTTTCATGCGCGCCAGTTTAAACCTGATTTGGTACTGGACCGATAATAAGAGTTATCAGTCCAGCTTCATCCGGGTACAAACATATTCCCTACCAGTTCCCGGCATATCGACACTGCAGCTTGCGCTGGAAGCGCTCGACATCAGATGGTGAGTGAAAACGCCATACGAGGTTCAAGGATCACTTTCCTCGGGGTATCCTGAACCAGGGGGAGTGAAGTGCGTCAGGAGCGGCATCGTTAGTCATTGATTTTTTAAGAAAGTTCTTTCCCAGCAAAGAACGGAATGACCGCCTCCCACCTCGACGGGCCGTCCGGGACCGCAGACTCGCATGGTGAGCGTGTCACATTTTTGGTTGGGCAGCCCCGCCGTAAAGGAGAGTCGCCACGAACGCATGCTGTTCGTGGGTGAGCGGCAATAGGCACTGCTGCTCGCTGTCGCCAAGCAGACAGAAGTGTGTATATTTAGTGAAATAGATGCACTTTGCGAGGTTGCCATGCGCACCAAGATAGAAATCGACGACAAGTTGATGGTTGAAGCGCTTGCCGCAACCGGCGCCAAGACCAAGCGCGAAGCTGTTGAGCTCGGCTTGAAGACGATCATCCGGCTCAAGCAGCAAGAGCAACTCCGCCAGTTCCGAGGGAAACTCCACTGGGAGGGTGATCTCGACACGATGAGAACCGATCGATGACACTCGTCGATTCGAGTATCTTGATCGACTATTTTCGGGGCGTCGTTTCGCCAGAAGCCGACAAGCTCGACAAGTTGTTGGGAACCGAGGTTCTGCTGACCGGGGAATCTGATTATGGCGGAGATGTTGCAGGGATTCTCGGCCGAGTTCGATTTCAATGTGGCTCGGCAGTTGATGACAACGCGCCTGAGTGTAGTGTCACTCGTCGGTCCCGAAAACGCCGTTCAGGCTGCACAAATTGCCGCAGCCTGAGGGCGCAGGGCGTGCCGATCAGGAAGATCATTGATACGTTTACTACGACTTACTGCATTGAGAACGCTGTTCCGCTATTGTTTAGCGACCGAGACTTTAGCCATTCGTCGATTACCTTGGCATTCGATCAGCCATCTTCGACGGCTGACCACGATAGATGCGTGGCTCGTTCCGCTAACGGCTGATCGAATAGGCTTCAAAGGCAACTCGAGCGTGCCAAAATCTTCCACCTAACCCTTCTTGGTATTTCGACCGAGACTATAGTCGCATGGGGCTCCCCGGGCGGACATTTACATGTCAACTTTGCGTTGATCTTCTGACCACATAAACCGGTCCAGGAATTCCGCCGCACCCCCAAACGCGACATCTGTACTTTGGACTAACAGTCGTGCGAACGACAACTTTAATTATGTCAAATTAGCCATCATTGTCTTTGGCGCCGTTTACGGACACTCACGCGTCGCTCGCTATGTCGGTGGCGCAGCGCTCCGCAACAACCGCGGATCGGTCAGCCACTCCTCGCGCGTGCCGATTTCGACGTGAGCAAAATCAGTATGATCGGGGTTAATCAGATAATTGGATTCAGCCGGGACAACTGCACTGGGAACGGCCAGCACTGCACTTGCGCGCGCCTGCGACCACGTAGCCCCGATTTGCTGGAGTTCACCGCGCGCGGAGATGTCCCTCCAGTCGGCGGGCAAAGTGGCTGGATCGATATGTTCCACGATTCTTTCGGGGAATCTGGCTGGGATCATCACATAGTGCGCACGCAACGGTGAATCTTGGACGAGCATCTCCAGGAGCGCCAGCGATTGCGTGTGCGCCGTGTACACCATCGCTACACCTTTGGGATTCCACCGGCCACTATACAGTCGAGCACCTTCTCCAGAGAAAGCCGTATCCGCGTACCGCTCGGTGACCACCCGCCATACCGTGAGCATCACGCAAACACGCCATGCTCGATGCGCCCCAGCGTGTCCATCACGCTATCGGTGCCAATGTCGGTATCCACAAGGCTAAGAGGTGTCGAACCTTCCAGCGCCGCAATCGGTGTCTTCAGCCACGCGAGCGCCGTGTCGAGATCCTCAAAAACCTCTGCAGCGCGCGCGACCACGCGCGCAAGCCGCAGCAGCTTTGCTGACTCTTCGCGACTTAACACACCTTCTCGCTTGCGTCGTGCCAGTGTTCGCTCAGGAATATCGAGTGCCTGCGCCAACTCCGCCTGCGACAGTCCGATCGATCTGAGCATCGCATCGAGCGCCTGCGATGAAATCCCATGGCGGACCACATCTACCCATTCCAGCCCCGATCGGGGCGCGCGCGGGAATACAGTTCGACCTCCGAGCAGCGAGTCGGCTGACACCCTTTCGATAAGATTCACGGTTTCACCTCCTGCCATTTGGCACTTATTTTACACCAAAATGGCGGGGCCCGTCTGCCGTTGTCGCCCTGCGCGCTAAGCTACAGATGCCATCGTTGCCATGGCCCATTTCTATCATGACGGACTGCAACGGCCCGCCGCGCGGCAGCGAGGTGGAGCATGTCTGGCCCGAGAATACACCGGGGGCGCCGGAGAAGTACGCTTCCATTGCGCGCAGGGACACGAACGGCTCTGTCGCGCAAAGGCGCGGCTCTCGGCAATATTCCAGCACCCGAGTTCGGCACCCAGCGCACGCTCGATGAGCGCCTTCTTGAACGCCACCGATGCGAGCTGCACGGCCTCAGCAGTCATCGGCCGTTCACGAACTGGTCGATCAGTTCCTTCGGAATCGTCGGCAGCGCGGGCGCGGCTGCCGGATCCGGCTTCGGTTTGCGAGGCATGGGCATGCTCCTTTTACATGCCTCTTATGCCTCCGAACACAAAATTCTGGACAGGCTCGGCAGGTGATCGTGCGCCGTGCTGTATTGGGCTCTCGCAACGAGAAATTTTCTCTTTCGCCGCGGGACCTACATGGCGAAATTGTTGAGCATGCGGCGTCGCTCCTATCGCCTGCTTCCGAGCAAGCGTCCCGCTTTCGTCCGGTTTTTAGCATGGATATTTTCATCGCGGCCCGCGCGTCATTCCCTCTTCGGCGGAGGCCATGCCAACCTCGATATTCGCGAGGGACGCGCTAGCAGCTTTTATGAACCTGAAATCGACGGTAGCGCCGTTAGTGGACAGCGCTCCTCTTATTCGCTGCATCGCTACAACAATGTAGAATCGTTGCCTTTCAACGTCTATAGCGCTATCACGACGTCTTGCGGAAAGTTTGGCGCGGCGGATTCAACCGGTCGATGCAACACCCCTGTTCCAATATGGAATCGGAGAGTGGAGCACTATGGAACGACAGAGGAAGCATTGGCTGAACGCGCAGCAGAAGAACGACATCTGGAAGATGTGGCGCGCAGGCGAGTCACTGAGTGCAATCGCGCGGATGCTCGGACGTCATCCGTCCGGCATGCTCACCGTCTATGCTCAGGTTGAAAAAAGCGGCGCTCAATGGAATGTCCATAAGGCAAGGGTCAGTCGCAGTGCTCGTCGTCTGATGATTGGCGAAGTGTTCACCGGGGATTAATTCTCATGCTGAGAAACCTGACTGGGTCGACGCGCCTGTTAGGCATCGCGGGAGACCCGGTTGCCCAGGTTCTGGCGCCGCCCATCTGGACAACGCTATTCCAGCGCAATGGCATGGATGCGGTGTGTGTTCCGATGCACGTCCAGCCAGAAGATTTAACGGCCTTTCTAAAAGGCGCGGGTGTCATCAGAAATCTCGATGGCTTGATCGTCACTGTTCCCTATAAACCGATCGTCGCAAGTCTGATTGATAAGCCCACCGAGCGCGCGAGCCTGGCGGGCTCAGTGAACGTTATGCGGTGGGAACAGGACGGCAGCACATGCGGTGACGTTCTCGATGGCGTCGGCTTCGTGAATGGACTGGCCGCACGCGGGCAAGACGTCAAGGGTAAGCGAGCGCTTGTAGTCGGCTGCGGCGGGGTGGGATCAGCGATGGCGTTTGCCCTCGCCGCGGCAGGCATCGACAGTGTGTCCGTTGCGGACACCGAGCCGGCTCGCGCGCTCAAGCTCGCCGCCCGTCTCACCGCCAAAGGTTTTAACGCGAACGTTGCACCTGCCGTGGCGGCTCACTTCGATCTCATTGCGACCGGCACGCCAATGGGCATGAAAGAAGACGATCCTCTGCCTCTGGATTGCACCTGGCTTCGCCCGGGCACGATCGTCTGCGAGGCCGTCATGCATCCAGTCGAAACTCCGCTCCTGAAGCTGGCAGCGGCGGCTGGCTGCTTCGTGCAGCCAGGGACTTATCTGCTGGACTACCAACTGCAGCTAATGGCGCAATTTTTCGGCTTCGATGTCGAAATCGAGTTGCCTCAGGCGCAACACTACGCGGTTTGAATTGCGGAGATGCGCCGATTTCAAATTGAGGATTTCCGCCCAGTTTTAGCTTCGTCAGAAACCTCGTCTTCCACGAGATAGGAGGAAGACGCTGCAGCGCTATCCAACCCATAGAAAAATCGGTTAGGGCGCCTGTGCTGGAACGCCTCGGAAGGTGCGGGCGGAAGGCAGCCGAGTCCAACTACGGCCCGAAAAGCGCCGCCAGGTTTGACTCCCACTTCGACGGACCGTCACATACCCATAATCGTACCCATACTTCGATGTGACGACCGGGTGGGGTTCTCATTGTGGCTGCTCAGACCTGCCCCACAAGGGATTGCTCGATCCGGGGATGCACGGCTACTCCAGATCTAGCCCAAGAAACGGCGGAACAGAATAGACCGAGAGAGCCGGATAAATGCCGTCCTATCCACTCGTTCGCCGTCTGTGACGCCGTCCCACGTCTCTATTTGCAACGAAGGATAACGACCTCTCTTACCCTCTGCACGTCTCTCCAGCCACATAGTGCGAACTTAAACGCCCTGCACGCTCGTCCGCCCGCCGCGTAGACTATCACCGCCTCATCGGTTCCGATACCCGATCGTTGACGATGCGATTCAGCTATGGCGAACCATCCCGGAACACATGACGATCAATCGCCAAAATTTTGTCCTTGATCGCCTGACATCCGAAATCAGCTAGGCCAGCGGACGCGGCGACTCGTTTGTGCGCGTGCCGTCGAGAAACTCTTCTGCATCGACTTTCGACGGATCTTCGATCAGTGCCTTGACCGGCGTGCCCGCAAGCGAGCGTTCGAGAATCTCGACCAGCGACACGGCGATTTGCGGCCCGCTCCACTGCCCGTCAGGCTGGTACCACTTCCGGCTCCAGTTCATCGCACCCATGATCATGAAGATGGCGAGTTTCGGATTGCACGGCACGATGCTGCCATCCGCAATGCCTTCGCTGACTAGCTCGCGAAGACCATGTTCGAACTTGTCACGCCGCTTGACGATCGCGCGCATATGCGTGGGCTTCATCGCGTTTTCTTCGAGCAGCACGACGTAGCTGCCGTCTTCGCCGAGCATCAGATCCACGTAGCGCCTGAGCGTCATCACGAGCTTCTGCAGGCCGTTACCGTTGCTCGCCCGCGCCTGGGTGAGAATTTCGACGGCGCTGTTCATCGCCGAATCGTGGCAGAAGTACAGCAGTTCTTCCTTGCTCGGTACATAGGTGTAGAGCGCCGCCTTAGTGACGCCAAGCTTCTTGGCAATCTCAGCGAGAGACGTTCCGTGATACCCGCGCCTGTTGAACGACGCAGCGGCTTCGCGCAGAAGCACGTCGCGCTTGCGATCGAACTGTTCGCTCGCGCCGAGCACCGCATTCTTCCAGGTGCTCATTGTGCGGCTCCAATCGTCAAAGAAAATGCCTTCATACGTGCTGATGCCTTACTGAAATTATCTGATCACCGATTCATTGTATTGTCGATCACGCGCAGCCCTCTGATCAGCGCACTGGAATTCTAACCCATCAGTAGGTCCATCACCCAGCGGGTCAATTTAGCTATTACACTGAAATTTCCCCGACCTTCCTGCGCCAGGACGCCACGCTCATGCCAGAACTCATCTCCGTATCGAAGCTTCGGCCCATTGTGGCCGTCGTCACCGGCGGCACGGCCGGAATCGGCCGTGCGTGTGCCAATGCGTTGCTCGCAGCCGGCGCGGCCGGGGTGCTTCTGAACGGCCGCAACGCGGCGCGCGCGGACCTCGCGCGCGCGGAATTGCAATCCACCTACCCTCGTGCGCAAATCGCCATCTCTCTCGGTGATGCCGCACAGCCTGTCGTTGCCGAACGCATCATGGCCGATGCAATCGCCGCGTTCGGGCGTATCGATCTGCTGGTCAACTCGACGGGCGGCAACGATCTGCCCAGGCTGTTGCACCAGACGCCGCTCGAAGCGATTCCCGGCATTCTGGAACGCTGCCTGTTCGCGCAACTGCTTTGCAGTCGCGCGGCGCTCACGCATATGCGCGAAGCAAAGCGCGGCGCGATCATCAACATCGCATCCGATGCGGCCAAACTGCCGACGCCCGGCGAGAGCCTGATCGGCGCGGCCATGGCCGGCATCGTAATGTTCACGCGCGGACTCGCCATCGAGGCGAAACACGACGGCATTCGTGCAAACGTCGTGACGCCATCGCTCACAGGCGGCACCGAGCATTACGAGAAAATCATGGCCGACCCGTTCGCGGGCAAGCTGTTCAGCAAGGCCGCGCAAATGGCCAAACTCGGGCTGGTCGACAAAGACGAAATCGCGGAACTCGTGGTCTTTCTCGCGTCGCCTGCGGCTGCCAAAATCACCGGTCAGGCGATCAGTATCACGGGCGGCATCTCAGCCGTTTAGGCGTCGCCGAATCATCGGGCGCTCACGCCTGCCGTGCTTATGGCGCTTCGATCAGGAACGAAATCGGGGCGCACGCCGCGAGCGAAACGCGTTGAGTCCTTCGGTGACGTCGTCTTCCAGCAGGCAGGCAGGCACGGTCTCTTCTTCGAGCATCAAACCTGTCTCCAAGGTGCCTTCCAGTCCTTCGATTGCGAGACGTTTCATCGTCGCGATCCCGATGCGGCTGCGCGTCGCGAGCTTGCCGCAATAGTCGAGCGCCACTTCGAGCAGCCGCTCAGGCTCGACAACCTGGTTGACGATGCCCCAGCCGAGCGCGGTCTGCGCATCGAGCCAGCGCGCGGAATAGAACAGGTCGAGAGCACGCCGTAAGCCGATCAGGCGCGGCAGTCGCTGGCTCGCACCAAAGCCCGGCAACAATCCATATTGGGCATGTTGGTCGCCAAAACGCGCATCCGCCGAGGCGATCGCGACGTCGCACGCCAGCATCAGTTCGAAACCACCCGCCAGCGCCAGCCCCTGACACGCCGCGACCACGGGACGGTGACAATGCGCAATCCGGTTCATGACACGATGCGCCGTGCTGATGAATGCCTGCATCTTCGCGAGTTCCGTGCGCAACTCGAGCACTTCCGCGAGGTCCGCGCCAGTGCAGAAGTTCTTGCCCTGCGCGCAAATCAGGATTGCGTGCACGCTCGAATCGGACGCGTCAAAATCATCGAGCGCTCTTTCGAGGCCGGCGAACACCGCCAGCGAGAGACAGTTGAATTTCTCCGGCCGTGCCAACTCGATCACGCCTACGTCGCCCGCTCGGCTCGCCACGACACCATTCGGCTCCATCGTTCCTCCACGGACATGCGTTGACGTGTCGATCCGCCGCCTCGCTCGTCTTGCACACTGTCGAGAGCGGCTGTCGATAAACAGAGGGTATCGATCTGACACCCTGCATGTCAACTGGTTATCAACCGATCTGACCGTCCGGTCAGCCCACGGAAAGCGAGGTTAGATCTCGTTCGTTGTACGCGATTCACGGGTACGGGTTTTCGCTTAGCCCGGCGGAATTTCGCCGATCCGCATGCCCAAGTAATGACCATATCCGGCCTGGCTTTTTGTCCGGAATCAATCATTTTTATTCCAAACTAACCACGCGGTCAGTCTGTTGACACACGGGTTAGCTTGGCGTTAATCTGAAAATAAGTCTACATCGCCAGCAGTCGAAATGCGCAACAGCGTTCTCCCGGAGGCGGTTGCTTCGGGGAGCGGCAGCGTTCGGGTGCCTGTCGTTGGCGTCGCAGGTTAGCGCCACAAAAAATCACAAGATCAGGAGACACACGATGACCGTTTCTTGCTTCTCGCCGCTTCGCGTTGCGCTGGCCGCTATTGCCAGTGCGGTGTGCGTGTGCAGCATGACCTCCGCGATGGCCGCCGATACGGTGAAGATCGGCTTCACCGGGCCTTCGTCGGGAGCGATGTCGCTATTGGGCCAAGGGGTACGCGATGGTGTCCAGGTCTACGTCGACTATGTCAACGACCAGGGCGGCGTGAATGGCCGCAAGCTAGAACTGGTCGCCGAGGACGACGGTTATGAGCCAATGCGTTCGCTCGCGGGCGCGAAGAAGCTCTCCGAACAGGACCACGTCGTCGCGCTCGTCGCGCCGACCGGCACACCCGGTACAGCCGCAATGCTGCCCTACGTGCAGGAACGCCGGCTGCCGTTGATCGCGCCCTACGCGTTCAGCCACAAACTCACTACACCGGTTCAGAAATACGTGTTCACGTCGTTGCCCGAGGTGCGCTTGCAGGCCGACCTGCTCGGCACCTACCTAGTGAAGACCCTGAAGCACGACAAAATCGCAGTGATCTACCAGAACGATGACTTCGGGCAGGACGCGCTCGCGGGGTTCGACGCGCGAATGCAGAAGCTGAACGTCAAGGAAGCGAAGCTGCCGTTCGATCGCGGCACGACCAATTTTAGCGGCGTGGTCGCACAGGCCAAGGAGTCCGGCGCCACCGATGTCGTGTTTTTCGGCATTCCCCGCGACGCGGCGCTGGTCATACGGGAAGCGAACAAGATGGGCTGGAAGCCGCAATTCAGCGGTCACAACGCACTCGGCGATCCGCAGACGTTCCAGCTCGCCGGCCAGGCACTCGTGAACGGTACGATCGCTGTCGCAGTGATGGAGCCGCTTGACTCGAAGAAACCCGCCGTGCAGGAATTCATCGCACGGCAGAAGAAGTACCTGCCGAAATCGCCGCCAACCACCTACAGCATGCATGGCTACACCGCCGCGATGATCTTCGTCGAGGCGCTCAAGCACGTGCAGGGTGAACCAACCGGCGACAAGATCGCTACCGCGCTGGAACAGATGAAGAATTTCGACACGGGTTTAATGGCGCCGCTGACGTTTTCGCCGACCAATCATGCCGGCAGCAACGCGGTCGCCTTCATGCGCGCCGAGAACGGCAAATGGGTGGTCAACACCGACTGGATGCAGGCCGAATGACTGCTGACAAGCGATCCACGCTGCGCGATGCGCTCAGTACCGTCCACGATGGCATGAGCGTGGCGCTCGGCGGCATGACGCTGTACCGGCGGCCGGTCGCCGCGGCGCTCGGCATCGCGGCAGCGAAGCGCCGCGATCTGGAACTGATCACGCTGACCGGCGGTATTGAAACCGATCTCCTGATCGGTGCGAACTGCGTACGACGCTTGCGAAGCTGCTATACCGGACTCGAAGTAGTCGGCTTCGCACCGCACTTCACGCGCGCGGTACAGAACGGCACGCTCGAACTCATCGAGGAGACCGAATACACGCTCAGCTATGCGCTCCAGGCAGCGGTGATGCGTGTGCCATTCCTGCCGATGCGCGGTGCGATCGCGCGTACCGATATCCCGAAGGTCCGAGCCGACCTGAAGGCTTTCCACTGTCCTTTAACGGGCGAGTCTCTGTTCGCCGTTCCGGCGCTGCGCGTCGACGTCGCGATTTTGCACGCGAGCGCGGCCGACCGCCACGGCAACTGCAATCTGCAAGGTCAGCTTGCGCTCGACCGGCATCTGCCGGCTGCCGCTGCCGTGACCATCGTCACGGCCGAGCGGATAGTGGAAACCGACAAACTGTTAGCGATGCAAGGCGGCATTCAGGTGGCGGGCGTTTTCGTCACGCACGTCGTCGAAGCATCGGGCGGCAGTCTGCCGACGTCCTGCCTGCCCGATCGCAAGCTCGATCTAGCCGCGGTGCTCGACTATGCCGACGCCGCGAATGACGCGGCCGCGTGGCCACGCTGGCTCGACCACGCCACGGGAGCGTTTGCATGACTGCGACGTCGCTTACCCACCTGCAGCGCCGTAAAGCCGACCAGATCGTCGTATGCATGGCGCGAATGGTCGAGGATGGTGACTTTCTCGCCGAAGGTATTGGCACGTTTATGTCGACATCTGCGTACATGCTCGCCAAGCACATGCATGCGCCCAGTTGCACGAGCCTCTGCCCCAACGGCAACACTTTGACGCAACGCACACGTACGCTGACGCTCGGCCATGACGAGTTCGACACGGTGCCGCGTGGGTCGCTGTGGCTAGACTATTTACAGATCAATCTGCACTACATGCCCGGCATCTTCCTGTCCGGTAAACGCTGGACCGAGTTCATGCGGCCCGCGCAGATCGATGCTCGCGGCGCAACGAACAACGTGACGATCGGCTCGCATGCCGCCCCGCGCGTGCGTCTTCCCGGCTCCGCCGGCATTCCGGATGCGTCGACCGCCGCGCGACGCTTCTACTACTACGCGCCGCGCCATACGCGCCAGGTGTTCGTCGAAACGCTCGATTTCATCAGCGGCGCAGGCAATGCAGACTCCGGCGGCATTCCCGATATGACGATCACCGTGGTGAGCGATCTCGGCGTGCTGATCACCGGCGCATCGGGGCGCTTCGAAGTCGCGCAGCTGCACGACGGCGTGACTCGCGAGGAAATCGAATCGAATACAGGTTTCACGCTCGGCTGGCGAGACAACGTGCGTAACAGTGAGCCACCGAACGACGCCGAATTGCATCTGCTCAACGAGGTGATCGATCCGCAAGGTCTGCGCTACCTCGAAATGCTGAGCGGCGGCGCGCGCAGAGAGCGCTTGCGGGAACTCGCCGCGTCGGCTGCGACGGCAACCCACACAAGAGGGCGGGAAACCTTATGAACGCAGCGCTCATCATCGGTGGTCTCGCATCCGGCAGCCTCTATGCGTTGATCGGCATTGCGGTCGTGCTGGTGCTGCAGGCCACCGACGTGCCCAATTTCGCGCAAGGCGAAATGGCGATGTTTTCGACCTTCGTCGCCTACACAATGCTGAACACGTACTCGCTGTCATGGTGGATCGCGTTGCCCGCCGCAGTCGTATTCGCAATCCTGCAAGGGATCGTCGTGCAGCAACTGATCATCCGGCCTTTACTCGGTGCACCGATTCTCAACGCCGTGGTTGCAACGCTCGGGCTGAACATGGCGCTGCACAGCATCGCGGGCATGATCTGGGGCAATCTGACCAATGTGTTCACGAGTCCGGTAGCCGATTTGCCGATGCTGCAGGTGTTCGGCGTCAACGTCTCGCCGGACAGCGCGTTGACGATTCTCGTGTCGGTCGCGATGATCGTCATCTTCACGCTGATTCTGCGTCATACCCGCGCCGGGATTGCGTTGCGCGCGGCGAGCCAGAACCAGTCGGTCGCCAGGCTGATGGGCATCTCGGTGAGCCGTTCGTTCGCCGTCGCATGGGCGATGGGCAGCGTCGCGGGGCTGGTCGCCGGCATCCTGGTCGCGCCAATCCTGTTCCTCGATGTCAACATGATGGCGCCGCTGCTCATCAAAGGCTTCGCGGGCGCGGTACTGGGAGGACTGACCAGCTTGCCGGGCGTGTTCGTCGGCGGCCTCGTGCTCGGCGTGATGGAGAACCTGCTCGGCGCGTACGTGTCCGGATCGTTCGGCGACGCCCTCTCCTTCGTGCTGATCATCGTCGTGCTGCTGGTCGCGCCGGCCGGCATCTTCGGCCGCACCCGGTCGACCAAGCTGTGAGGGCCGCGCCATGTCAGTGATCAACCGGATCACCGCCGGACGCTCCACGCCGGGCGTGCGTCTGAAGCAGAGTCGCGATCAGTGGTTTCTCGCTGGCTTCGTCGTGCTGTACATGGGCATAGCGCTCTTCAGCGGCGGCTACGTCGTCTATCTGCTGAACCTGACCGGCATCTTCGCGCTCGTCGCGATCGGCCTGACGATTCTCTCGGGATTCTCGGGCCAGTCGAGCTTGGGCCATGCGGGCTTCTTTGCGATCGGGGCCTATGCGTCGGCGATCATCACCCAGCGGTACGGCGTGCCATTCTGGGTCGCGATTCCACTGGCCGGCGCGATCGCAACCGTGCTCGGCGCGTTGATCGCGCTGCCCGCGCTGCGCCTGAAGGATCTCTATCTGGCAATCGCCACGCTCGGTTTCGGCATCGTCACGCAGAAGACGATTTTCGAATGGCGCTCGCTGACGGGCGGCGGCGGCGGCCTGCAGGTTCCGGCGCCCGAATTCTTCGGCATTCCAATGGCCGACGGTAGCCGTTTCGCGTGGGTGATCGCGATCACGCTGGCGGCGGGCACGTGGGCCGCGTTCCAGCTCGCGTCGGGCCGTACGGGCCGCGCGCTTTCGATGCTGCGCGAGAACCCGACCGCCGCGGCGTGCATCGGCATTCGCGTCGCCCGCTACAAGGTGATCGCGTTCGCGCTAAGCGCGTTCTATACCGCCGTCGGCGGCGGTCTCTATGCCAACGTGCTGCGCTATCTGAACCCCGAAAGTTTCGACATGAACATGTCGATCATGTTTCTCGCGATGATCGTGATCGGCGGCATGGGCAGCGTGCGCGGCGCCCTGCTCGGCGCAGCGTTCTACGTTGTGGTGCCGGAAGCGTTTCGAAGCTTCAAGGACGCACCTGGGCTCGTGTTCGGCATCTCGCTAATGCTCGTCGTGATCCTGCTGCCCGGTGGCCTGAACAGCCTGCTCGGCAAGCGCGCAAAGGGGCGGCCATGAAGCCGCATGGCGCGCTGGCGGTCCGCTCGCTCTCGGTGCGCTTCGGTGGCGTGCACGCGTTGGAGAACGTATCGCTGAGCGTCGCGCCAGGTACGATTGTCGGCCTGATCGGTCCGAACGGCGCGGGCAAGAGCACGCTGCTCAATTGCATCTCCGGGATATCGCGGCCGACTGCCGGCACGATCGAACTCGGCGGCGAGAGTCTCGTCGGCAAACGGCCCGACCAGATCGCCGGGATGGGCTTGGGGCGCGTATTCCAGCACCCGCAGCTGATTCCGGAATTGAGCGTGCTGGAAAATCTGATGGTCGCGCACCATCGGCGCCTGGGTTATTCGGTGATCGGCGAGATGATCGGATTACCCAGCGTTCGTCGTGCCGAGGAACAGGCGCGTCACGAAGCGATGCAGGTGGCGACGCGTGTCGGCCTCGCGGCGACTGTCGACATGATGACCGGCAGCCTGCCGTACGGGCATCGCAAGCTGATCGAACTGGGGCGGGTGATCCTGATGGGCGCGACGCAGTTGCTGCTCGACGAGCCGATCGCGGGTCTCAACGAAGCGGAGATCGAACACCTCGGTCAAGTCGTGCTGGAATTACGGCGCGAGCAAGGACTCTCCGTGCTGCTCGTCGAACACAACATGGGCCTCGTGCGGCGGCTGTGCGATCGCGCGTTCGTACTCGATGCGGGCAGCACGATCGCCGAAGGCACGCCCGACGAAGTGCTCAACGATCCGCGCGTGCTGCTCGCATATCTCGGCGAGGTACCCACGGATGCTTGAAGTCGACGACCTGAGCGTCAGCTACGGACCGGTGCGCGCGTTGAGCAACGTGTCGCTCAAGGTCGAGCGCGGCCAGTTGGTGGGCATTCTCGGCGCGAACGGCGCCGGCAAGACAAGCCTGTTACGCACGATCAGCGGTCTCGTCCGCGCGAAAAGCGGCACGATCCGTTTCGACGGCAACGACATCGGCAAAACCGGACCCGAACGCATCGTGCGCATGGGCATCGCGCATGTGCCGGAAGGACGCGGCATGTTTCCCGATCTGACCGTGCGCGAGAATCTGCTCGCCGGTGCGCATACGCGGCGGCAGCGCGGCGAAATCGCCGATGACTACGCGAAGATGCTGGCGATGTTCCCGTCGCTCGCGCGGCGCGAGAAACAGCACAGTTCGACGCTGTCGGGCGGAGAACAGCAGATGCTCGCGATTGCGCGCGCGATGATGTCGCGCCCTCGCCTGCTGCTCGCGGACGAGGTGAGCCTCGGTCTCGCCCCCGTCATCACCAAACAGGTTTTCGCCCATCTTCAGAGCTTGCGCGATGCAGGTATCACGGTCGTGGTGGTCGAGCAGAACGCGCATCTGCTGTTGAAGATGGCCGACCATGTGTACGTGCTCAGACATGGACGCGTCGAGCTGCAAGGCAGCGCGCAGGCCATGTCGTCCCATCCTGAACTGACCAAAGCCTATATGGGCGAGTAGACGAGGAGCGAGACACAATGCAGGACTACGCGCTGGAAGACCGCACGATGGGTCGCGTGCTTGCCGAAAAGGCCAAACGCATCCCGCAAAAGACGTTTCTGATCTGGAAAGACCAGAAGACCACCTACGGCGAAGTGGAAACCATCACCAATCGCTATGCAAACGGTTTTGCAGCGCTAGGCTTCAAGCATGGCGACCACGTCGCGATCATGCTACCGAACTGCCCGGAATTCTTCTGGACTGTATGGGGTTTGAGCAAGCTCGGCGCCGTCGCGGTGCCGATCAATACAGCGGCAAAGGGTGAATTGCTGCGCTATTTTCTGGAGAAATCCGAAGCGACCGCATTTATTGTCGACGAAGAATGGAACGATCGGATCGCAGCGGTTCGCGACGAACTGCCGCTCGTCAGGCGCTATTACATTCACGGGCAGAATACGTCCCGCTGGATCACGTCGAACGACGCGAGCAGCGTGCATCCGCTGTCGTCAGTCGAATCCGACGACACATCGCAGCCGCCGCCTGATCGTGTCTCGCACGACGATACGCAACTGATCATGTTCACTTCGGGCACGACCGGGCCGTCTAAAGGTGTGCAGTGTCCGCACTCGCAAGGCCATGCAGTGGGACGTGCGTTGACGCTGAATTTTGGCTATCGCGATGACGACGTGCTGTACACCTGTCTGCCGCTCTTTCACGGCAACGCCGCGTATTACTCCGTGTACGCCGCGCTCTGGGCCGACGCCGCAATAGCGCTTGCGCCGCGCTTTTCGGCAACGCGTTTCTGGGACGACATCCGCAGCAGCGGAGCGACCCAATTCAACACGCTCGGCGCAATGACGAACATCATCTGGAAGTTGCCGCCGGGTCCGCATGAACGCGAAACCAGGCTGCGTCTTTGCATGGCGGTGCCCGTGCCCAAGGAAATCTACAAGGAGTTTCAGGAGCGTTTCGGCGTTACGTTGACTTCGGTGTTCGCGATGACGGAAAACTTCGCGATGACCACCTTCACGCCTGACGATCCGGCGGAAAAAGCCGGTTCAGCCGGTAAGCCACGTGGCGAGTGCGAACTGCGCATCGTCGACGACGAGGGCCGCGATCTGCCGCCGCATGGAGTAGGCGAAATCTACATGCGGCCGTTGAAGCCGGGCAGCATGATGAAAGGCTACTACAAGATGCCGAAGGAAACCGCCAGGGAATTCGACGACGGCTGGTTCAAAACGGGCGATCGTGGCTACCTCGACGAAGACGGATACCTGTACTTCATGGACCGGAAAAAGGAAGCCATCCGCCGGCGCGGTGAAAACATCTCCGCCTACGAGGTCGAGCTCATTCTGTGCCGGCATCCGGCGATCCACGAAGTCGCGGCGATCCCCGTAGCGTCCGAACTGAGCGAGGACGACGTGATGGTGTACGTCGTGCTAAAACCCGGCGAGTCGATGACCCACGCGGATGTGGTCAACTTCAGCAGCGAGCATATGAGCTATTTCATGGTGCCGCGCTTCGTCGAGTTCGTCGAAAAACTTCCGAAGACCGCAAGCGAAAAGCTCGAAAAATACAAGCTCAAACTCGATGCGCAGGAGCGCCGCGCGCAGCTTTGGGATCGGGAGAAGGAAGGGATCGTGGTGAAGCGCTGATCGTTTCCGATGCTTGCCATATATAAAAAAGTGCGGCGATGTTTTTACATCGTCGCTTTTTTTACTACTACTCTTTCGCTATCGGACCATCCGGCGCTAACGCGCGAGCATTCGCTTCGCCAGTCGCAGATGCGGCGCGTCCAGCATCTTGCCGTTCATTGATGCGACACCGCCTTGCGCATGCTCCATCGCTTTGACGACTGCCCTCGCCCATTCGAGTTCTTCCGGCGTCGATGAGAATACGTCGTTGATGACAGCCACCTGATCTGGATGAATTGCCGCTTTCGCGATGAAGCCGTCTGCGCGAGCCTCTACGGCTTCGGTGGCCAGCGCATCGTGGTCCTTGAAATTCACGAATACCGTATCGATCGGCACGCACTGCGCCGCGGCCGCCGCCATCAGCATGAGATTGCGCGCGAGCAGAAAAGGTGCGCGGTATGTGCCGTCCTTCGCGCGATTGTCCGCGATACCGAGATCGGCTGACAGGTCTTCACCGCCCCACATCATTGCGTGCAGTCGGGGCACGGGCCCGCGGAACTCCGAAAGCGCAAGCACGGACGCGGCGGTCTCGGTCACGATGCCGCAGATTTTGAGCGAAGCTTGCGGATCGATTGCGTCGAGCGATGCGCTCACGCGGCGGATGTCGTCGACACCGCATGCTTTCGGCAACACAACGCCCGCGATCGCACGGACCGGCAGTGCTTCGATATCGTTTGCGTGGTAACTGGTCGACAATGCGTTGACGCGAATCCACAGGCGTTCGCGCGGTACGCGGACGGCGTTCAACGCGTCGCGGGTGACGGTGCGTGCCGTCGCTTTTGCTTGCGGCGCCACGGCGTCTTCCCAATCGAAGATAAGTGCGTGCGCGGAGCCTTGCAGCGCGCGTTCGATCTTGTGCGCACTATCGCCGGGAACGAACAGCCACGACGCGGCGCTCATGACGGTTTGCGATGCATGAACGCGGCACGCGTGCAGCGTGCGACCTCGACATCGTCCTGATTGAACGCCATATGCCTGAACTCGACAATGCCCGCGCCAGGACGCGACTTGCTCGAGCGCAACGACATCACCTCGGTAACGACATGAATCGAATCGCCATGAAACACAGGGGCGGGAAACGATACGTCGGTCATGCCGAGATTGGCGATCGTCGTGCGCAAGGTCGTCTCCGATACCGAAATGCCGATCATCAGGCCGAGCGTGAACAGGCTGTTGACGATCGGCTTGCCGAACTCGGTCGACGCGGCGAAATGCGCATCGATATGCAGCGGCTGCGGATTGAGCGTCATGTTCGAGAACTGCATGTTGTCCCACTCGGTGACGGTGCGTGTCAACGCGTGCTCGAAACGCATGCCAACCTCAAATTCCTCGAAATAGAGTCCGCGCATGTTGTCTCCTTCATTTGTCGATCGATTCGGTTGCGTTCGGCACCTTTGCGATGTCCTCCGCAGGTGCCAGCGGCGCGAGTTGCACGAGCGTCTGCCCGCGCGGCACGATCTCGCCCACCTGGCAATGGAGCGACTCGATGACGCCGTCACGCGGCGCGGTGAGTGGGAAGATCAGCTTCATCGCTTCCATCACGACCAGCACGTCGCCGACCTTCACCGTATCGCCCGCCTTCACGTGAATTTCGGTGACCGAGCCCGGCATATCGGACCGGACCTCGCTGCCCCGCGCGCCCGCCCGTGCGGCGACCCGCGCGAGTGCCGCAAGCTCGCTGACGACCGCCATGCGCCAGCGCATGCCGCGATGATTGACATACACGTGCTCGCCGTCGCGCGACATCGTGAACGTGCGCCGCACGCCGTGCACGGGCTCGATATGGACGCGCGTTGCGCCGTCGATGCACGCGTCGAAGCGTGCATCCAGGCGCAAGGCTGGCGCGCCGCCGGATGTGGCGCGCCAGCCATCGCCGTCGCGCTCGATGCTGATGGTGCGTTCGTCGCCATCGATGGAGACTCGCATGCGCGCGGCCGCGCGTCGCCCCGCTGCGGACATGAAACGATGGCCGCTTTGTCGCTGCCAGTAGTCGTCGCGCGCGGGCTCGCGAGCAATGATCGCATGCAGCGCCGCCGCGGCGATCGCCTGTTCGAGCACCTCGGGTTCGGCCTTCCAGCCTTTCTCGAAGGCCTCTTTCAGAAAATCTGTCGTCAGACGGCCGGAACGGAACAGCGGATGATCGGCGATCGCGCACAGCAGCCTCTGATTCGTGCCGATGCCCGCCGCCTCGAACGCATCGAGCCCGGCTCGCAGACGCTCTACCGCCTGCGGGCGCGTCGCACCGAAGCCGATCACTTTCGCGACCATCGAGTCGTAGTGAGGCGTCACTTCCGAGCCGCTCATGATGCCGCTATCGATGCGCACCCCCGCGACCAGCGGTTCCGCGAACCGCGTCACGGTACCGAACTCGGGGCGATGGCCTTGCGCCGGATCTTCGCAATTGACGCGTGCCTCGATGGCCCAGCCGCTCACGCTGATCGCCGCCTGATCGGTGACCGGCAGACTCTCGCCGGCAGCGATGCGGATCTGCCATTCGACCAGATCGAGTCCGGTCACAGCTTCGGTCACCGGGTGTTCGACCTGCAAACGCGTATTCATTTCCAGGAAATACGGCGTATCGCTGCCGTCGCCGAATACGAATTCGACGGTGCCGAGCGAGTCGTAGCCAATTGAGTGGCCTAGCTTGAGCGCCGCGTCGAATAGTGCCGCTCGCACGGGAGCCGGCAGATTCGGCGCGGGCGCCTCTTCGATCACCTTCTGGTAATTGCGCTGGATCGAGCACTCGCGCTCGAATAGATGCACGAGATGCCTGTGATGGTCACCGGCAAGCTGCACTTCGAGATGACGTGGCCGCAGGATCAACTTTTCAAGCAGCACGCGGTCGTCGCCGAATGCGCGCAACGCTTCCTGCTTGGCTAGCGCGAGTTGCGCGGCGAAATCGTCGAGATCGTCGACGCGGCGCATGCCCTTGCCACCGCCGCCCGCGCTCGCCTTGATGAGGATCGGCACGCCGATCTTGCGCGCCTCGGCGAGCAAAGCCTCGGGCGCCTGCTGATCGCCGTGATATCCAGGCACGCAGGGTACGCCGGCCTGTTCGGCAATGCGCTTCGATTCGATCTTCGAGCCCATTTTCTCGATCACGTCGGCACGCGGTCCGATCCATGCGATGCCGTGTTCCGCGCAACGGCTTACCAGTTGTGTGCTCTCGGACAGAAAACCATAGCCCGGATGAATCGCGCTCGCGCCCGCTTCGAGCGCCGCGCGAATGATCGCATCAGCGTCGAGATAGCTGCGCGCCGCCTCCGGCGGTCCGATGCGCACAGCGGTATCGGCTTCGCGCACATGGCGCGAATGACGGTCCGCATCGGAGTAAACGGCAATCACGCGGATGCCCAGACGGCGACAGGTACGCGCGATTCGGCAGGCAATTTCGCCGCGGTTGGCAATCAGTATCGATTCGAACATGAACGGCCCTTACATTCGGAAAACCGGCGTCGGGCCGGTGGCGGGTGCCTCGGCCGCGGCCAGCGCCAGACACAACCCGATGACTTCACGCGTCTCGGATGGCTCGATCAGTCCGTCGTCCCACAACCGCGCGGTCGCGTAGTAGGGATCGCTCTGTTCCTCAAACTGCGCGCGCGTCGCGCGATCGATTTCCGCGATTTCGTCCTCGCTTGCGGGGCTTTTGAGGCTGCTGCGGCGCAGGTCCGTCAATACCGTCGAGGCGACGTCCGCGCTCATCGTCGCGATCTTTGAATTGGGCCATGCGAACAGGAAGCGAGGATTGAAGCCGCGCCCGCACATGCCGTAGTTGCCCGCGCCGAACGAGCCACCGATGATCACCGTGAATCGCGGCACGCGCGCGGTCGCCATTGCATAGACGAGCTTCGCACTATGGCGGGCGATGCCGCCGCGTTCCGCCTCGGTGCCCACCATGAAGCCGGTGATGTTCTGCAGGAACAGCAGCGGAATGCCGCGCTGGTTGCACATTTCGATAAAATGCGCGCCCTTCGCCGCTGATTCGGAAAACAGCACGCCGTTGTTCGCAATGATGCCGACCGGGTAGCCGCACCAGTAGGCGGTGCCGCAAACCAGCGTACTCCCGAAGTCGGGCTTGAACTCCTGGAACGCGGAATCGTCGACGAGACGCGCGATCACCTCACGCACGTCGTACGGCTCCTTGAAGCCGGGCGGCACGATGCCGCGCAAATCGCCGATGTCGTAGCGCGGCGGTTTCACGTCGTGCAGTGCGCCGAACAGCGTACGTGGCCGGTTCAGACCGGCGACGATGTCGCGCACGCGCAGCAGCGCCTGCGCTTCGTTTTCGGCGAGATAGTCCGACACGCCGGACACGCGCGTATGCATTTCGGCACCGCCTAGCGTCTCGCCATCGACGATCTCGTTGATCGCTGCCTTGACGATCTGCGGACCGCCTAGGTGGATGCGCGCCTGGCCGCGTACCATCACCACTTCGTCGGAAAGCGCGGGAATGTATGCGCCGCCCGCCGTGCAGCCACCGAACACCGCCGAGATCTGCGGAATGCCTTGAGCGGACATCTGGCACTGCCGGAAGAACGTATTACCGAAGTGATCCTTGTCCGGAAATACACGATCCTGTTCCGGCAGATATGCGCCGCCGCAGTCGACAAGGTAGATGGTCGGCAGCCGATGCTGCTCGGCGATTTCCTGCGCACGTACGTGCTTCTTCACCGTCTCCGCGAAAAAGGAGCCGCCTTTGACGGTCGCGTCGTTCGCGATCAGCATGCACGGCATGCCCGCGATCAGGCCCACGCCGGTGATCACGCCGGCCGACGGCACGGCGTTGCCGTACAGGCCCCATGCAGCCAGCGGCGACAGTTCGAGAAACGGCGACAGTGGATCGAGCAGCAGATCGATGCGTTCCCGCGCGAGCATCTTGCCGCGCTGATGATGACGCTCGACGAGCTTCTCCCCGCCGCCGGCGAGCACATGCGCGTGGCGCGCGCGCAATTCGTCGAGCAACGCATCGTAGTGCGCCAGATTCCTCTGGAAGGTCGCCGACTGGCGGTCGACGCGCGTTGCAATCGTGCTCATTCGGTCATCGTCACGTAGTGGAAATCGGTGATGCGGCCTTGCGGCGCATCGATGAATTGCACGCGCACGCGCGTGCCTGGTGCGAGTTTCGCCGCGGCGGCGGGCACATCGGACAGATCGAGCCCGCGCACGAAGTTGAGCATCGCCGTGCTCACGCCATCCAGCCGCACATAGGCGATTGCATACGGCGGCTCTGGCAGATGATCGAAGGCCGCGCTGACGATCGTCGCGGATTCGATCGTGCCTTCACTTCCCGCGTCGACGTATCCATCGCACTTTTCGAAACTGCGCTCGCAATAGGCACGCGGCGGCAGATACGTCATGCCCGACGCGCTGCAGGAAGTAGCGACAATGCGCTTGTGCTTCAGCGCATCGAAGAACCGCGCGCCGACCTCACCGACGGGATAGCGATAGCGCACCTGCCATTCGCCGGGAAACGTGTGTGGATCGTTCGTCTCAGTTGAAGCGCCCATATCGACTGCCTCCTGTCAGTGCCGTTCTTCGCGGCGTCATTAGCCCGCATCGGAACGGCGCGGTTCGTCGCTCAGCATCGTGACCGTAAAAAATTGCGTGGACCCGCCAATCGCGGTAGTCAGTGCGTTGTGTACGTTCGGCACCTGCATCGCGTTCGAGTTGCCCATCACCTGACGCGCCGCTTCGGCCGCGCGCACCAGCCCGACCGCGCCGATCGGGTTCGTGCAGAGCGTGCCGCCCGATGGATTCACGGCGAGCGCGCCATCCATGTCGAACGCGCCTTCATCCGACAGATGCTGTGCGGTGCCCGGCGCGCAAAACCCCATCGCTTCGAGTTGCGGAAAGTGAAACGAGCTGAAAGGATCGTAGATTTCGACGGTCTGGATCTGCGCGTGCGGATCGGTAATACCGGCCTGCCGGAAACATTCGCGCGCCGCCGGACGCATTTCGGCGAAGGTGGCGAAATCGGTTTCGGCGTACGGGCCCTGCCGGTCGCCCATGAACACCGTGTTCGATACGCCCGCGATGCCGGTGACGAATGCAGGGCGGGTGCAACGTTCGCGCGCGAGCCGCTCCGATGTCATCACCAGCGCAGCGGCGCCAGCCGAACGCGGACAGATGTCGAACAATTTGTACGGCCACGATATGCGTGGTGAGTTCATGACAGCGGCGATATCGATATCGCCCTTCAGGTGCGCACACGGATTGTTCAACGCATTGCGACGCGCGCGCACGACGACGTTCGCATACTGTTCCTCGGTCGTACCGTACTTGTGCATGTAGCGCTGCGTCGCAAGCGCCGTCATCGTGACGGTGTTGAGCGCAACGTCCTGCTCGTAGAACGAGTCCCAGATCAGGTTCAGCAGAAACTGCGCATCTGGTGATTCGGTGATGCGGTCCGCGCCCACGACGAGCACGGTCTCGTATTGCCCTGATGCGATATGGGCATGGGCGGCCTGCAACGCGGAGCCGCCGGTCGCGCCGCCGGTCTCAAGCCGCATGAACGGCTTGCCGCGCGCCCAGGTGTAATCGACCGCCCACTTGTCCGCGTCGGCCACGCCCATGAACGACGTCGGACCCATGGAGAACACCACGGCATCGATCGCCTCCGGCTGCAGGTTTGCGTCGACGAGGGCGAGTGCGACCGCGTCCTGCGCAAGCTCCGGATAGGTCTTGTCGTCGAGGCGCGAGCGGAATTCGGTCAGCCCCGTGCCGATGATCGCCACGTTTGTCGCGTTATGAGATGCACCCGGATGCGTCATCGGCCGGCTCCGACCATTAGCACGAAACCGTGCGTCTGCTGCGCGAATCCCGACGCGCCGTGCGCGAGCGCGCGCTTCGCACCGTCGACCTGATGCCCGCCCGCGCGCCCGCTCACCTGCAGCGCCGCTTCGGCCGCATTGAGCAAACCCATCGAAAAGTACGGGTTTTGCGCCCACGCGCCGCCCGAAGGGCTCACGCGCGTGCTAGACGGCGGTCGCAATGCAGCCTGGTATGCGAGGTCGGCCCACGCATGCTGCGCATCGAATTCGATCACGTCGATGTCGTCGATGTCGACCCCGTCCGCGCGCTTGAACGTCTCCATCGCGTGTTGCCTGAACACGTCGAGACTGGCGAGGCGATCTGCATCCAGCTGATAGCGATCCACGCCCCACGCCATGCCCGCGAGGCGTGCGAGCGGCCGCGCGTCCGGATGCGCGCGGACCCAATGCCCGGAGGCGATCACCAGCGCGACCGCGCCGTCCGTGACGGGCGCACGATGCGCCGCGCGCAGCGGGTACGCGATGCGCTCCGATCTGGCGATGTCGGCCGCTTGCGGCACGTCTCTTGGAACGGCACGCGGATTGTCACGCGCGGCCGCGATACGTTCGATCAGACATGCAGCTACGGCTTCCTCGCTAAAGCCGTAGCGCTGCTGCACCGCATTTGCGAACAGGCCGTCGGCAACGGCAAAGTTCATGCCGACCGGGCGTAGAAAGAACGGTTCGCTGCGCATTCGCGCGATGTCTTCGAGATCCACGACCGAATTCTGACTGGTACTGACGACGAGCCCAAGATGAAGGTGCCCGGACGCCACGCGCATCGCGCCAAGATGCAATCCGGTGAGACCGGAGTCGGTCGTGCGCATTTCGTCTTTCAGATAACCGCCTGACGGCGCGGCGAGCAGCATACTGCTGATGCCGCGCGCGTCGAGCTCGTCACTGGCCGCGAGCGTGAGGTGATCGATGTCGGCGCGACGCACGCCGGCGTCGTCGAGCGCGGCGCGTGCCGTCCGATATGCCATTTCCTCCAGCCGTGCGTCGCCGATTGCCGTGGCAGCCGGGTGGATGGCCACTCCTAGCACATAGACATCCATAGGGACCTTTTAACCATGCGGTTCGCGTTTTGTCCGTCTCCAGCAAGCATGATAACGATCGCAACCCTTTCGGTCAATTAACTAACCGCATGGTCAGTTTGTGGAAAAGCGGGTAAATTACTTGCGTAAAATGGATGCATGACGCTTCGCAATGACACATACTAACCAGATGGTCAGTTATGTTCCTTGACAGATAACCGGCGCATATGGTTATCCTACGCATGAGAAACGCGTCACGTATTGCTCATCGCGCGCGTTTCACGCAAGGACATCGTCGAGGAGACAGCATGAGCGAGCATTTCGAAGGGCCGACGTTCGAGGGCGCCGCATTGAAGGTGGAATGGATCGAACGCGGGATCGCTTTGATCACATTGACCCGTCCGCAGCAGATGAATACGTTGACACTCGAATTCCTCGACGAATTCGAGCGTGCGCTCGATCTGCTCGAAAGCACGCGAACGCGCGCGCTGATCGTGACCGGTCAGGAACGTGCGTTTTGTTGCGGTGCGCATCTGCGCTACTTTGCCGGGCCCGAAGCGCGCTTCACCTCCCCGCAGCCCGCGCGCGACGACTACCTGGCGAAAATCGCGGTGCTGTTCGACCGGCTCGAGGAAATGCGCTTTCCGACCATCGCCGCGATCAACGGATTTGCGCTCGGCGGTGGCTGCGAGCTTGCGCTGTCGTGCGATTTCCGTGTCATCGCGGCGCACGCCAAGATCGGCTTGCCGGAGACGAAGATCGGCGCGGTCGCGGCTGCAGGCGGCGTGCAAAAGCTGATCCGTCACGTGGGACGCAGCCGCGCGCTCGACTGGATTCTGCGCGCGACACACATTGATGCACAGACGGTGGAGCGTTACGGGCTCGTGTCCGCAGTCGTGCCGGGTGAAGCGTTGATCGCCACGGCGCTCGACATCGCGCTCGAATTGCGCAAGCTCGGCCCGCAGGCACTCTCTCAATCGAAGCGGTCGATCTATCTGAGTGAAGACACGGATCTGCGCAGCGCGCGGCGCTTCGGCATAGAGGCCATTTCCATTCTCGTCGGCGGCGACGAATGGAAAGAAGGCATGAATGCCTTCGTCGAGAAGCGGCCGCCCACCTTCGACTCGATGTGAGGACACGATGCCGCGCGACCTCTCACGCTTCGCACAGCGCAGTGGCCGGAAAAGCCGGTCATGAGCGCGGGTGAACTCCTGCCTGGCACACCGGCACCCATGCACGTGTGGGATGGTGCGCGCGGCGTGCGGCTCGCCGCGGATACGTGGGGCGATCCGCTTGACCCTCTCGTCATATTGCAGCACGGTGGCGGCCAGACGCGCCATGCGTGGAAGCACACCGGCCAGCAACTGGGCGCTAGCGGCTACTACGCTGTGTCGTTCGACGCGCGCGGCCACGGTGACTCCACCTGGGCGCCGGACAGCGACTACACCGAAGACGCGATGGTCGAAGACCTTCTCTGCGTCGTTTCGGCGGTCGGCGGAACGAGACCCGTGCTGATCGGCGCGTCGCTGGGCGGCATCACCAGCATGATCGCGGCGGGTGAAAAGCATCTGGACGCACGGGCCCTGGTTATCGTCGACGTCGCACCGCGTGTCGAGTCCCATGGCGTTGAGCGGATTCACCGGTTCATGACGGGCCGGCCTGACGGCTTCAGGTCGCTCGACGAAGTCGCCGATGCCATTTCGGCTTATCAGCCGCATCGACCACGCCCCGCGTCGCTCGATGGGCTCGCGAAGAATCTGCGTGTCGGCGCCGACGGGCGATACCATTGGCATTGGGATCCGCGCTTCCGTCCCGATCTGCGCGATCCGCTCGCACTCGAACCGCGTCTGTCGCAATGCGTACGCGCATTGACCGCGCCAACGCTGCTGGTGCGTGGCGCAAAATCGGATGTGCTCAACGCGGCGAGCGTCGAGCACTTCGTGGCGTTGTGCCCGCATGCGCAGACTATCGACGTGGCGGGCGCAGCGCACATGGTGGCAGCCGACCAGAACGATCTGTTCGGCGACGCGATGCGCGGCTTTCTCGCTCACGCACTGGGCCGAGCGTAAGAGGCGCGCGCGCTCCTGGAACCGCCCTCACTCGTGCGGCGCTGTCGTCGCGCGCTTGACGATGATCGTCTGCTGCATGACTGCACACAGTGTTTCGACGCCTGCCTCTACGCCATAGACCTCTGCCTTAGTCACGATCAGCGTCTGACCCGCGCGTATGACGGCACCTCGCGCGACGAGCCGCTCTCCTTTTGAGGGCGCGACGAAATTAAGCTTGTATTCGGCCGTCAGCACCGACGCGTCCACGGGTGTCAGCGTCATCGCGGCAAAGCCCGGCGCCGTATCGCCAATCATGCCGACGATACCGCCGTGTATGTAGCCATGCTGCTGCTCTATGCCTTCCCAATGCGGCACCTGCACTTCCACCGCGCCTGCCTTCACATTGGTCAGCGTCGCCTTGATCAGGCGCATCGCGCTCAGCTTGCCATAGGCCTCGATGACATGCGGGGCAAAATCCGGAGAAAGCGGTGTATTCATAGGAGGTCCCCGTGTAGTGATCGTCGGCCGCCCTTGCTATCGCTCGCGAACCGCGGCGAGCACCGCTTCGAGCGCGCTCTGGTCTTCCAGTCCGCTCGTGTCGCCGGTGATCGCGCCCGTCTCCGCCGCTTCCCGCAACAACCGGCGCATGATCTTGCCAGCGCGCGTCTTGGGTAAAGCAGCCGACACGAAAACGTTGCCCAGGCGCGCGAAGGTCCCCACTGCTTTCTCGACATGGGCCGAAACGTCCGTTGCGGCTATCGCAGGATCGATGCCCGGCTTGAGCGTGACGAACGCGACAGGCACGGTGCCGCGCAACGCATCGCGCACGCCGACCACCGCTGCCTCAACCACACCATCGCAGCCCGAAGCCGCGCTTTCGATTTCCATCGTGCTGATCCGGTGCGCGGCGACGTTGATCACGTCGTTGGACCGTCCCAACACCCACAGCTGACCGTCGCGGTCAAGCACGGCCTCGTCGGACGTCGAGTAGTACCCGGGGAAGCGCTGGAAATAAGACTGGACGTAGCGTTCTGGATCGTCCCAGATGGTTCTCGCGAGAGTCGGGAACGGCTGCTTCAGGACCAGATTGCCGCGCACGCCGGGGCACGGGCGTACCCTCGTCGGCCAGACAGCGCGTTCTTCGGGCTCGCGGGATCGCCGAAACCTTCGCAGTCGCGCATCCGGCGGCCTTCTGGATGTCCTTCGTTGCAGATCACCTGCGAGTCGGACTCCCTCAGCTCGTGCACGCAGGCTGGGGCCCGGAGCGAAGCGGCGCGCCCTGGAAACTCGCGAAGTAATCAGTCAACGGGAAAGATATCCGGAAAAGAAAAATTACAATACCGACCGATGGAATCGCGGCAGTTTGATCGGCACGAGAAAGCGCAAAGACGCATTCGTCCGCAGCATAGCCGGCACCCAATGACATCGAGAAGCTGCTCAAGCTTCCGGCGATCTCCACACACGTCCTTTCGTCTTCGAACATTGGTGAATTAGCGATCAGAGCACGCCCCAGATCGACCATCGAATTCAAATGCGCTTCAGGCCGTCGTAAAGCCGCTGTTCAAACCGTCCATACAGATCGACAGTGCGCGGGTCGTAGAACGGCAGAATCTGCGTGAACAACGATCCAGTGACGCGCTTGACCGGGTCAACCCAAAAGAAGCAGTTCAGCAGGCCGGCCCAGCTGCCGCTGCCTGCGCTGCGTCCGTGAGGGCCAGGCGCGACGTTGATATCGAACGAAAGACCCCACTTGTGCGGCTGTCCGGGGAACTGATCGAAGCTGTTCGACCATGATGGTTGCGCCGACTTCATTTCCCCAACGAGAAGGTCGCCGATGTGATTGCGGAACATCATCGAAACCGTATCGGCCCGCAGCACGCGTTCGCTGCGGTAAGTACCGCCATTCAGCAGCATCTGCAGGAAGTTCATGTAGTCATGCGGCGTGCTGAACAGCCCCCCTCCGCCCTGGAAAAACTCAGGCCTCTGGTTCATCTCGAACGGCTCGGGCTTCAGTGCCCCATCGGGCTGACGGCGATGCGTCGTCGCCACGCGCTGCTTCTGGGCGCTGCCGATCAGGAAGCCTGTATTGCGCATACCAAGCGGATCGAAGATGTTCTCGCGGAAATAGACTTCCAGCGATTGATCCGTGACCGCCTCCACGAGTTTGCCGACCCAATCCATGCTGATGCCGTATTGCCAGCGTTCGCCAGGCTCGAACTCCAGCGGCGCGGCAAAAGCGCCATTGAGCGAATAGCCGATATCGGGCATGCCCGTCACCTTCTCGTACTGAGTCAGACGATCGTCCCAGATGCTATAGGTGTAGCCCGACGTATGCGTCAGCAGATGACGCACGGTGATCGTCTTGCGTGCGGGACGCAGAATCGGATGTCCCGAGGCGTCGAACCCTTCGAGAACCTGCGGCGACTTCAACTGCGGCAGAATTTCGGATGCCGGCTGCTCCAGTTTCAACTTGCCCTGCTCGATAAGCTGCATGCACGCAGTTGCGGTAATCGCCTTCGTCATCGATGCGAGCCAGAAAATCGAATCGGCCGAAATATCGTCGCCGGCAAGCGCGTTAGCATGGCCGGCCGCGCCCTGATAGACGATTCCGCGATCCGTTGCCGCCATCGCCACGACGCCAGCGACGACATCGTCGTTCACCGCCTGCCTTAGGACGGAATCAATCGAAGCAAATTGCGGCGTGTGTACAGGCGCGGCGGCCGGAGATGCGGGGACGGTAGCCGCCCGGGCGTTGCGATCGGAGAACGAACCTAGCGTGGCGGCCGCTAGGAGGCCAGATGCGCTTTTCAGTAAATCGCGGCGTTTGAGTCGAACAGTCATGAGTTATCGAGTGGTTGCAGATTGGCGGGTAGTGTCGTCAGCGCGGAGTCACAGCGCGTTGCGGTCGGCTCCGGTCCAAGTTGCGTGGATTGTGGACGCAGGCGGTTGAAAACAAAATGATCCGAATGGCACTTGATAATTGACAAACAATCACTTATGAAGCCCGGATTTCTGTTGTATTGGTGACGCGATCGTGAATGCTCGCCGAGACAAAAATGCCTTAAACCGTGGAGGCGGAGTAAGGGAGTTTTCAGCCTCGCAATTACCCACAACCATTAGCGGGCCGCAGTTAAGCGCACAGCTGTTCCTGTGGCGGTCTCAGCCGCCAACGTCAATCTATGAATCCGACCACCGCAGCCGAGCGCGTCCGTTTTTTCGATTTTATGGCTGCGACGCACGCCCATGAGATCAAGCGAATACAGATGCGGACTGCCGTCGCCGTGGCAACTCTGGGGTTGCCGCCAGAAAAGCGTCTGTACCGAGTTGCGTCCACGCGATTGCACATCTGCACGGCAGTAGCGTCACGGCGCGACGCGGGGCCTCATGACTATGTCTGGCGCGTCACACAGTGACTGATGCCGTTCACGTCGATGATTCCCGCGGACTTGGGCTACGCCTTCGTCACCAATCTGCGTATCCCGATCTATGACGTCAATTGCATACACTATCGAATCATGGCCAAACCAGAGCGCCGTTGAGCGATGACGACTGGTCGGTCATACGCGGCGGCGTGCTCTTTCCGGAAATGATTCCGGGCACGTTTTCACCGAAAGCTAACCTGGAAAATAACTACCTCATCGATCGCGGAGAGCAACGGCAGAGCGCTTACACGGGAATAAAGTCGATTCCGGTTCAAGACTACGCGGCGACGCAGGATGTTGGTGGTTTCCAATCGCCGACAGGACCGAAGAGCGTCTGATTGAGTCCGACATCGCGACCGTCGCGGTACGGCGCAGGATTCTTGAACGCCTAAAGGCGCTTGCCACGGGAAAGGAGCCGCCCGAGCCATCCATGCCCTTCGAATATCGCGTACGCTCCATGGAGATCATCGCCGCACGCGACCTGGACGTGACCTCTGCGATAGATAGCGCGATGGCGTCTCTGTCCGCGGGGTCAGTCTAAATGGCACAGGTGACCCAGTTCGGATTAGGTCGACTGGGCATGCCACTCGCGCGCCGTCTAATGGATAGCGGCCACGCTGTCTGCGTCAGCGACGTCGATCGTTGTGCCACCGAAGAGGCCCGGGCTTGGGGCGCGACTGTGGGCGAAACAACTGCGATGGCGGTTCGGGACAGCGAGGCTGTCTTTCTATGCCTTCCCGGCAAAACAGAGATCCAAGAAGTTGTCTTCGGCCAGAACGGAATAATCGCATCCGGTCTCAGAGATTCGCTAATCATCGACCACTCTTCGTTATCCCCGAAAATGACACAAGAGTTTGCCAGACGCGCGAGCGAAGCGAGGCTGATGCGGATAGACGCGCCCGTTTCCGGTGGCCCAGCGGTCCGTGCCACGTATTTTTCAGCAAGAAGCGCCTGATATTCATTGGCCTGCTGTCGGGCGAGCGGCGCAGTGTCAGCAAGCTTTGCTATTTCCTCACGAGTCGTTTCAAGCTCAGCCTGGCGTTTGAACAGTTCGGCCTCTGCGCTGTGTAGCTTGTCTCGATACTCCTGATACAAACCATCCGCGAAATGCTGCGTTTCGCGCTGCTGGATTGGCGACGCACCCTCGACGGCGTGCACAGCCGGCGCGAGCCCGTTGCTTTGCGCTTCAAGCAAGCCCTGGGCTCGAGAAATAGCAAGCTCCGCATCGATCTTTGACGCGCGTGCCTTGTCTGTGTCCGCCGCTGCCTGTGTGGGATCAAGTTCCATGAGGACCTGGCCAGCTGCCACACGCTGACCATCCTGTACCAGAATACTGCGAACCACACCTGTGATTGCCGGCTGTATGATCTTGATCCGGGCATTGGGGAGAAGCTTGCCCTTCGCGGCCGCTACGATGTCGAGCTGCCCAAAAATCGCGATTAGCAGAATGGCCAATGCCAGGAGGACGATGATACGCATCGTCCATCGCGGAACCGGATGAACCGGTGTTTCGACCAATTCCAGATTGGCTGGCAGGAATGCTATCTCATGAGACAGACGCGGCTTCGTGTCGAGCTGGTCACGAATCGACCAGGCCGTGCGCCATACCGCGCCGTAACGACGTAACAGGTCACCGATTGCCAGAACTCGGATGGAATTCATTGTTAAATATTTCTAGTCAGTCGTTCTGAAGAGAGACGAGGTGCGCGTAATATCCACCCAACTTGAGGAGTTCGTCGTGACGCCCCCGTTCGATGATTTGCCCTCGGTCCATGGCAATGATCTGGTCTGCGTGCCTCACCGCTGTGAGCCGATGGGCGATGATAATCACTGTCCGTCCGTGACACATGGCGCGCATGTTGTTCTGAATGATTCGCTCGGTCTCAAAGTCCAGCGCACTCGTAGCCTCATCAAAGACGAGGATGCGCGGGTTTGTGACAAGCGCACGCGCTATAGCAATGCGTTGGCGCTGACCGCCTGAAAGACTGGAACCGTTTTCGCCTACTATCGTGTCATATCCTTCTGGCAATTCCGAAATGAAGTCGTGTGCACCAGCGAGCTTTGCAGCGCGAATGACCACATCAAGCGGAGCGCCTGTGTCGGTCACGGCGATGTTATCCCGGATCGAACGATTGAACAGACGGTTTTCCTGAAGCACGACCCCAATCTGTCGTCGCAACCACGCGGGATCGGCGAGCGCGAGATCAATCCCATCGATTTGCACACGTCCTTGCTCAGGGATGTAAAGCCGTTGCAGAAGCTTGGTCAGCGTACTTTTTCCTGAGCCGGAGCGGCCTACTACGCCTATCACCTGGCCCGCACGAATATCGAGCGAGACATCGTTCAGAATGGAAGGACCATCGGGGCGATATCGAAAACGGATGCCGTGAAAGCTGACATCGCCTTTGAGCGCAGGCAATGCCTGACGACTTTGCGGCACCTCGGTGCGTGTATTGAGAATATCGCCGAGTCTGGCCATCGAAATGCCGATCTGCTGAAAGTCTTGCCAGAGCTGTGCGAGACGGAGCACCGGTGCCGCAACTCGCTGAGACATCATGTTGAAGGCAATGAGCTGGCCGACGGATAGCTTGCCGTCAATGACCAACTTTGCTCCAAAGAAAAGCGTGGATAACGTGACCAGTTTGCCCACAAACTGGATAAGTTGCTGGCCCACATTGCCCAATTCGCTCACGCGAAAGCCGGCGGAGACGTATGCTGCAAGCTGATTGTCCCAGCGCCGCGTAAACTGCGGCTCAACTGCCATTGATTTGACAGTTTCCGCTGCAGACACCGCCTCCACCAGGAACGACTGGTTGTCGGCGCCACGTGAGAATTTCTCGTTCAACCGACGCCGTAGCACTGGATTAAGTGTCGCGGAGATAGTCGCGTACACGGGTAAGGAAATGACGACGATCAGCGTCAGCCAAACGCTGTAAATCGACATGACCGCCAGAAAGATGAACGAGAAAAACAGGTCGATAACGGCCGTCAATGCCTGACCGGTTAAAAAGCTGCGAATGTTCTCCAGCTCCCTTACGCGGGCAACCGTGTCGCCGACCCGACGGGAGCCGAAATAAGCTAACGGTAGCGCCAACAAATGGCGGAAGAGCCGTGCTCCGAGCTCAACATCGATGCGATTTGCTGTGTGCGCAAAGACATAGTTGCGCAGCATCGTGAGCAGAATCTCGAATGTTCCGCTGATCAGCAAGGCAATACAAACGACGTTCAAAGTATTGATCGCTCGATTGACCAGCACCTTGTCCATAACGACCTGGAACATCAGTGGAGATACGAGTCCGAACAACTGTAAAACGGCGGAGACAAGAAGGACTTCCAACAACAGGCGACGGTACTTGATGACTGCTGGAATAAACCAGGAAAAGTCAAAGCGGGAGAGCTCTCCGGCCAACGACGCGCGCGAAGCAAAGACCAGAAAATTGCCGTCGCAGCGTGCCAGCATTTCTTCTGGTGAAACCTGTTTGGGAATATTCTCACCAGCGTCTAACACCAAAGCTCTTCCACCCTTGAAGCCCGCGAGGATGAAATGACGGCCATTCTTGTCGAGCGCAAGAGCTGGAAATGGTGTGCGATCCAGGCGATTCAACGATATCCGGATCGCGCGAGTTTTGAGACCGAGCGCGCGAGCCGACAGAATTAGGTCATTGACTTCGAAAGCGGCAGACTTGATCCCGGCTGCATGGCGCAATTGATCAGAATCGGCAGCGAACTCATCGGCTACACGGTCAAGACGACCCTGCGAACGGGAAAGAACGGCGTGGGTCCGCGAAAGCCGCTCACGCACTGCGGCATCCTGATGATTCAAGTCTCGTGGTCACTGCGGATGGATTGCCACTTGGGCTGACTGCGGTGAAATTCTGGACGAGAAAGCAGTTCAAGGGGGCTTCTGAGCTTAAGCGTCATATTAATCCCACGCGCGTACCGATTGAGGAAAAGGAAAGCTGGCGCTGGCTGGAAAATATGCGGCAGTCGACTCAACTTCTCAACGATCCCGTGAGCTGCATTCACATCGGCGACCGGAAAAGCGACATCTACGAGCTGTTTTGCACCGCACACGATCTGTGCACCTACTTCCTCGTGCGTACCTGCGTCGACAGGCTCGCGGGAGATGGGCAGCACACGATCTCCAAAGCCATGCAACATGTTCAGGTCAAGGGACTCCATCGCGTCGAGCTTCGAAATGCGAAGGGCCGTCCGATAAGCGCGAAGCTCGAACTGCGCTATTAGCAAATGACTGTCCTGCCTCCAATCGGCAAGCAGAGCCGCTACCCTGAGCTTCAGCTCACAGTCCTTCATGCACAGGAGCGCGATCCGCCGGCCGGGCGTGCTGGTATCGAATGAAAACTGATCACCAACCTGCCAGTTCGCTCGCGTGCCGAGGCGATCCAGAAGCTCCACTGGTACGCGATGCGCTGGAAAATCGAGACCTTCCACAAGATCCTGAAATTGGGCTGCAAAGCCGAGGAGTCCCGGCTTCGTACAGCCGGCCGGCTAACGAACCTGATCGCGGTCTTCTGCATCCTGAGCTGGCGCATATTCTGGCTCACCATGCTCGGCCGCTCGGCGCCGCAGGCTGCCGCCGAACTCGCGCACCCCCACCGAAATCGAACTGATCCATCGCATCGTTCACGACATCCCCACAACACCCACGCTCCGCCCCTCGTACGCAACGTTATTAGGCTCGCTCAGCTCGGTGGTTACCTTGCGCTCGCCAGCGCCCCCCCAAGCAATATGTGGCGCGGTATGCGACGCCTGACTGACATCTAGCTCGGCTATGAACTCGCGCTAAAAAGAAGTGGGGAATTCTAGTCTTGTCCGCCGTGTAGCCCGAGCCGTTATCTGTCAGCCACTCGATTTCAGCCGGCACCTTCAATACGTTGCCAAATCGGTTCTCGACGGCTGCGAGCATCACGTCGCGCACCACATCGCCACTGTGGCCGCCTGTCGTCGCCGCCCAGCTCATCGCTTCACGGTCACAGCAGTCCAGAGCAAACGTCACGCGCAATGGCTGGCCGTTGTCGCAGCGAAACTCGAAGCCATCAGAACACCAGCACTGGTTGCTCTTCGCCACCGAGACCTTGCCATCATGCCGACGCTGCGGTCGTGGTGGCGAAGGTCTACGTTGTAGCAGCAAGCTGTGAACGCGCGTCACCCGATACACGCGTTTGGCGTTCACCGGAGCGACACCTCGGCCCTCCCTCACACGGCGCAAGAGGCCCCAGACCCGGCGATATCCGTAGCTTGGCAGGTCAGTGACGGTCAGCCCAATCTCTTCGACCAGGCCGGCATCGTCCGTCTTCCTGGCGCCGCGTCCATCCTGCCAATCAGCTGGACGTGCAAGCCTTGCCACCACGTTTGAGCGCGCTACACCGAGAACGTCGCAGACCTGCTTCACTGCTCGTCCCCCGGCAATGAGGGCGAGCGCGCAATCCATTTTCGCGACTTCACCACCTCCACCGCCTCACGAAGAATCTCGTTCTCCATGGTTTTCTTTCCCAGCAAGCGCTGCAGTTCCCTGATTTGCTTCAGTGCGTCGCTCAACTCGGAAGCAGGCGCTACTTCCTCGCCGGCGCTAACTGCTGACAGACTGCCGTCCTGATACAGCTTGCGCCAGTGAAACAACTGGTTCGGAGTGACGCCATGCTGGCGCGCGACCATCGAGACCGACTTGCCCGGCTCGAAACTCTCTCGCACCATCGCCAGCTTTTCATCGGCCGACCATCGCCGCCGGCGCTCCGGCCCCGTCAACACTTCCATCACTTCTTGCTTGTTGTTAGTCAAAAACACAGTCGTATGCCTACCCGCTATTTTAAGTGGGAGACTGTGTCCGGTGATTCAGGAGGCCGCTCCAATTCGACGCAAAACCATCGCTCGACACGCCAACTCGAAAACGCGATCCACCATTATCTTGAAATTTATAACGCGAATCCTCGGCCGTTCGTCTGGAGCAAATCGGCCGATGACATTCTGGCGAGCGTCGAACGCTTTTGCACCGGGTCCGCAACGCATCGGAGTAAATGCCATGGAGATCAATATTGCTGCGATTGACGACGCATTTCTCGCACTTCTTTGCCTAATGCTGCATGACTAAACCGTGCATGGAAGAGCTTCGATTGAGATGCTATGAATCGGCTTTATGCAAAGCGGGGCTTTGCTTTCCTTGGCTGCTGCCGTTATCTGCTTGTGCTTTGTTGATGACGTGTGTTAGTGACTCTTACTGGAACGGGTCAAGAGTCAATCCGTACGCGCTCATAGCTGCCGAAGAAAGCGGCTCATATCCTGGTCCGAGACCACAACTGCACCGCGCGTCTCCCAATCCGCCACACTGTGCTCGCATTTCTTAGCCATCCGGTAGACCGCATTTCATGTGTGGAATAAATCCGCTCACCGATGCGTTGTATGCGTCGAAGCGCCCGGGCGTGACTCAACAGCCCCGGGCCGCCGCGACGGCGAGGTGCCGTCGCGGCAATCCATGAAGCCCCGAACGGAAAAACAGTATGAGCACCTTGGCAGCCCCTTTTATTTCCTGCGTCGAGCGCCCGCTGGGCGCGACGGAAAAATTCTTCTACCTCGCCGATCGCGCGTACCCGAACCACTTCACGATGGTGGGTGAAATCGCTGGTCCCACCACGGTCGCGCAATGGCAGGACAGCCTCAACCGGGTCGGCCAGCATTCCACGCTGATCTGGTCGGACATCGAGCAGGACGACGACGGCGTGCCCAAGTTCCGCCCGATTACGCCGAGCTCGATTCCGCTCAAAGTGGTCGACCACGATTCGTCGGCCTGGACTGCAGAGGTGGCCGCGCAAATCTCCCTGCGCTTCAAGAATGGCCGAGGCCCGCTGCTGCGCGCAACCTTGTTGCACGGCGCAGCGCGCTCGATCGTAGTGCTATGCGTGCATCATTCGATTGGCGACGCGCTGTCATTGAGCTTCCTGCTCGGAGATCTGCTGCGTGTGATGGCAGGCGGCGCGCCGCTGCTCAGCCGCGAGACCGCTGCCATGGAGCAGTTGGTCGAACGCGGTTCCGCAGCCGCCCCACCGCCCCAACCGGCCGTCGTGGAACCCGCAGCGCAAGTCCTCGCGCCTCAACACGTACAAACCGATATCAGCGATCTCGATAACTTGACGCCGTATGTCGAGGCGTTGTGCCTAGGCTCCGAGTTGACTCACTCTCTGCGTGAACGCGCGCGGACCGAAGGCGCCACAGTGCAGACCACCTTGGCATCTGCGATCGCAACGGTGCTGCGGCGCTTGACGCCGGCACTCGAAGAATTGCCGCTGCGCGTGCTGACGCCGGTCGATCTGCGTCGCCGCCTGCTCGATCACAGCGATCACCTCGCAGTTTGCGTGGGTGCCGCGATTCTAGTGGACAACGCACCGCAGGACGCCAGTTGGTGGGCTAAGGCGCGCAGCCTCGGCGATGGCTTGACCGGAATCGACACGCAGCAGTCGGCAATGGGGCTGCTGGGGGCAATGGAAGGCCTGATGGCGCGTACCACCACGCCAGCCGAAGCCGCCGCACTTATTGCGGGACCGTTCGCAGCGGAGTTCATGGTGTCAAATCTCGGCGTGGTAGACCTGCCGCGCGAATACGGCCCGCTGAAGCTGGAGGCTCTCTGGGGACCCGGCCTCGCAGTAAGCTTCCCCGGCGTGCCGGTGATCGGCGTCTCAACTTTCGGCGGGCGGCTACATCTGTTGCATACGAACTTCACGCGGCGCATGGGCCTGCTGGAAGCCGTACGAGATGAACTAATCGCCGGGTTGAAGAGCTGAATCTAACGCCTATCACGCCCGGGTGGGGTTCTCATCTTGGCTGCGAAGGGCCGCCCCTATCGGATTGCCCGATGCGGCGATGCGCGGCTACAAATGGATCGAGGTGTGCAGCGAAACAAGGATCGCCCGGCTCTTCGGGCCCTTGGTGAAGTGCGCGTGTTGTCTCAATTTGCAACAGACAACTGACATGCCTCACCGTCACCAACCGACCCCGCCAGCGCCCCTGAAAATGACTAACGTCGCTCAGTTGATCGTGCAAGCACCTACACAGGCACACTGCGAATGACCATCTAGTTCGGTGCGTCGATGCTTGCAGTTGTCCCACCAATAGAGGTGACACCGGTGCTACACCCGTTGGTGGGACACACTGGCGATGTAAACCGCATTGCCTTACCTCTCGAAAGGAGCATCCCTATGGGTAACTCAACCAAGGACTCGCCGCCAGAAGATACGTCCCGAATGCCATCCCCCGTTATAGACGTCAACAGGCTAAGCGGTGGCCTAGTCTTCCTTCGGCTCGCTCGCAAGCAACGAAACTTCGACCACTACGTCGCAGGAATGGTGATAAACGGCGGATTTCCTTCGGCTCAGATTATAACGGTTGACTGGATAACACACGTCGCAAATCACATAATCGACCGTCGATGAGCTGAACATTATCGGGGGTGACGTCTGACAGTGTTTCACTGTAAGCACTGACGGCATTCAGCGCAGCAGCAAGGTCTGACCAGTGGGATAGCGTTCGCCCCGCGGCTTGTTCCGTCCCGTGTAAAAAACAGCTCTCGACACAGCAGACCCAGCTGGAAAGGAAAATCTTTCCACGCAGATGCCGATATGGGCATCCAACGATCTGGTGCGGAAGCGTTCCGGCAAAGGTGATGTGAAGAGCCCGAAGCTCTCGCTCAACGGTTACAGGGATGGAAAGGAGAGGCCACTCTCTACCATGACGCCTTGACCATCAATCGTGCTGACGCGCTGCCACTGCTCATCCGATGAGCAGACCTCGTGCATGCACGAGGTCCGTGTATCTCGTAGGGGATTCCGTTCTGTTTGGCGTTCCCAGGATAAGCGCACGAGTTCATCAAGACATCGCGCAGGCGAGGTGAAAGAGTCGATGCGCGAGATATCTCGCAACGTACGCGTCAAGCTGGCCCAATAACACCTACAGATTCATTCGATGTCCGTTGGCGGCTGCTGATTCCGCCCACCCAAGTCCCTGCAAATCTCTCGCCGCGCGAAAAGTTTTCATATAACATGCAAACCTCATAACTGGAAAAACCCATGGTCAAGGCGATGACGCTGACCCAGCAGGTCGCGCAGCAGATGACGGACGAAATCCGCAACGGCCTCTATCCGGTGGGAGCGAGACTGCCTTCGGGCAAGGAGTTGGCCGCGCGCTTCGGGGTGAGCCAGGCGGTGATTCGCGAAGTGACGGAGCGCCTGCGCTCGCAGGGGCTCATCGACAGCCGCCAGGGGTCGGGGTGCACCGTGAAGGCGCGCACCGAGGCCGGAGGCTTTCGCGTGCCCCACGCAGCGGGCGAAAGCCAGCGCGATCTCGCGAGCGTCTACGAACTGCGGATCGATCTGGAAGGCGCGGCTGCGGCACTTGCGGCCGTGCGCCGGACCGAGGCGGACATCGCGACGCTGGCCGCGCTACTGAAGTCGCTCGACGACAAGCGCTATGCACCCGACGAAGCGGTCGAACTCGACATCGCCTTTCACGTTGCGATCGCCGAGGCGACCCATAACCGCTACTACGTCGACCTGCTCCAGTACCTCAATCTCCAGATCCGCCAGGCAGTACGCACAGCGCGCGCACATTCACTGACCCATGAACGCCTGACCGACGACGCGCAGCACGAACACGTGCGCATCTTCGAAGCGATCCGGGCCGGCGACCCGGTGGCAGCCCGCGCCGCCGCGATGAAGCATCTGCGCTGTGCCGCCGCCCGGCTCAAGCTGTCGATTCCCGGACGCGACGCGCTGACTGACGCCGCCGCACCCGCCACTCGCACGAGAAGGACGAAAGCTCAATGAACGGTACCGCGCTCTCCCAACGCCTGCTCGATAAGCTCGGCCCCGAGGTGGTAACCACGGCGCCCGACGACATTGCCCCGTGGCTCAGCGACTTCCGCGGCATGTATACAGGCCGGGCCCAGGCTATCGTGCGGCCCGGCAACACGGACGACGTCGCGGCTTGCATCGCGCTGTGCGCCGACGCACGCGTACCCGTCGTGCCACGCGGCGGCAACACCGGCCTGTGCGGCGGCGCCACGCCGGATAGCCGGGCAGACAACGTGATCCTGAGCCTCGACCGGATGCACGCGATTCGCAGCGTCGACACGATAGGCAACACGCTCGTCGCCGAAGCGGGCTGCATTCTCGGCAACCTGCGCCGCGCGGCGGCCGAAGCGCATCGCCTGCTGCCGCTCAGCCTCGCCGCCGAAGATTCGTGTCAGCTCGGGGGCAACCTGTCGACCAATGCGGGCGGCGTCAACGTCGTGCGCTATGGCATGACGCGCGAACTCGTGCTCGGTCTCGAAGCGGTGCTGCCCAATGGAGAGATCTTTCACGGCCTGCACACGCTGCGCAAGGACAACACCGGCTACGACCTCAAGCAGTTGCTGATCGGCGCGGAGGGCACGCTCGGCGTGATCACCGCGGCGGCGTTGCGGCTGTATGCGCGCAATGACGTGCGCGTGATCGTGCTGGCCGCGGTGCACTCGCCGCAACAGGCGCTCGATCTGTTCGAACTGCTGTTCGAGCGTGCCGGGCCGCGCATGCAGGCCTTCGAGTACTTCACCGCGCACTGCGTGGAGATGGTGCTCGCGCAAACCGACGGCCTGCGCGAGCCGTTCGCCGAGCGTCATCCCGGCTACGTGCTGATCGAACTCGCCGATACCGTCGATGAAGCGTCGTTGCGCACGCTCGTGGAGACGGTGATCGGCGAGGCCCTCAAGCGCGAGCTGTGCGCCGATGCGGCAGTGTCCGAATCGATCGCGCAGGTCAACAGCATGTGGAAGTTGCGAGAGGAAATCTCCGAGGCGCAGCGCGCGGATGGCCCGCACCTGAAGCACGATGTGTCGCTGCCGATCGCCTCGATTCCCGCGTTCATGGTGTCGGTCAGCGAACGGATCGAGAAGCGGCAGGAAGGAATCCGGCAGATCGTGTTCGGCCATTTCGGCGACGGCAACCTGCACTACAACCTGTCGCGTCCGCTCGGCGCACCACGCGATTTCGTCGCCGAACACGGCGCGCGCCTCACCGCCGAAGTGCTCGACGAAGTCATGCGCTATGGCGGCAGCATCAGCGCCGAACATGGGATCGGGCAACTCAAGCGCGAATACTTTAGCCGCTACAAGGACCCGCTCGAAATCCGCCTGATGCGCGAGATCCGCCGGTGCTTCGATCCGCACGGAATCATGAATCCCGGCAAGATTTTCTGAGGGCTCTCCTGCGCGGATGCTTCGCTGAGGCCGCCGGCGCTCAGTTCGGCGGCGTGACGCCCGTTTGCTGGAACAGGCGCCGCCACGCGGCAGACTCGGTGGCAAGACGATGGGCGGCGGCCTCGCCCGTGCTGCTGACCGTAACGAACCCGATCTGCTCGAAGTGGCTTTGCACCTCAGGCTCATTGAGCGCACTCACGATCGCCGCATGCAAACGCTCGACAATCGGCGCCGGCGTCGACGCCGGCACGAACACCGCGTTCCAGGTCGTGAATTCGTAACCGGCCACGCCCGCTTCGGCGACAGTCGGCACATCGGGAAGCCGTTTCGCACGCGCCTTGCTCGTGACCGCGAGCGCGCGCAGTTTGCCCGCGTCGATATGGGCGGCGACGTCGGTCACGCCGCTGAATTCGAGGTCGGCGAAGCCGCTCAGCACCGCCATCGTGTCTTCCCCGCCTCCCTTGTACGGCACGTCGAGAAAGCGCACGCCCGCGCGCGACGCGAACTCGATGCCGGCCAGTGCGACGGGGCTGCCCGCCCCCGCCGTCGCATTGGTCAGCTTGCCGGGATTTTTCCGCGCATAGTCGATCAGCTCCCGCACCGAGCGGATCGGCAGCGACGGCCGCACCGCGAGCACATAGGTCTGCTCGGACAACGTGCTGACAGGTTTCAGATCCTTCAGGTCATAGCCGAGGTCGCGATAGATCAGCGGATTCGTTTCGAAGAACGTGTTCGAGCCGAGCAGAATCGTATAGCCGTCGCCGCGCGACTTCGCGACGTAGGCCGCCGCGATATTGCCGCCGGCTCCCGGCTGCGCCTGCACGATGACGGGCTGGCCGAGATACTTGCCGAGCGCCTGCGCGAGAGTGCGCCCTTGCGCTTCGCTCGATCCTCCGGGGAACGCGATGATCAGGCGGATCGGCGCATCGGGCCACGCGGCTTGCGCGCGCGGCGCCCAGTTCATGAGCGACACCGCGGCGGCAAGCATTATCGCGAGCAGCGGCGCGCGTGACGCAACGGTTCTCGCGATCCATTCGCGCAAACTCGCCAGCATGCCGCGCGCGCGCCGCGTGTAACGGCTCATCAGGCTCATCCGATCGTTCATGGCGTGACCAGCTCGTAACCGGCCAGACGTGGCCGCTCCCTGATATGGCCCACCGACGGCGTGGGGAAATGCGACGTACAGCACAGCGTGTCGCGATCGGCCAGGTGAGCGAGAAAACGACGCCGTGTCGCCACGGCCTGATCGGGATCGTAGTCGCGCCACATCCGCAACTCGGGGTGCCGCAACTGCAGCGGCGAATGGATGAGGTCGCCGGTCACGATGGCTTCATCGCGGCCACGGCCGAGCGCAACCGCGACATGATCGATCGTGTGCCCCGGCGTCGGCATCAGACGCACGTGCTCGCAGCACGCATGGGTGTTCGTCACGAGTTCGGCGCGGCCGGCGGCCACGATCGGCAGCACGCTATCGACGAGGTGCGCGACCGGTTCGCGATCATTCTGTTCGGTCCAGTACGCCAGCTCCCGCTTCGAGAACACGTAGCGGGCGTTCGGAAAGGTCGGCACCCAGCGGCCGTCCTCGAGCCGCGTATTCCAGCCGACGTGATCGACGTGCATATGCGTGCACATCACGAAGTCGATATCGCTGACTGAGAGACCCGCGCGCGCGAGTCCGCTCATATACGCGTGGTCGCGCTTGCGATGCCAGTGCGGCCGCGACTCGCGCTCCTTGTCGTTGCCGACACAGGTGTCGACGAGCACATTAAAGTGAGGCGTGCGGATCAGGTATGACTGGAAGCACAGCACGATGCGATCATCCTCCGACAGCGCGCCAAGCGATCGCAGCCACGCACGGTTGTCGGCCAGTACGTCCGGCGTAAGGTTCGGAAACATCGACGTGACCGGCACCATGCCGGCCTGATATTCGACGATGCGATGAATCGTCATGTCGTCAACGCGGAAAATCGTGTTCATGGTTTGCTGCCTGCCTCGTCAGCCGCGCCTATACGCATGCCGTTATCGAATCACCTCACGCATCATATTCACGTCGCGCGAGCCGCCACAAGTTCGTTTATGTCACCGCGCGGGTGATCGTCTCTCGCCCGCGCCTCACGTGCGGCGATACACGGCCTCATTCTGTCTAATTGACCTGCGTAAGCAGCGGCAGTCCGGCGAGATGACGCGTCGCGTTGTCGATGAAGCGCACCACGGATGCGTGGATTGCCTGCGGTGAGATGCCGCCGACATGCGGCGTCAACACCACGTTTTCGAACTCGAACAGCTCCGCGGGCGGCGTCGGCTCGCCTTCATACACATCGAGCGCCGCGTTGTAGAGACGAGCTTCGCGCAACGCCCGCGCGACCGCTACCGTATCGACGACGCCGCCGCGCGCGACGTTCACGAGCACTCCTTCGGGGCCAAGCGCATCGAGCACCGTCTCGTCGACCATGTGATACGTCGCCGTGCCGCCGGGCACCGCCACCATCAGGAAATCGCACCATGCGGCCATGTCCAGCAGGTTGTCGAAGTAGCGATACGGTACGTCGGTGCACGGCGTGCGGTTGTAATAGCCGATCTTGAGGTCGAAGCCGAGCCCGCGCTTCGCGATCTTGCGGCCGATCGCGCCGAGCCCGAAAATTCCCATGCGCCGCCCCGACACGTGCGGCGGACGTGGGATATCGTCACGCCAGATGCCGTCGCGGCACTGGCGATTGAGCTTTGGCACGCCGCGCACGGCGGCTAGCAGAATCGCCATCGCATGATCGGCGACACAATCATCGTTCGTATTCGCCGCATTGCAGACCGCGACGCCGCGCTCGCGCGCGTACTCCAGTGGAACGTTCTCGTGACCGACACCGAGCGTGCAAACGATGCGTAGATTCGGCATCGCATCGATTTCCTGCGTCGTGATGCCGTTCGTACCGTTGGTCAGCACCACCTGTATATCGGCGCCGCGCGCGGCGATCTGGCGCGCGCCGTTCGCGCGATCCGCACCGAGACCCGCATTGGGCGCATAGATCAGCTCGAAAGATCGACTGACCAGCTCGCGATGCGCTTCCGTGATGAACACGAGGACGAGCGCAACCGCACGCAAGGGTGATTGAGAAATGGCATCGTTCATAGGACGATCTTTAAAAACATATGGCCGAACATACGACGAAACAAACAGCGACGAGCCCCGGGAAAAACTCAGCGTTGACCGTCGTTGACCGAAATCTCGGACACGCGCAGGCCGCCGAGACGCTCGTGAATCCGGCTACCGGTCGACATCGCGAGCACGTACAGCAGCTCGTCGGGCCGCGGCGAATCGACGACGCCGATATCGATCGTATTGAAATGGCTGCGCACGTAGGCCGCGCGGATATGGTGCAGCGGCACCTGCAAACGGAATCCGGCCGCCGCCACCACCTTGGCCGCCGGTACGATGGAGCGCGCTTCGGTCAGTACCGCGCGCATGGCCCAGCCGCCTGCTTCATGCCAGATCGCGCCATGTTCGAGCTCTCCATTCAGCCCGACGATGGCCCCCTTCCCGTAGGCTTCGATACTGTCGTTGCCGCCGAGCGCGGCGATCAGTTCGGGCACCATCTCGTTGGCCATCTCGCGCGCGTCGCGCACGAGTGGGCTCAGATCCTCGACATAACGCCCCGCAAACGGATTGGCGATCACGCAGGCAATCGCGCCGAGCTTCAGCGGCACGCGCGCATTCGGGCCGCCTTCGTGATAGACGGTCTCGATGTTGAGCAGCTTCTTGCGAATCCTGATCAGCGACATGACATATCTCCAGACAGAAAAACCGCACGACGCCGCACGAGCGGCATATGCAATCAGGGATTGGCCGGCGTGTCCGGTTCCGCGCCGAACTGCACTCCGGCCCATTTTTCAAAATGCTCGATCGTGTGAGCGTAATCGCGATTGGCGTCGCCCTGCGTAATCGAGAACGCGAGGAACGAGCGTGCCGCCGGACTGACCCACATCGGTACACCGATCTTCTCCGCTTCCTCGATGCACAGCTTGATGTCCTTGTGAATCAGCTCGGTCGTGAAGCGCATCGGAAAGTCGCGGTGCAGGATGCATTGCGGGATCTTTTCGAGCGTCGCGAACGAGCGTCCGCTCGACACGTTCAGGATGTCGAGCATCGAAGCCGAATCGAGTCCGGCCTTCACGCCGAACACGAGTGCTTCGCAACTCGCCACCATGCCGACTGCGCACAGCGTGTTGTTGATGATCTTCATGGTCTGGCCGAGACCATGACCTTCACCGAGGTAAAACAGGTTCTTGCCGATCACCTGGAGCCACGGCTGCATGGCGTCGAAGACACGGCGCGGACCCGCGGCCATGATGGTCAGCGTGCCCCTTTCGGCGGCGACCGTGCCGCCGCTGACCGGTGCGCCGAGGAATTCAATCTGCCGTTGCGCGAGCGTCTGCGCGATGGCGTTCGTCACGCTCGGGCCCGTCGTCGACAGATCGACCACGATGCGCGCCCGCGTGCTGTCGATCAGGCCACCTTGCGCCGTCGCAACCTGCTCCACGACGGAGGGTAGCGGCAAGCTCAGGAATACCGCGTCCGTCATCGCTGCCAGCTCCAGCGCGCTGCCCGCTGCCTGCGCGCCAAGCTTGACGAAGCGCTCGACGGCGTCCGGCCGTGTGTCGTAGACGACGAGCGGATGTCCCGCTGCCAGCAGCCGCGTTGCGAAGTGCTGGCCGATGTTGCCCAATCCGATCAGACCGATCATCACTTGATGACTCCAGGAGAAAGAAGCGTTGCTTGCCCGAGCGTCCTGCTGTCCCGCGAGCGGACACACGCATACCGTTTGTGTTTATGTGCAGACCAATCTTAGGGACGATGACTCGTCTCGTCGCATGCCAAATCAGCGGTGGGATATAGCATCGTGTTAAGCCACGCCATCGGCGCGCGCCGTGACGCCGCGCGGACAGATGCGCGGTGAACCGCGCCGGCATTTGGTTTCGCCGGCTCCCGCGCGGTTTCGTCAGGTCGATCGACCGCCTCTTTCGTCACATGACGTGTGACTAAAACTCGCTTTGTACATGCCTGGGCACTTACCTAGCATGACTACAACCTGCTTACGGGACCACCTCGGCAACGCTCAGGGCTACTGTCGGCAAGGGTTCCGCCCCAGAACGGCGACATCTCGCAAGCCCTTGCGGCCGACCGGTTTGCACCGTTGCATTAAAGGCATAGGAGACGCACTGGCGATCCGCCAAGCCGGCGCCAGCGACACAGATAACCGGGACTTACGCATGACAAGCACGGCATCGACGCGGGTTCTACTCAGAGGTCTGTCTTTCGGCGAGGGCACTCGCTGGCATAACGGCAAGCTGTGGTTCTCGGACTTCTATACGCACCATGTGCAGACCGTCGATCCCGACGGACACACGGAAGTGATCGCGGACGTACCGCAGCGTCCATCGGGGCTCGGCTTCCTGCCCGACGGTACGCCGCTCGTGGTGTCGATGCTCGATCGCCGGCTGCTTGCGATCAACAGCGACGGCAGCACGCGCCTTGTCGCCGATCTCGGCGAGGTCGCGGGCGGCCCGTGCAACGACATGGTGGTCGACCGGCACGGCCGCGCATACGTCGGCAACTTCGGCTACGACAAGAACAACGGCGCCGAGCCTCGGCTCACGCGCATCATCCGTGTGGACCCGGATGGCTCGATTCATCCGACCGGCGCCGAACTCAGTTTTCCGAACGGCATGGTGATTACGCCCGACGAACGGCATCTGATCGTCGGCGAGACCTTCGCGCACCGCATCAGCATGTTCGATATCGACGCCAATGGCGATCTGCACAACCATCGCTATTTCGCCGAAATCGAAGGCTGCAACCCGGACGGTCTCGCCCTCGATGCGGAGGGTGCGGTGTGGGTCGCGGATCCGTTCGGCAAGCGCGTGCGGCGCGTGTTCGAAGGCGGGCGCATCGAGAGTGAGATCAGCTTCGAGCCGGGGCGCGGAGCTTATACGTGCGCGCTCGGCGGGCCGGAACGGCGCACGCTGTTCATCGTCACCAACACCGCGAGCGGTCCGCGCATGGCTGAACACCGCGAGTGCTGCATCGAAACCATCGAAGTCGACGTACCCGGAGCGGGCTGGCCATGAGCCCCTCGTGAACATGGCACTTCTTGCATCGACATATAACATCAATAGTCAGGAGACCTTCAATGAAAATGAAGTGTGCGGCTACCGTTGCGCTTGCGCTCACCGCAGGCGCCGCTCAGGCACAAAGCAGTGTGACGCTGTATGGCATCGCTGAAGTGGGTATCAATTACGTCAGCAACGCCGGAGGCGGTCGTACGTTCAACATGGTCAGCGGCGAATGGTATGGCAGCCGCTTCGGCCTGAAAGGCGGCGAGGATCTCGGCGGCGGTCTGTCGGCGATCTTCCGCTTCGAAAACGGCTTCGACATCACCAACGGCAAGCTCGGCCAGAACGGTCTGCTGTTCGGCCGCGCCGCTTATGTCGGCATCGACTCGAAGCAGTGGGGCACGCTCACGGCCGGGCGTCAATACAGCACGGTGTACGACTTCGTCGGCGGCAACCTCGTCGCGTCGAGCCGATGGGGCGGCGGCTTCATCGCGCATGCGGGCGACGTGGATAATCTGAACAATACGTTCCGCGTCAACAACGCGCTGAAGTACCAGAGCATCAGTTACCACGGCTTCACGATCGGCGGTCTGTACAGCTTCGGCGGCGTCGGAGGGAACTTCAACAAGAATTCGGGCTGGGGCATCGGGGTCGGCTATTCGCAGGGGCCGCTGCAGGCCGCCATCGCCTACACCGACCAGCGCGATCCGTTCATCTCGGCGTACAACAACGGCGCGAATGCGCCGGCCGCGATCACCTCGCCGATCTACAACGCCTATGCGTCGGCGGGGAGCCTTAACATTCTCGCCGCGGGAGCCATCTACCAGCTCGGCCACTTCTGGTTCGGCGGCACCTATTCGAATACGCGCTTTACCAATCTCGGCACCGACCCGGGTAATGCCGGCGCGGTAGCCTCATTGAGAGGAACCGCATCGTTCAATATCTATGAAGGCGATTTCGGCTATCAGTTCACACCGACACTGTCGGCTTCCGCCGCGTATAGCTATTCGCGGCGCGCGTCGGTGGGCGGCGACGTCGGCGCAACCTACAACCAGTACTCGCTCGGCGCCGACTATCTGCTGTCGAAGCGCACGGACCTCTACATGGTGCTGTCGTATCAGACCGCCTCGGGCGTCAACTCGAACGGCAAGCCGGCAGTCGCCGCGCTGAATTTCCTGACGCCTTCGACGGTCGATCATCAGGGCGTGGTGCGCTTCGCGATTCGCCACCAGTTCTGACGCTGTCCCGAGTTTGTCCGGCGCCCATTCGCGAGGAGACCACCCGATGATCATCGAAGAACGCACCTATGATCTGGCGCCAGGACATCTGCCCGCCTATATCGCTCTCGTGCAAGAGGAAGGCATCGCGATCCAGCGGCCGATACTGGGCCGCCTGATCGGCTACTTCCATACCGAGCTCGGCCCGCTCAACCAGATCGTTCATCTGTGGGCCTACGAGAGCTTCCTGGATCGAGCCGAACGGCGCGCGAGACTGGCCGCCGATCCGCGCTGGAAGGAATACGCGGCGAAGGTGCGCGGCTTTTCGCTTCGACAGCAGAACAGGATCCTTCGGCCGATGTCGTTTTCTCCGCTGCCGGGGTTGCTGGCGGACACCTCCGAATCGCGTTGAACCATTGAACTCAACCCGGCACCGCTGCGAAGTTCCGCAGCGTTCCGGGTAAAGGTGAAAGGTGGATTCACGAGGCGTGCGCTAATGCGCGAGAGTCGGAATGGCCACGCGCTCACCCGCAGGGAGCCCTTCCATTTCAATCGATCCGCACCCTTGCCTCGCCGAGCCCTTCGAACACCACGCGAACCGTGGCGCCGCGCGTGACGCGATTCAGGCCCGTGCAATTGCCGGTGATGATGGTCTGCCCGGCCCGCAACGGCAGTCGACGCTCGGGGGCATTGGCGAGCGCCAGCAGCGTCGCCAGCGGCGGCGCGCCCTTGCCGCCGCCGATATGATCGACGGCCACGACACCATCGATCTCGAACACGACACGTAGCGCCGCCGGATCGATATCGCGCCAGTGGAGCGTGCCACTGCCCCAGACGATCGCGCCATTGCCCATGCTGTCGGCGAGCTTGTGCGACAGCGGTGCCGCATCGAAATTGGCGATACGAGGATTGCCGACTTCGATGGCCGCGCAACAGCTTTCTATCGCCGCGCCCACATCGGACTCGCGGTAAGGCTGCGCGCGCAACGGCAAATCCTTGCCGAGCCGGAACGCGATTTCGCCTTCGACGAACGCTGTCTCGACTTCATCTGGCGTCACGCCATCCGACAGGCGAAACACAGCGGGACTGCGCAACACGTCCGACGCATACACGGGCGCACAGGTGAAACGCACGCCCGGCACGAGCCCCGCCTTCCAGCCGGCGACCTTGCGCGCCAGCCGATGGCCGACCTCGTACTGCACCGCCATCGCGTCAGCGAGCGAAAGCGGTTCGCCATGATCGGGCAACGCCGCCAGCGTCGTCCTGCGCATGCGCGCGGCGAACAAGGCGGCCGCAATGCGTACCACCTGCCGCGGCGAGCCGGCATCGCCGCCCTCGTTCCGGGTGCTACCCGCTGATTCGATCTTGACGGACACCCGCGCTCACCTCTGCTGTGCCGCTTCGTCGCCGGGCTGCCAGAGTGACGGCAGCGGCGGCGAGAACGACATCGGAATCAGGATCTTGTTTTGCATCCGCACGAGCAGCGGCTGGATGTTCTCTTTCACGTACTCGCGCCAGACCGGATTGGCGGCGAGGACCGCGCGCCGCTTCGCGCGGTCCTCGAGATCCTCGTACGCCCACAGATGAACGATCTGGTTGAGCGGCCCGATCTCCGTATAGAAATAGCCGACCAGCCGGCCCAGTATCGGGCGCTGGATCGCAATGCCCTCACGTTCGAAATGACGGGCGAATTCGGCTGCGCCGTTCGGGCGCAGATCATAGATGCGTTCTTCGACAATCATCAGTAGCCTCCCTGGCAACGCGCGCATCGCATGCGGGCGTGCCGGCTGGATAGAGAAGAATCAGCGCCGCGCCGGCGCTTCGGTCTGCGGCGCGATGCGCGCGAATTTCTGCAGGCTGCGCAGCCGCGCCGGCATCGGCTTGTCCGGGAACAACAGCGGCCACGACGTGTACGACGTCTCGCCGACATAGATGTCTCCGTACGAATCGACGGCCACGCCGTGCACCGACAGAAACTGCCCGGGGTTCGTGCCGGCCGACGGTGTGCTCTGGATGCGGATCAGCACTTCGCCCTTGTTCGACAGGATCGACAGACGCGGCCCAAGATTCGGTGCGCCGCGATTGAAGCCGTACATCGGCCCCGTTTCGCCGACATAGCACAGCGGACATTTACCGCGCGGCATGTACATGCCATTGGGTCGATGCAGGTTGTGCCATTGTGTTTCGAAGCGGCCATCGCTATCGAAGATCTGGATGCGGTGATTCTCGCGATCGGCGACATAGAGCCAGCCGTCCTCGTCGCATGAGATGTTGTGCGGCAGGTTGAACTGGCCCGGCTCGCAGCCCGGCTCGCCCCATGACTTGATGAGCTTGCCATCGGGCGTGTACTTGTGGATGCGCGCGTTGCCGTAGCCGTCGGACACGAAGATGTCGCCGTTCGGCGCGAGCGCCGTGTGCGTGCAATGATTGAACGGCTGGCCGCTCATGAACTCAGTGGGCTTGCCGGGCAGGCCGACCGTCATCAGTGTCTTGCCGTGCAGATCGCACTTGTAGACGGCGCTGCCGCCGTCGTCGGTCAGATAGATCGTGTCGTCGGGCCCCATGTGCACGCCGTGCGGGCGCACGTACACGCCCTCGCCCCATGACCGCAGAAAATTGCCGTTGCGGTCGAACACGATCATCGGATGCATGCCGCGATTGAACACATAGACGTTGTCATGGCGATCGACCCCGACCGCGGCGACCTCGCCCATCTCCCAATCGGTGGGCAGCTTCGCCCAGCCGTCCACGGTCTCGTATGTAAATTCGCCGCCGCCAACTATGGTTGCCATGAGTGCGATCCTCGCAGACAGTTGCTTGCATGAATGCATGCGCGCGAATGCGTCGCGTCGCATCGGGATACGTAACAGTCACATGTCGCGAAGGCGCGTCGCAAGAGATTTTTTTGCACGTCCCGTATGACCTGACGCATCTCTCGCGCGGCTTGAAAAGACCCCTTTGGCGCTGCCCTTTGTGCTGCCTTTACACCACCTTCGCGCGGCCTTTACGCCCCTCTTTCGTGGTCCGGATTTGTGATGCGGCCTGTGACTTAATCTCGCTTGTAAATGCCTTACATCCGCCGATAGCATCGGTCTGAGCAGCGCATCTCGCAGCTCATGAAACGACGCACCGTCGACGCGACACGCGACGGCGGCGCACATGAGCGGACAGCCACGCAGGCAGTGACATAAACGGTGACCAGCAGGGGACACAGCCATGATTTCACGACGCACCTTCCTCGCCGCACTCGGCGCGCCCATTCTGACCGCGTGGGCGAGCAGCGACGCGTGGGCGGCCTGGCCCGACAGCCCGATCCGTCTCGTCATTCCGTTTCCGGGCGGCACCCAGGAAGCCCAGGCGCGCCTCGTCGCGAAGACGCTCGGCAAATACATTGGTCAACCGATCGTCGTCGAGTCGCATCCCGGCGCCGGTGGCAACATCGGCGCAGCCTATGTCGCCAAGGCGCGCGGTGACGGCTATACGATGCTGCTCGGCGTGAGCACGTTCTTCGAAACGAATCCGCTCATCTATAAGGACATCGGCTACAAGCTCAGCGACCTGACGCCGGTCAGCCTGTTGTCCGAGCAACCGTTCCTGCTCGTCGCGCGGCCGGGGCTGCCCGTCGCCAACGTGCGCGAACTCGTCGACTATGCGCGGCGCAATCCGGGCAAAGTAACGGTCGCGACCGCGGGCCCCGGCAGCCCGCTCGATCTCGCGAACCGCGAGTTCATGTCGCGCACCGGCGTGCAGATGACACCGGTGCCGTACAAGGGCGGCGGCGAAGACACGCTCGCGGTGATGAGCGGCTTCACGGATCTCGAGTTCGGCGGCATTCCGAACGTGGTCGGCAATATCAAGGCCGACAAGCTGCGTGCGCTCGGCGTAACGGGTTCGAAACGTCTCGCGAATCTGCCGGACGTGCCGACCATCGCGGAAGCCGGCGTGCCCGGCTATGACTTCTCGGTGTGGAGCTGCGTATCGGTGCCCGTCGCGACGCCACCCGACATCGTCAGCAAGCTCAACGCGGCGCTCGTGAAGACGATGGCGGACCCGGAAGTGCAGACGGGCTTCGCGCAGATCAACCTGATCCCCGTCAGCAGCACGAGCGAAGCCGTCGCGCAACGCATCGCCACCGAAAGCGCGACGTGGCGCTCGATCTTCCAGAAGTCGGGGATTACGCCGATGTGATGCCGATGTAACGCAATCGGGGCGCCCCGAACCGGGCGTCCGATGCAGGCAATCAACGCTTTGCGCTAGACGTCGATCCGCTCGAATTTCTGCAGACAACGCAAGCCCTGCTCGGGCAGCGGCACGCCGGGAAAGAGCGACGGCCACGCGGTGTAGCCGACTTCCCCGACATAGAGATCACCACGCGAATCGACCGCGAGCCCATGGGGCGACAGGAATTGTCCCGGCCCAGTGCCCGCTGCCGGCGTACTCGTGATGCGTGCGAGCAGTTCGCCCTTGTTCGACAGGATGCTCACGCGCGGCCCGAGATTCGGCGCGCCCCGGTTGAACCCCCAGTACGGTCCGGTCTCGCCGACATAGCAGAGCGGGCATTTGCCCGCAGGCATGTACATGCCGCACGGCCGATGCAGGTCGTGCCATTGCGTCTCGAAGCGCCCTTCGCCGTCGAACACCTGAATGCGGTGATTCTCACGATCGGCGACGTAGACCCAGCCGTCTTCATCGCAGGCGATGTTGTGCGGCAGATTAAACTGCCCCGGATCGGAGCCCGGTTCGCCCCACGATTTGATGAGCTTGCCGTCGGGCGAATACTTGTGCACGCGGCCGTTTCCATAGCCGTCCGTCACGTAGATGTCGCCGCGTGGCGAAAGCGCCGTATGCGTGCAGCGGTTGAACGGCGTGCCGCTCATGAACGGCGCTGGCAGTCCCGGCGTGCCGAGCGTCAGCAGGACCTTGCCCTCGGGCGTACATTTGCGCACCGAGTGATCGCCGTCGTCGGTCAGATAGATGTCGCCGTCCGGGCCGATATGCAGCCCGTGCGGACGCTTGAAAATGCCCTCGCCCCATGAGCGCCGGAAGTTGCCATCGCGATCGAACACGATGACCGGATGCTCGCCGCGATGAAACACATACACCTGATCATCCCGATCGACACCGACTGCTGCCACGTCGCCGAAGCGCCAGCCATCCGGAAGTCTTGCCCAGTTATCGACGATCCGATACGTGTATTCCCCGCTGCCATAAAGTCGAGTCATTTGCGTTGTCCTCAGGTGGACGTCAAGTGGAAAAAAGCCCTGCTCGCGTGTCTCAACGATCACATTCGAGCGGGTGCCTCGCAAGCCACTTTTTTTCACAACGCATATGACCGCGCTGATGCGCTCGCGCGGCCTTGACGACTAGGTCGGTTCGACGCCTGCCTTGTGGAATATCTCGCGCCACATGGGCACTTCGAGTTTGATGCGGCGCGCGACCGCATCGCCGTCGAGATGCAGCGGAAAGAGTCCCATCTGTTCGAGACTCGCGCGGCAGGCCGGGTCGGCAATCGCCTTCGCGGAGGCGTCCTGGAGCCTCTTCACGACGTCCGCCGGTGTGGCGGCGGGCACCGACAGACAAGTCCAGATCGTGACGTTATAGCCGGGCACACCGGCCTCGGCGATGGTCGGCACGTCGGGGAAATTCTGCAACCGCTTGACACCCGTGACGCCGAGCGCGCGCAGCTTGCCGGACTCGATATTGCCGGTGACGTCGGTGACGCTGCCGAACATCATGTCGGCGAAACCGCTGAGAAGCGCGAGCGTGTCCTCGCCGCCGCCCTTGTACGGCACGCTCAGAATCTTCACGCCCGTGCGCGACATGAACTCGCGCGTGCACAGATCGAGCGGACTGCCCAGGCCGCCCGTCGCATTGGTCAGCTTGTTGGGGTTCGCGCGCGCGTAGTCGATCAGTTCCTTCACCGAGTGAATCGGCAGTTGCGGCCGCACCGTCAGCACGAACTCCTGTTCCGACAGCAGCGAAACGGGCCGCAGGTCGCTGTTCTTGAAACCGGGCGTGCGATAGATCAGCGGATTGATCTCGAAGAACGTGCTCACACCGAGCAGCATCGTGTAGCCGTCGGGTCGCGACTTCGCGACATAGGCCGTGGCGATGTTGCCGCCCGCGCCACCTTGTCCCTGCACGATCACTGGCTGGCCGAGAATCTGCCCGAGCGTCTTCGCGACGATGCGCGCCTGAGCCTCGCCCGAGCCGCCCGGGAATCCGACCACCAATCGGATCGGGTTGTCCGGAAACGCCGCCAGCGCCGCGGGCATCCAGCCGAGCAGCACCGGCGCGCCGAGCGCCGCCACGAACCTGCGTCTCCTTATCATGATTGTCTCCTTCCAGTCGGGGGTCTGCCTGCCTATGCCGCGCACGTGCATTTCATCCGCAAGCGGACCCTGGTGATTGTAGTAGTCGGTCAGACCGTATGTGGGTCAGGCTCGGTCCTGTTTAATAGTGCTCGGCATTCATTGGATGAACCTGATGCGCCGAGCGCATCGGGCGCCCGGTGACGACACGACGACCTTCACGCCACCGGATCGTCGGCCCATAGCGTGGTCTCTTCCCACGTATTTAGGTCGGCCGCCACGCGCGCCAGTTTGCCACGGACCATCTCCAGACCGCTGCGCCCGAGCACCAGATGCGCGGGCGGCGTAGCCGACTGCACCGCGGCGATGATCGCTTCGGCCGCGCGCACCGGGTCGCCCGGCTGCCGGCCGCTGCGCTCGACGACCTGCACACGCCGTTTGCCTGCGATCGACGCGTAGTCGTCGATCGGCCTGCCAGTCTGCTTCAGCGAACGACCGGCCCAGTCGGTACGAAACGGCCCCGGCTCGACCGCGGTTACCTTGATGCCAAGTTCGGCCGTCTCGCGCGCGAGCGATTCGCTCAGGCCTTCCAGCGCGAACTTGGTCGCCGCGTAATAACCGCTCGCCGGATTGCCGATGAAGCCGCCCACCGACGTAACGTTGACGATGTGCCCGGAGCGGCGCGCGCGCATCGACGGCAGCACGGCCTTGATCATGTTGACCGCGCCGAAGAAGTTCGCCTCGAACATCGCGCGCACCTCGTCGTCCTCGCCCTCCTCGACGGCCGCGAGATAGCCGTAGCCGGCGTTGTTGACGAGTACGTCGACTCGTCCGAAGGCGGTTTCGGCCCGTGCGACGGCCGCCGCGACTTCGTCCGGGCGCGTGACGTCGAGCCGGGTAGCAATGGCCTGCTGCGGAAAGGCATCAGCGAGCGCGGCGACGCGCGCCGGCTCGCGTGCGGTCACGACCGCGCGCCAGCCACGCTTGAGCACGGCGCTCGCGAGTTCGCGGCCGAAGCCAGTGGAACAGCCGGTAATTAACCAGACCGGCGTGGAATCTTTCGATTCGGACATATGAACGCTCCTTCAAGACGGGATCGTATGAAACTGCAGGATGCACCCATGCTCATGGCCAGCCTGCGCCGGGTACGTCGACTTCGATGGTTTCGATGCAGCACTCGCGCAGTTGCGCCATCTGCGGACCGCTCGAAGTATTGGTGACGATGTAAAGCGTACGCCGTTCCGGCCCGCCGAGCGCGCACGTATAAGCTCCGCGCCCCGGCTCGAAGCTGATCTCACTCTCGATGCGCCCGCCTTCGAACACGCGCCGCACGCGCTTGCCGAACGGATCCGCGACCCACACCGCACCCTCCGCATCGAGGGCGAGACCGTCCGGGTTGCAGCCTTCGATTTCGGCGAAATAGCGATGGTTGTGCAGATCGCCATTGGCGTCGATATCGAACATGCTGATGCGGTGCGCGAAGGTCTCGCCGACGATCAGATGCCGTTCGTCGGGCGTAATCACCATGCCGTTCGGAAAACTGAGTTCGGCGCCGGTCGGATGAATCGAGCCGTCCGGGTCCACGCGGATGATGCGCGTGAGCTTCGGCTCGGCACCGTTGTTCTTGTCGTAGCCGAAGTTGCCGACGTATGCGCGGCCGTGCCGGTCGACCACCATGTCGTTGCACGGGCCGCCCGCGACTTCGCCGAGATCGGCGACGAGGCGCGTGCTGCCGTCGCTGTTGATCGCAAGCAGCCGGCGATCGAGCATCGACACCACGAGCGGCGTGCCGTCGGGCAGGAAGCCGAGCCCCGATGGACGCTGCGGTACGTTCGCGATCACTTCCGTGTGTCCGTCGGGATCGACGGTCTGCACATGGTGCGTATAGAGATCGGAAAACCAGAGTCTATCTTCCCGCCAGCGCGCGCCCTCGGCGAACGACAGACCGGTGAGAATGGTTTGGGTGTGCGGTCCCGGCATGGTGGCCTCGGCTGGATGAGAGAAGGATCTTACAGTCTGGTTTCCCGGCGGCGTGCGCGCCGCCGGAAAGATAGTGGCGTTTGCGTTAGGCGTTTGCGATTTGCCGCGCGGATTACCGCACTATTCGCCGCGCCTACTCGACGGTCTCGCTGCGCTTCGGACGCGACCACGACAGGTCGTCGATCGTCGAGGCCCGGTGCATCTCGCGCACGTCGGTGTCCGGATAGTGCCGGCGCGCCCGATGCATGAGCGAGCGGTTATCCCACATCACGAGGTCGCGCACCGACCACTGATGCGTATAGACGAACTGCGGCTGCGTCGCGAATTCGGTCAGCTCGCGCAGCAGATCGAGCCCTTCGGGCACCGGCCAGCCGACCACATGCGATGCATGGCCGGACAGATAAAGCGACTTCCTGCCCGAGATCGGATGACGGCGCACGAGCTTTTTGTGCGTCGGCGTGAAGCGTGCGCGTTCGGCTTCGTCGAACTCCGTGAAGCCCGCCATCGCGCGCGAATGCATGACGTTGTGTTCGAGCACGAGGTCCTCGACCATCTCGCGCAATTCCTCCGGCAGCGCGTCGTACGCTTCGCGCATGTCGGCGAACTGCGTCTGCCCGCCGCGCTTCGCGACCGTATAGGAAAGCAGCATCGAGTAACGGTTGGGCGTCGGCAGATACGAACCGTCCGTATGCCAGCGACGGCTGCTGAGAAAGTTCATACGGCGGCGGTCGCCGGCCGGAAAGGTGCGGTTGTCGCGATCCAGATTCGAAATGTCGGAGACCATCGGCGAGAGCCGGTGATCCTCGACAGCGGTATGGAACGACACGACCGGCTGCAGCGGCCCGAAGTTCTGGCTGAACGCCATCAGCTGGTTGTCGTCGATGTACTGGCTCGGGAAGATCAGGACCGGGTAGGTACCGCTCGCCTGCTCGATCTCTTCGATCTGCGTGTCACTCAACGGCCGGGTCAGATCCAGTCCATGGATGCGCGCCGCGACCGTTGGATGCACTGCTTCGATGTCAAGACTCATGGTCATTCCTCAGTTACGTTTGCCGTTGGACTGCTGCGACGCATATCGCCTGCATGGGTTTAGATTGCACACCGGAACATCGTTATCGTAGGCGCGGCGATTTCGTCCTCACAAGACAGATTTATTCACAGCGCGCGTGACGTGCGGGCGTTTGACATCGGCCGGTCGAACGCATATCAGCACCAACCCGACTGGACGAGCGCATACAGTGCTGTACGCTATTCAGCGATGGCCGCGCACACCGCGTGCGCTTTGATCACTGCAGATGTGCATCGGGCGCACGCGGCCCGGCATGCATCGAACGAGACAAGCCGCTCTTTCCGTACGCATGGAGGCACCATGAACTTCCGGCTGCGACAGATGGAAATTTTCCGATCGGTCATGCTGACCGGGTCGATCAACGGCGCTGCGAAACTGCTGTTCATTTCACAACCCGCGGTCAGCCGGATCATTTCTCATACCGAGCAAACACTCGGCCTCAAGCTGTTCAGCCGCGCCAAGGGCAAGCTGATTCCCACACCCGAAGGCATTGCGCTGTTCCGTCAGGTGGACGAGTTTTACGAGCATGCCCTCCAGGTGAACAACTTCGCACGCGATCTCGCGCAGGGTGCAACCGGCACACTGAACCTGTCGTCGAGCCCGTGTCTCAGCTACTCGATGATGCCGCTTGCCATCGCCCGCTTCGTGGCACGCTATCCGAAGATCCGCGTCGTCTATCACACGACGCTGCTCAACGACATGGCGATCGAAGTGCTGAGCAACAAGGTCGACGTCGCGGTCGCCGTGATGCCGATCCAGCACGACAATCTCAAGGTGGAGGTATTCACGTCCGGGAAAATGGCCTGCGTGCTGCCGCAGGGACATGCGCTCGAACACCAGCCATCGCTGTCGCTTGCCGACGTGGCGCGCTATCCGCTCATCGCCCATCATCCGGGCATCCTGTTCGGCAAGATCGTGACCGCGGCCTTTCACGACGCCGGGCTCGAACTGCGTTCGCGGATCGACGTGTTCCAGACCGACGTCGCGTGCTCGCTGGTGCGGGCCGGTGCCGGCATCGCGATCATCGATGAATACACCGCGAGCGCGGGGGCATGGTCCGACCTCGTGGTGCGCCCGCTTGCCCAGGCAATCACGCTCACGCCGTGCATCGTGCGCTCCGGGTTCGATCGCGAGGGCAACCACGCGGACAAGTTCGTCGAGATCCTGCGCAGCGAACACACGCGCCATTGACCTTGCGCGGCGCGCGTCGAGCACACTTCACGAGGTCACATCGTGTGTGCGTTTATTGCGCTTGAGCGCGCGTGACGGGCTCGTAGAATCGGACCGCGGAACCATCCTGTCCGCACCCTCCATCCGCCCTTCGACCCCTGCGCAACGAGGCCAACATGAGTGCCATTTGACGCGTCACGCAAACCACCGACATCCTTGGCGAATGCCCGTTATGGAGTGAAGCCGAGCAGGCGCTGTACTGGATCGACATCCGCCGGCCCGCGATCCAGCGCTGGCATCCGGCCACCGATGCGATGCGCTACTGGCCGATGCCCGACCTCGTCGGCTCGATCGCGCTGTGCGGCAACGGCCGTGTGCTCGTCGCTTCGCGTTCGCTGCATTATCTCGACACACGCACAGGCGAGCTGACTCGCATCGCGAAGCAGCGCGCAGAAGATCCCGCCTTGCGCTTCAACGACGGCAAATGCGACCGGCAGGGCCGCTTCTGGGTCGGCACGATGAACGACCGCACGCGCGAGCCGGTCGGCGAGCTGTATCGCGTCGACGGCCGCGGCGCCACCAGTGTCGGAACAGGCGTTCGCGTGCCCAATGGCACCTGCTTCAGCCCCGACGGCCGCACGATGTACTGCGCGGACTCGGACCTGCAGACGATCTTCGCGTATCCGCTCGATCCCGACACCGGCGAAGCTGGCGAGCGTCGCGAGTTCGCGCGGACCACGCTGCCCGCGGTGCCCGATGGCGCCACCGTCGACGCAGAGGGCTTCATCTGGCTCGCCGAATACGGCGGATGGCGCGTCACGCGCTATGCGCCGGATGGAAGCATCGAACGCGTCGTCGAGATGCCGGTGCAGAATCCGACCAGTTGCACTTTCGGCGGCCCCGATCTCGACATCCTGTACATCACGACCGCTTCGCAGCGTCTGTCGCCGGAAGAGCTGGTGAGGCAACCGCTGGCAGGCGGCCTGCTCGCGATCAAGCCCGGCGTGCGCGGACTCGCGGAGCCGAACTTCGCGTGCGATCTGGCGTGACGGTCGTGGGCCTGGCTGACATCGCGTGATGCCCGCTGCCGCGGGCGATGGCCGCGACGACTGCCGCAGCCGTCGCGTGCGAATTCCGGCGCGTCAGCCGACGCTCATTGCTGCTGCAACGCCCCCGACTTCTTCAGCACCCCACGCCATACTTCCGTCTCTGAAACGATCCGCTTCGACAATTCCTCGCCGGTGCTGCTGGTGGGGAAAAAGCCAATACGGTCGAAGCCGGTCTGCACGTCAGGTGAGTTCATCGTCGTCACGATTGCCGCATGGAGTTTTTCGACGATCGCGGGCGGCGTCGACGACGGCACGGACAAACAATTCCAGACGGTGAAGTCATAGCCCGGCAGCCCAGCCTCGGCGATCGTCGGCAAGTCAGGGAAATGCGGCAGACGCCGGTTGCCGGTCACGCACAGCGCGCGCATCTTGCCCGACTGGATGCCGGCCGTCACATCGGCAACGCCGCCGAACAGCATGTCGGCGAAGCCGCCGAGCACCGCGAGCGTGTCCTCGCCGCCGCCCTTGTACGGCACGTTGAGAATCTGCGCGCCGGTGCGCACCATGAACTCCTTCGCGATCAGATCAAGCGGACTGCCGAGCCCGGCCGTCGCGTTGGTCACCTTGCCGGGGCGTTGCTTCGCATACGCGATCAGTTCCTGCAGCGAATGAACCGGCAGCGACGAATTCACGACCAGCACGAACGGCTGCTCGGAGATCACGCTGACCGGTTGCAGATCGGCGGGCTGATAGCCGATGTCCTTGTAGATCATCGGATTCGTTTCGAAGAACGTGCTCACGCCGAGCAGCAGCGTATAGCCGTCGCCGCGCGATTTCGCGACATAGGCCGCCGCGATGTTGCCGCCCGCGCCGGGATGCGCCTCGACGATCACTGGCTGTTTGAGGACCTCGCCGAGCCGTTTGGCGACGATGCGCGCCTCGGCCTCGCCGGCCCCGGCCGGAAACGCGATGACGATGCGAATGGGACTGTCCGGATAGTCGGCGCGCGCCGCCGGCATCCAGCCGAGCAGCAGTGGCGCACCGAGGGACCCGAGCGATATCAGAAGGCGGCGCCGCGTCAGCATAGGTGTGTCTCCGACCTGATCAGTGCGTGTTGTCGTGTAGTCGTATTGCCGCCACGGCGAAGGCCGGCCGCGCGCGGGGTCGCCGCGTTCGCGATAGCGCTTGCTTATACGTTGTCCTGCGAGGTCGGCCGCGACGACCCCGTCACGCGAAATTTCCTCGGGCGCGCCTTGCGCCGGCGCACCGCGCCGCGAATCGCGAAACCGACCTGCAGCAGGATCAGCAAGGCCGACGCGCCAATGAAGACCGCGCTGATCGGCCGCTGGATGAAGATCCCGATATCGCCGCGCGACAGCAGCACCGCGCGCCGGAAGTTGTCTTCGACCATCGGGCCCAGCACGAAGCCGAGCAGGATCGGCGCGACCGGAAATTCGAGCGCCAGCAGCACCGCGCCGATCACGCCGAACGCGAGCACCTCGCCGACCTCGAACAGGCTGTTGTTGGTGCTGTACACGCCGACCGCGATAAACAGCAGCGCGGACGGAAACAGGTAGCGGTACGGCACGCGCAGAAACTTCACCCAGATGCCAATCAGCGGCACGTTCAGCAGCATCAGCAGGATGTTGCCGACCCAGAAGCTCGCGACGAGTCCCCAGAACAGATCGGCGTGATCGGTGATCAGCTGCGGGCCGGGCTGGATGCCCTGGATCATCAGCGCGCCGAGAATCAGCGCCATCACCGCGTCGCCGGGAATGCCGAGGCTCATCGTCGGAATGAAGTCGACCTGGGTCTTCGAGTGCGACGCGGCTTCCGGCGCCGCCACGCCTTCGATCGCGCCCTGCCCGAACTTCTTCGGATTGCGCGAGATCTTCTGCTCCAACGCATACGCGATGAAGGTCGTGATCGTCGAGCCGGTTCCCGGCATGCCACCGAACAGCGCGCCGATCGACGTGCCGCGCACCATCGGCAGAAATGCCTGCCGCAGTTCCTTCCAGCTCGGCCGCATGTCGCGCAGCCGCACCCGCGCCCCGCCGCTCACCACCTGCAGCCGGTTGACGTTGCGCAGGAAGTCGGCCACGCCGAACAGGCCGAGCGCGAGCGCAACGATCTCGACGCCGTCGCCGAGCCGCGGAAAGCCGAACGTGAAGCGCATCGTGCCGGTATTGATGTCGGTGCCGACGATACCGATCAACAGACCGAAGAGCGTCATCGCCACGCCTTTCAACACCGGCCCGCGCGACATCGTGCCGCCCGCGAGCAACCCCAGCAGCATGATCGAGAACAGTTCGGCCGGCCCGAACTTGAACGCGATGCTCACCAGCAGCGGCGACGCGAACACCATCAGCGCAATCCCGCACGACGCCGCGAAGAACGACGAGATCATCGCGATGCCGAGCGCCGTGCCACCCTTGCCCTGGCGCGTGAGCGGATAGCCGTCGAGGCAGGTCACCGCGTGCGGCGGATGGCATGGCAGGTTCAGCAGGATCGCGCCGATCGCGCCACCGTACTGTGAGCCGTAGAAGATGCCGGCCAGCATCATGATCGCCGGCACCGGATGCATCGTGTAGGTGAGCGGCAGCAGCATCGAGATGGCGGAGAGCGGCCCCATGCCGGGCAGCACGCCGATCAGGTTGCCGACCACCACGCCGAAGAACGACCACGCGAGATTGTGCAGCTCGAGCGCGACGCCAAAGCCATACCAGAGATCGACGAGAGACTGGGTCATGGTCGTCTAGCCCCATTGGAACAGTGGAAACTGCAGTGACAGCGCCCACCAGAACACCGCCACGCACAGCGCGGTCATCGCCGCCGCGAGCAGGAACGCGCGCCACACGGTGTTCTGGCGATCGCCGAGCGCCGAGATGAACACGACCGCGAAGGTCGCCGGCAGCAGGCCGCCGTGGCGGCCGAGCACGATGAACGCGACGAGGCTGCCCAGAATGAAGCACCACGCCTTGCCTTCGGGCGGCAGCTTGCGCTCGCCCTGCTGCGCCGGCGTATATTTCGCCACCAGCGCGATCGCGATGCCCGTGCAGGCAAGCGCCGCGCCGATCGCGACCGGAAAGAAGCCCGGTCCCATCTGACTCAGACTGCCGATGCTGTAGCGCACGCCGCCGTATATCGCACCGAGCCCGATCAGCAGCATCAGCATGCCGCTGTAGTAGTCCCGGCGTTTCGTATTGACGTATTCGATCGCGCCGCCCTGTTCCGTCTGTGCTGTCTGTGAGCTCATCGTGTGCTCTCCTGCTACGACGCGCCGAGGAAGCGGCGCGTCAGCGCGTCGAACGCGGGCACGCCGGTCGCCTCCTCGAGCAAGGCCTTCGACGCCTGATCGGGCAGCTCCAGCGACAGCGCGCCGGCCTTCACCGCCTGCATGCTGTCGTGAAGCGCCTTGAGCGCCACCGAAAACGTCTGATGACCGGCCGACCACGCTTTTACGCGGCGCGTCGCCAGGTAAGCGGGATCGCATAGCGGCGCGGGCGCGCCCGCCATCAGCAGCGGCAGCTTCACGGCCGCGGAGATCGCATCGATCTCTTCGCGTTTGCGCGGCCCCGGCAGGAACAGCGCGTCGACGCCGGCGGCCTCGAACGCCTTGAAGCGCGCGAGCGCATCCTCGATACCGTTGACGGTGGCCGCGCTCGTGCGTCCCATCACCAGCACGTCCGAATCGCCGCGCGCGGCGACGGCGGCCTCGATCTTCGCCACCGCTTCGTCGAACGGCGACAGTTGCACCGCGCCGGAGGGGCCGAACGGACGCGGCAGCAACGTGTCTTCGATGGTGATCGCCGCCGCGCCCGCGCGGTCGAGTTCGTGCACCGTGCGCATCACGGAGAGCGCGTTGCCGTAGCCATGATCGCCGTCGACGACGAGCGGCACGTCGGACACGCGCGTGCAGCGATGCACCTGCTCGGCGAGTTCGCTCAACGTGAGCAGGATCAGATCGGGCGCCCCGAGCACCGCATACGAAGCCAGCGATCCGCCCATCAGCGCCGCCTCGTAGCCGAGCTGGCTGGCCAGACGCGCGGAGATCGGATCGAACACCGTCGCCATGGTCACGCAACGTTCACTCTTCAGAATCGCGCGCAAGCGCTGGCGTTGAGTCAGGGATCCCATCGAAGGCGTTCCTCTTTCCGGTTCGGCGCGCACCGCATCCGCGTATCGGCTGTCGCCGGCGGCCCGCGCGTGAGGTTATACGACTGTGACGCGGGCTTCGCCGAGCCCGTCGAACACGACCTTTGCTTCGTTGCCCGCATGGGCCGCATAGAGCCCGGTGCAGGTGCCGCTGATGACGATCTGTCCCACATGCAACGGTTCGCGCCGGTGCGGCGCGTTGGCCAGCGCGACCAGCGCATTGAACGGATTGCCGGCGCTGTTGCCGCCGATCAGATCGGTGACGACGCGCCCATCGATCTCGACGCGCACGCGCAGCGCCGCCAGATCGATCGCACGCCAGGCGCGCGTGCCGCTGCCGCGAATCAGCGCGCCATTGCCCATGTTGTCGGCGATCTTGTGCTCGATCGGCGCTGCCATGAAATCGCGCAGGCGCGGCGCACCGACTTCGATCGCGGCGCACACTTCGTCGACCGCGTCGGCGATTTCTTCATCGGAATACGGTGTCGCGCGTGCCGGCACATTGCGGCCTAGCACGAAGGCGACCTCGCCCTCGATGGCGGGCGCCTCCGCATACGGAAGATGAACCGACGCGCCGCTCGCGAGACAGGCGTCCTGATAGATCGGCGCATGCGTGAGGCGCACGCCGGGCGCATAGCCGACCTTCCAGCCGCCGATGCGCGCACCAAGCTGACGCGTCATCTCGCGTTGCACCGCAAAGGCTTCCTCGAGCGAGGTCGGCGCATAGTCCCGCGCCAGCATCGCCAGCGTCGCGCTCGCGCGCCGGGCGCCGAGCAGCGACGCGACGGTGTGCGCGACACGGGTTGCGTCTGGGGTTGCGTCTGGAATAGCCACTCTGTCTCCGGGTTATCCGTGCTTTTTGTGCTTCTCGCCGCTTCGTCGCGCTTCTGTTGCGCGGAGCCGTCTACCGCGCCTCGCGCGATGACGGCTGGTAGTTCTGGTGAAGTGTGCGCAAGCAGGCGTGTCGCCGCAACGTCATTTATGTCACAGCGGCCGTGCGAATTTCGAGCGCCCGCGCACATCACCGGCGAATCAGTTGAGCGGGCGCACCATCGACTGGCTGCGCCAATAGTCGAACAGCGTCTCCACACTGTTGACGCCACCGCCCATGCCGCTCTTGTTCACACCGGCATACGGCACGCCCAGCGGAAACAGATTGTGCGCGTTGATCCAGCTGTTGCCGGCCACCATCGCCTCGGCGACCCGCGACGCGCGAGTCAGGTCGCGGCTCCACACGCTGTTGGCGAGTCCATAGTCGGTACAGTTGGCAAGTTCGACGGCCTGCGATTCGTCCTTGAACGGCGCGAGATACGCGACGGGTCCGAAGATTTCCTCGCGCGCCGCGACGTTGCCGAGCGACCCCGCCAGCAGCGCCGGCTTCACATAGAACCCGCCGCGCCCGGGCACGCTCGCGACGCCCCCTTCGAGCACCGTCTGCGCGCCCTCCTGCCTGCCGCGTTCGAGATAGCCAAGCACACGCTCGCGCTGTTTTGCGCTGACGACAGGCCCCATCTGCGAGCCGGCGTCGAGCTGGTAGCCGACCTTCGTGCGCTGCAGCGCGGCCACGCTCGCGTCGACGAAGCGCTCATAGATCGATTCATGCACGAGCCAGCGCGTCGCATCGCAGCAGACCTGCCCGGTGTGGAACGTGATCGCGCGCGCGAGCTGATTCGCGGTGTCCTCGATGTCGACGTCGTCGAATATGACCGCCGCGCCCTTGCCGCCGAGTTCGAGCTTGCATGGCACGAGGTTGCGGCCGCATGCGGCGGCGACGAGCCGGCCGACTTCGGGCGAACCGGTAAACGACATGCGGCGCAATCCAGGATGACCGGCGAGCGCCGCGCCCGCCGTCTCGCCATCGCCCGTGACCACATTGATCACGCCGTCCGGAAAACCGATCTCGCGGGCGAGCCGCGCGAGATAAATGGCCGACAACGGCGTATCCTCCGCGGGCTTGATGACGACGGTATTGCCCGCCGCGAGCGCCGGCGAGATGTTCCAGCCGATCAGTACGAGCGGAAAATTCCATGGCACGATAAAGCCGCATGCGCCCCACGGCTGGCGCGTGGTCCACGCTTCATAGCCGGACACGGGCACCACCGAGCGGCGCTGCACGTTCTGCGACAGGTTGTTGAAATAGCGCATCGTATCGACGAAGACCTGCACGTCGCCCTGCGCCTGCTGTTCGACCTTGCCCGCGTCGAGCGCCTCGATCTGTCCGATGATTGCCTTGCGCTTTTCGACTTCGTCGGCGAGCCGGTGCAGCCACACGGCGCGCTCGTTGACGGGCATCGTGGCCCAGCCCGAGCGCGCGAACGCGTCATTGGCGGCGCCGACCGCGCCGTCGACGTCCGCGGCGCTCATCGCCGTCACCGTCGCGAGCCGCTCGCCGGTGCCCGGATCGAGCGTGTCGAAGGTCGCGCCATCGGCTGCGGTAAAGTCCCGTCCGCCGACCACGCCCGCTAGCAGCGCACTGTCGAGAAAGCGCGCGACCTCGGGCAGCAGTTCGGTGGTCGAGGTAGTCAGGGTTTGCATAGTGCCTCCGTTACGAGTAAGGGCGCCCCGCGGCGCTGGCGGCTGTCCGTCTCCACGTTCCGGTTCCGCGCGTGACTCGGCACGCTGCCGGGCAGCGCGGCGACAGTGGCCGTCAGGCCGTGATCTTTTCGAACTTCTGCAGGCAGCGCAGCCCCGGCGGCGCTTCGACGCCGGGAAAGAGCGACGGCCACGCGGTGTACGAAACTTCACCGACATAGATATCGCCGTGCGAATCGACCGCCAGACCATGCGGTCCGAGGAACTGTCCGGGACCCGTTCCCGCGGCCGGGGTGGTCGTGATGCGCGCGAGCAGTTCGCCCTGGTTTGACAGGATGCTCACGCGCGGACCGAGATTCGGCGCGCCGCGATTGAACGCGTAGTAAGGCCCGGTCTCGCCGACATAACACAGCGGACATTTGCCGACCGGCATGTACATGCCGCAGGGCCGGTGCAGGTTGTGCCACTGCGTCTCGAAGCGGCCATTGCCGTCGAAGACCTGGATGCGGTGATTCTCGCGGTCGGCGACGTAGATCCAGCCGTCTTCGTCGCAGGAAATGTTGTGCGGCAGATTGAACTGGCCCTTGCCAGAACCGGGCTCGCCCCACGAGCGGAGCAGCTTGCCGTCCGGCGAATACTGATGGATGCGCCCGTTGCCGTAGCCGTCCGACACGTAGATGTCGCCTTGCGGCGAAAGCGCCGTATGCGTGCAGCGGTTGAACGGCGTGCCGCTCATGTACGGCGAGGGCTCGCCCGGAATGCCGATGGTCAGCAGAACCTTGCCGTCGAGCGTGCACTTGCGCACGCAGTGATCGTAGTCGTCGGTGAGATACACCATGTCATCCGGCCCGATATGGATGCCATGTGCGTGAACGAACACGTCATCGCCCCACGCGCGCAGGAAATTGCCGTCGCGATCGAACACGATCACGGGATGCTCGCCGCGATGAAACACGAACACCTGGTCCTTGCTATCGACCCCCACCGCCGCCACATCATGAAGTTGCCAGCCGTCCGGCAATTTGCCCCAGTCTTCCACGATCCGATAGGTAAATTCTCCGCTGCCTACGACTGCGTCGACTGTGCTCATGAGTTCGATGTCCTGTCCGAATGGTGCGTCGATTCACGCGAGGGAAGTCACGTTCGCGATGGCACGTTTGCATGCGAGAGGAAGATTTCGCCCGCTCCTTGCAGCGCGTGCCACCTTGCTTTGCCATGACCAAGAATCACACGCTGCCGGAACGCGCGGCAAGACACTTTTTGGCACAACCGCTATGAGCATTTCCGACGGAAGGCCTTATCCATAACCCGGTTGATGGAAACCCTACCTTGATTATTAGGTGCGCGAGTGCGAGTCTGTTTTTGTCACACGTGCGTGCCGGACCTGGCCGGCATGCATGCGGATACGCTGGCGCGCCCCTTCATCGATGTCATATCCCGGCTCTTCACGCGCAAGCATCTGTGCTGGACAGGATGATGAGGAGACACCCAATGCCCAAACGCCGCTTACCCTCCCTCAACGCGTTGCGCGCATTCGAATCGGCCGCGCGCAACCAGAGCATGACCCGCGCCGCCGAAGAACTGTGCGTCACGCACAGTGCGATCAGCCGGCACGTGTCGAAGCTCGAGGACTACCTCAACGCGAAGCTCTTCGAGCGCGGTCATCAGCAGGTCGTGCTGACCAAGCGCGGGGCCGCCTACGCATCGCGCCTGCAGATCCTGTTCGACCAGATTCAGGAAGCGACCGCCGAATATTTCTACGCGCAGCCCGACAACGCGTCGCTGCGTATCGGCGTGCTGTCCACCTTCGCGATGCGCTTCCTGATTCCGCGCCTCGCACGTTTCAAGAAGATGTATCCCGAGATCACGCTGCAGGTGGAGAGCGCGCATGAGCCGGTCTCGCCGAACGACGACGACATCGACGTCGCGATCTGGCTCGGCACCGGCGACTGGCCGGGGCTCGTATGCGAGCACCTGTTCTACGAGGAGCTGATTCCGGTCGGCAGTCCGGCGCTGCTCGCGGGACATGAACTGACCAGCGCCGACGATCTCGAACCGTTCCTGTTGCTGCATGCCGCCGCGCGCTATGACGACTGGCAGCGCTGGCTGAAGGCGAACGGCGCGACACGTGTGGACGGCTACAAGGGACTGCGGCTCGAATATTCGGGGCTCGCGTATCAGGGGGCCGTCGACGGTCTCGGGCTCGCGATGGCGCAGACGATCTTCGTGCAGGAGGACATTCGCAATCAGCGCCTGCAGCCGGTATTCCAACAGCGGGTCAAGACGGGACGCTCGTATTACCTCGTGCATACCGAAATGAAGTCGGGCCAGCCGGCGATCGTGCACTTCTCCGACTGGCTGAAAGCGGAAGTGCGCAAGACGGTCGCGGAAGTCGAATACGCCGAGCACGCTGAAGTGCTCTAGCGGCGCGCGTGGCGCCGGACTTGCGCGCCCGGCAAGCCACCTCACATGCACTGTTCCTTAATCTCGCTTGTGACTCGCCATCACCGGCACCTACGATGACATCAATCCTCACCGCGGGGCCCGCGCACGCGTCGTGCGCGGGAGGCCGCGGGCGAGGAGAGATCATTCGTTATAAGGAACATCATGAGCCTGACCGTCGAAGCCGCCCATCCGTTCATCGCAGCGCGAATCCATGGCCTGGATCTGTCGCAACCGCTCAGCGAAGAGCAGATCGTCGAGATCGAGCAGACGAGCGGCCGCTACCCCGTGCTGATTTTTCCGCGGCAGTACATCAACGACGACCAGTTGCTGGCGTTTGCCGCCAACTTCGGCCCGCTGCAAGTGGCCGTGTCGTATACGACGCGGCCGGACGACCATCGTCTCGCGCCGATGATCAACGACATCTCGAACCTCGGCAAGGACAACCAGACCTTCAAGGCCGGCGATCGCCGCCGCATGAACAACCTGACGAGCCGGCGCTGGCATTCGGATGCGTCGTATCTGCCGCTGCCCGCGCGCTATTCGATGCTGCTGTCGTATGTCGTGCCGGCGGTCGGCGGCCAGACGCAGTTCGCCGATATGCGCGCGGCCTACGACGAACTGCCCGCGCACCTGCGCGCCGCGGTCGAAGATCTGGACTGCCACTACGACATCATGCAGTCGCGCGCGGCGGCCGGCTTTCACGATTTCCCCGACGAAGAGCGCGAGGCGCTCGCGCCGTGCATCCACAAACTCGTGCGCACGCATCCGGTCTCGGGCCGCAAATCGCTGTACCTGTCGAGCCATGCGTCGCACGTGGTGGGCTGGCCCGAACCCGAAGGACGCGACCTGCTGCGCGAACTCACGGAATTCGCGACGCAACCGCAGTTCGTCTATGCGCACAACTGGTCGGTACGCGATCTGGTGGTGTGGGACAACCGCGCGCTGATGCATCGCGGCCGGCCGCATATCCCCGAGACGGACGTGCGCGAAATGCATCGCGCGACGACGCTCGACGATCTCACGTGGTCGCGCCAGGCGAAGACCGAGACCGCGAGCGCGGTCTGAACGCGGCGCTCGTTCAGGCACCGCCGCCGGCGATCAGGGCGGCGGTTCGGCTTCGCGCGGTGGTTCGCAGCACAACGCGCGCAAGCAGGCGTCATGCGTGCGAATACAGCGCCGCGCCACGCATCGGCACACGCGCGCGCAGGATCTGTCCCGAGGCCGCCTCGGTGATGTAGAGCATGCTGTCATCGCGTGGATCGAACGCCACGTTGGTCGGCTGTATGCCCGCGCATGACTGCACCCGCGCGATCGGTTCGCCGAGGCGATCGAACAGCCACACGGTTGCGAAACCGATATGGGCGACCGCAAGACCGCCGTCGTGCGCCGGCGCCACACCGTCCGGCCCCGTGCCCCCCGACAGCTGGATATAGTTGCCGACGCGCGCGACCGCGCCATGGCCCGAACCATCGAGCGGCACACGCCAGATCGCGTTGGCGCGCGTGACGGCCAGATACACCGTGTGTTCATCGGGACTCAGCGCCAGCCCGTTCGGGCTCGGGATATTCTCCAGCAGACGTTCGAGCCGTCCGCCGGCATGCAGCCGGTACAACACGCCATAGGGGCGCTCCAGACCCGACTGGCCCTGGTCGGTAAACAGCAGCTCGCCGTGGCGATCGAAAATCAGATCGTTCGGTCCGCGAAACGGCTCGTAGCCGTCCCTTTCGACCACCGTTTCGACCACGCCGCGCGCGGGGTCCAGCGCGAGAATGCCCCGCACCTGATCGGCAATGAAGATGCGCCCATCGCGATGAATCGCGAGTCCGTTGGGACGGCCATCGTACTGGCATGCGACTTCGAAGCGGCCATCGCGGCCGATGCGAAAAATGCGTCCATATGGAATGTCGACGCAATAGAGGTTGCCGTCGCGATCGAACGCCGGGCCTTCGAGAAACGAATCGCGCGCGACACCAAAGCGCACTTCTGGATGATCGACGATGCGCAAATCATCGGGCAGTCGCGCGAAGACTTCGGTCTTGATTTTAGGGACGCTGAACATGTTCGTGGTATGCCTCGACGCCGGCCGCGAAAGAAAAACCGCCACATCTGCCGCTCGTGCGGCGAAGCGGCCTCCATGCGAGCGCAGCGTCTCGCGGGGCCGCCAGACACGCTCGCATGACGCACCGCGACCCGCAAGAGACATTTTTGCACGGCCCGCGTCACCGATACGGCCAGCGTTACGCGCGTCGTTCAGCGAAGCATGACTGCGTCGCGGCGCGCCTACGTCACCTTTCACGTGACTTAATCTCGCTTGTCACGAGGCAGGCCGACTGCCTAGCATCATCGCCATGCATACCGTGCGGCGACCATGACAGTACGCATGCAAAAAGACCGCACCGACCCAGCAGGAGACCAACCGCGATGATGAGACGACGTGACTTCCTGGCCGCGCTCGGGGCGCCGGTGCTGCTTGGCGCCGGCTGGACACCCGACGCGCGCGCGGCCGACTATCCTTCGAGCCCGTTGCGTTTCATCAATCCCTATGCGGCGGGATCGGACGACGTGCAGGCGCGCATCGTCGCGAAGGCGCTCTCGGCGTATCTGAAGCAGCCGGTGGTCGTCGAGGCGCATCCGGGCGCGGGCGGCAACATCGCGGCCCACTACGTCGCGAACTCGGCGCCCGATGGCTACACGATGCTGCTCGGGATCAGCGCGATCTTCGAGGCCAATCCGCTGCTCTACCGCGAACCGGGCTTTTCGCCGGCCGGCTTCCGCCATGTGAGCCTGCTGTCCGAGCAGCAGTTCGTGCTGGTCGTCAATCCGTCCGTACCGGCACGCTCGGTGCCCGAACTGATCGAATATGCGCGCACGCATCCGGGCAAGCTGACGAATGCGACCGCGGGCATCGGCAGCAACCTCTATCTCGCGGCGCTCGAATTCACGTCGAAAGCGCACGTGAGCATCGAGAACGTGCCGTACAAAGGTGGCGCCGAAGATACCGTCGCGGTACTGAGCGGATTTGCCGACATGGAGTTCGGCGGCGTGCCGAACGTATTGCCACACATCGCGACCGGCAAGTTGCGCGCACTCGGTGTGACCGGGCGGCAGCGCGTCGCGGTACTGCCCGACGTGCCGACTATCGCGGAGGCCGGACTGCCCGGCTACGAGTTCGCGGTATGGAACTGCATCTCCGTGCCGAAGGCGACACCCGACGCCGTCGTCGCAACGCTGCACGACGCGGTCGTCAAGTCGATCGCCGAGGATGAGGTCAGGCAGAGCCTCGAAAAGCTCGGCTTCGCGCCGCTCAGCAGTTCGCCCGAAGAAATCGAGCGCCGCATTCAGACCGAAGCGCCGATGTGGCGCGATCTCTTCAAGGTAGCTGGGATCAAGCCGCAATAAGCCCGCTGTCGCACTCTAAGCGCGCTGCGCGGGGTGCGGGAACACGTAAGAACGCGGCCCGCGCCATCGCTCATGCGCCAACGCGTTCCTCACGCTGTTCGCGCGTCCAGGCCAGATCGTCCATCACGGTCGCGCGGTGCATCTCGCGCGGATCGGTTTCCGGAATATGGCGCCGGCCCCGATGCATCAGCGCGCGGTTGTCCCACATCACCAGATCGCGCACCGACCAGCGATGCGTATAGACGAACTGCGGTTGCGTCGCGTACTCCATCAGTTCGCGCAGCAGATCGCGTCCTTCTGGAATCGGCCAGTCGACCACATGCGTCGCATGCCCGGACAGATACAGCGATTTGCGGCCCGAGACCGGATGACGGCGCACGAGCGGGTGTTGCGATGGCGCGAGTTTCGCGCGCTCGTCGTCGGGGAATTCGGTGTAGCCGCTCAGCATCCGCGCCCACAGGATGTTGTACTCGCAACTCAGATTCTCGACGACAGCACGCAGATCCTCGGGCATCTCGTCGTAGGCCGCGCGCATGTCGGCGAACTGCGTCTCGCCGCCCTGCTTCGCGACCGTATACGCGAGCAGGAACGAATAGCGCGCCGGGATCGGCTCATACGATGCGTCGGTGTGCCAGCGCTTGCTGACGAAGGTGTTCATGCGGCGGCTGTCGCCGCGCCGGAAGGTCTGGTTGTCCTTGCCCACGTTCGAGATGTCGGTGATCTTCGGCTGCAGACGATGCTCGTCCTTGCGCGTCTGATACGACATGGCCGTGTGCACCGGTCCGAAATTCGCGCTGAAAGCCAGCAGCTGGTCGTCGGTGATCTCCTGCTTCGGAAAGATCAGCACCGGGTAACGCCCGCTCGTCTGCTCGATTGCTTCGACGTCTTCGAGCGAGACGGGATGACTCAGATCCAGTCCATGAATGCGCGCGGCAAGCAGCGGATGCACGACTTCAACGGTAAAACCCATATGTCCTCCTCGATCCCGTGGGGTGGGAACTCGCTGCGGCTATCGTAGAGGCGCGCGCGCCGCGCTCACAAGCTAATTTAGGTCACACGGCCTGTGAGAAGGATGGACAGGGAAACTCGAACGTTTGCGCGAGAGACCACGTCGCCGCGCTCACGACGGCTTGATGCCGGCAAGCTTGAATACCTGGCGCCACTGCGCGCTTTCCGTTTCGATGCGGCGGCGCAGGTCGTCGCCCGAGCCCGGCAGCGGCTCGAAGCCGAGCTTGTCGAGATCGCGCCGCAGGTCCGCGTCCGCCATCGTTTTCGCGACCGCCGCGCGCAAGCTCTGCACGACGGGCGCGGGCGTCGCGGCGGGCACGGCCAGCGAACTCCACGCGGTGAAGTCGAAGCCCGGCACGCCGGCTTCGGCTACCGTGGGCAGGTCCGGATAGAGCGGCGAACGTTGCGTGCCGCTCACGGCGAGCGCGCGCAGGCGGCCGTCCTTCACGTAAGGCGCAACGTTCGGAATGCCGCCGAACTCCATGTCGACATCGCCGGCCAGCACGGCGAACGTATCGTCGGCGCCGCCCTTGTAGGGTACGTTGACCATCGTAATGCCCGCTTTCGTCATGAACAGCATGCCCGCGAGATAGAGCGCGCTCCCGGCGCCGGCGGTCGCGTTGGTCAGCTTGCCCGGATTCTTCTTCGCGTAATCGATCAGTTCACGCACCGTGTTCGCCGGCACGCGCGGATTGACTACCAGCATGAACTGATGCGCCGCGAGCGGGCTGACCTGGGTGAAATCAGTCGCCGGATCGAACCCCGGATCGCGATACATGAGCGGGTTGACCTCGAGCAGACTGTTGATCGCGAACAGCATCGTATAGCCGTCGGCGGCAGCATGCGCGGCGTATTGTGCGGCGATGTTGCCGCCCGCGCCGGGGTGCGCCTCGACCACGATCGGCTGGCCCAGATAGCGGCCCAGCGTGCGCGCGACGAGCCGCGCCTGCACGTCGTCCGAGCCTGCCGTGTAGGGCAGCACGAGACGCACCGGCGCATCGGGGTAAGCGGCCGCCCACGCGCTCGCGCGCCAGCCGACGCATCCCGACGCGACCAGCGCGCACAGCACATCCCGTCGCGAGATCATCGCGCGCCTCCTTGCTCTGGCGCGGCGTGCCGATGCGTGCCGATACGTGTCGACGCATGCCGCCGCGCGCTTCGTGAAGGTCCGCCGCGTCAATACGAGCCGGTATGAGCGGTTCGTGCACGCAGACGGTCCGCGCCTCGTTCGCCGTCGCGCAACCGGGCGTGCGCCATCGTAGGGCGCTGCAAGGGTGGCGACAAGCGCGTTTATGTCACGACCGATGTGCGATCACCGCATGCCCGCTCGCGATGTACCGAAAGATCATGAGCGGCGTGCAAAAAAACGGCTTGCTGCCTGGCGAGCCGGCATGTGATCTTCATCGTGGAGCACCAGCGATGAACTGCTAACTGGTTGGCGCGTGCAAGCGAATTCGCAGGCAAGTCGAAACGCGCTGGTCCACCCGACGGGGAGCCGCATGACGATCTATCAGAAAGGCGATGTATTCATTCACTACGAACAGCGTGGCCGCGGCTTTCCGTTGCTGTTGCTGCCGCCGGGCGGCATGCGCGCGACGATCGCCGACTGGCAGCGCATGGCCTTTAACCCGACGGAGATTTTCGACGACGAGTTTCGCGTCATCGCGCTCGATCAGCGCAACGCCGGAGCCTCGCGCGGCCCGCTGACGGACGGCAATCCGTGGGACCAGTACGCGGCCGATCACCTCGGGCTGCTCAACCATCTCGGCATCGAGCGCTGTCATGTGATGGGCTGCTGCATCGGCGCGTCGTATGCGCTGAATCTGGCGCGCCTCGCGCCCAACCGGGTCGCGTCGCTGGTGCTGCAGCAGCCGATCGGCATCGACTCAGCGAACCGCCAGACGATGCCCAATTCGTGGCGGAAATGGGCCGACGATCTACTCGCCAGAAATGCCGGCTTCGAGCCGGCCCAGCTCGCGGATTTCGGCCGGCGCATGTGGAGCGGCGAATTCGTACTGAGCGTCACCCGCGAATTCGTCGCATCGTGCGGCACGCCGATGCTCATCCTGCCGGGAAATGATCTTGAACATCCCGCCGTGATCGCACGCGAGCTCGCCGAACTGGTCCCGCATGCGCTGACGGTCACCCCGTGGAAAGAACCCGCCGACGTCGTGCCTTCGGCGGTGGCCCAGGTGCGTGCATTCCTGCGCGAGCACAGCCGCCAGGGACTCTAGCGGCAAACATCCCGCGCCAGCACGCGAGCGGCGTGCTGGCGGCTCAGCTCTCGCTCAATGCGCGTAGTAATGCATGCCGCCATCGACGGGGATGACGTCGCCGGTGATATAGCGTGCGCGTGGCGAAGCGAGAAACGCCGCGAGATAGCCAATGTCGAGCGGATCGCCGAAATAGCCAATCGGGATATGACGCGCGATGAACGTCTGTTTCGACTCGTCGCTCGGATGCAGGCGCTGCGCGATCTGCTCGCTGTTGATGCGGCCGGGCGGAATCGTGTTGATCGTGATGCCGTCGGCGGCCACTTCGCGCGACAGGCTTTTCGCCCACAGATGCAGCGCCGCCTTGGCCGGCCCGCTCGGATTCATGCCGCGCGGCTCCATCGAACCGCTGACGTTGATGACACGCCCCCACTTGCGCGCGCGCATACCCGGCAATGCCGCATGCGTGAGCTTGCGCGCCGCCGTGAAGTTGAGTGCGAACGCCTCGTCCCAGACGTCTTCGCCACAGTCGATCGCGGCGGGCCGTGAACCGCCCGCGTTGTTCACGACGATATCGACCTGGCCGAGCGCCGCGTTCGCTTCGGCAAAGATGCGCGCGAGATCGGCTTCGTCCGTCAGATCGCCGACGATCGGGACCGGCCTGGGCGCGCCGCTCGCGGCGATGCTGTCGGCCAGTTCGTCGAGCAGCGGGCGACGCCGCGCGACGATCGCGCAGCGCACGCCTTCAGCGGCCAGCGCGCGCGTAATGCCGGTGCCAATGCCGACGCTCGCGCCGGTGATGAGCGCGGTGCGGCCGCTCAGTTGCAGATCCATGTCGTCCCCTTTTCAAATGGCTGATGGCGTGGTGATTGCGTCATCGCGTAGTGCCGATGCCGGTCCACGCCGCTTACTGATGCTAGGCGGTGTCCGAAGCGCGGCACAAGCAAGTTAAAGTCACGCCGCGCGTGACGGGCGTTGCGCGTGCCGGCGAGCAGACCCTGTGCCCGCGCCGGACGCTCTCCATCACACGCGCTGTGACTAAATCTCGCTTGTAGCAACCGGCCGCGCACGCCTACGCTAGCGCCATCGTGCAGAGCCGCCGGTGTCCCGGACACGGCGGCTGTGCGAGCGGCGCAAGATCGCGGACAGGACCGCGGATCGACACAGCAAACTCACCCGGCAGAGGCACGCATGAAATTCAGGATCGAGGAAATCCAGTCACCGATCGCGGCGCGTATTCATGGTCTCGATCTGCGCCAACCGCTCACCGCGGAACTCGCGCAACAGCTCGACCTGACGATCGCGCGTTACCCGGTGCTCGTGTTTCCCGCGCAGATGATCGACGACGACCAGTTGCTCGCGTTCAGCGAGAACTTCGGTCCCGTGCAGGTTTCCGTTCAGTACACGACGCGCCAGAACGAACACCGCCTGCAGCCGCGCATCAGCGACATCTCGAACGTCGGCAAGGACAACGAGACCTTCAAGGCGGGCGACCACCGCCGCATGAACACGTTCGTGAGCCGGCGCTGGCATTCGGATCAGTCGTATCAGCCGATCCCGGCGCGCTACTCGTTCCTGCTCAACTATTCGGTGCCATCGCGCGGCGGTGAATCGCAGTTCGCCGACATGCGTGTTGTGTACGACGCGCTGCCCGACGATCTGCGCGAAACGATCGAGAATCTGTCGGCGGAATTCGACATCCTCCATACCCGCGCGATGTGCGGCTTCACCGAATTTCCGGCAGAGGAGCGCGCGACGCTGAAGCCCTCGATTCACCGGCTCGTGAAGACCCATCCGGTGTCGGGACGCAAGGTGCTTTATCTGTCCGTACATGCGTGCCGCGTCGTCGACTGGCCGATCCCCGAGGGCCGCGACCTGCTGCGTGAGCTGATGGAGTTCGCGACGCAGCCGCAGTTCGTCTACACGCATCATTGGACCGTGCGCGACCTCGTGATGTGGGACAACCGCACGCTGATCCATCGCGGCCTGCGCTATTCGCCGCCGACCGACCGCCGTGAAATGCATCGCGCGACCGTGATGGACGACCCGGCATGGAAGCGCGCGCCGTCGCCGGCGGACGCGGCGGCTTGACTGGAATCATGCGGTGACAACAAGCGGGGCCACCGGGCAGGCAATACCCGGTACGGACCTCGCCCACTGAGGAGACGATCATGCACAGACTGTGCCGTGCGCTGGCCATTCTGCTGTGCTGTGCGATCGGCGCTGGCGTGATCACGCCCGCTCCCGCGCTGGCCGAGTATCCCGATCATCCGATTCGCCTGATCCTGCTGTTTCCGCCGGGCGGCGAAACCGATCCTCTCGCGCGCGCCGTTGGCCAGGAACTCAGCAAGACCCTCAACACGTCCGTCGTGATCGAGAACCGGCCCGGTGCCGCGGGCAATATCGCGGCGGCACTCGTCGCGCATGCGCCGAAAGATGGCTATACGCTGCTGTGGGGGCTCGGCACGCAGCTCACCGTCAATCCGCTGCTCTATCGCGACCTGTCGTTTTCGGTCGACAAGGATTTCGCGCCGATCTCGCTGATGGCCGAGTCTGGCTTCGTGCTCGTCGTCAATCCGAAAGTGCCGGCCCATTCGCTCGCGGAGTTGATCGAGTACGCGAAACAGCACCCCGGCAAGCTGAACGTGTCGACGGCCGGCGTCGGTAGTCCGCTGTATCTCGCGAACATGCTCTTCATGGCGCGCACCGGCACGAAGACCGTCAACGTCACCTATCCCGGCAACACGGCCCTGCCGGTGCTGACCGGCGAGGCCGATCTCGTGTTCGGCAGCCTGTCGAGTTCGCTTGGCTTCATCAGGGCGAGCACCGTGCGGCCGCTGGCCGTGACCGGACCGAGCCGGCTCGCGCCGATTCCCGATGTGCCGACGATGACCGAATCGGGCGTACCGGGCTATGTGATGACGACGTGGCATGCGTTGCTCGCGCCGGCCGGCACACCACAGAACGTGATCGACAAGCTGCACGACGGGCTGGTCAAGGCGCTCGCTGCGCCTGAGATCCAGGCGTACGCGCGGGCACGCGGCATCACCGTGGCGCCGAGCACACCCGATCAATTGCACGAGCGCATCCGTACCGAGACGGAGATGTGGAGAAAGATCCTGCAGAATGCCGGTGTCGGTACGCTGAACTGAGTCTTCGTCGTGATGGCCCGGTAACGGGCATGATGGCTACCGGGCCGATATGCGGTCAGCTTCCGCTCTGCGTGTGCTGCTGAACCGGCGCGAGAATCGCGCGCCAGAGCCGGCTCTCGGCTTCGATACGCTTGCTGACCTCGTCGCCCGTGCTCGACATCGGGATGAAACCCAACTGCTCGAACCCCGCTCGCAACTGGTTGTCGGCGAGACTGTCGACGAGTGCCGCATGCAGCTTGTCGATGATCGGCTGTGGCGTGGACGCCGGTGCGCAGATGCTATTCCAGACCGAGAAGTCATAGCCGGGCACACCCGCCTCGGCGATCGTCGGCACGTCGGGCAATTGCTTGAGCCGGCGCGCGCTCGTGACGCCGAGCGGACGCATCTTGCCGGCGCGGATATTTGCGGCCACGTCCGACACGCTGCCGAACTCCATGTCGGCGAAACCGCTGAGCACCGCGAGCGCGTCTTCGCCGCCGCCCTTATAGGGCACGTGAAGGATGTCGATGTTCGCCCGCGACATCAGTTCGCGACCGGCGAGATCGACGGGGCTGCCGATACCAGCCGTCGCGTTGGTCAGCTTGTGCGGATTGCGCCGCGCGTAGTCGATCAGGTCCTTCAGCGAATGCAGCGGCAGCGAAGGATTGACGACGAGCACGAACGGCAATTCGGCAAGCAGGCTAACGGGTTTGAGATCGGCCAGACGATAGCCGACATCGGCGAACATGACCGGGTTCACTTCGAAGAAGGTGCTCACGCCCCACAGCAGCGTATAGCCGTCACCACGCGCTCGGGCCACGTAGGCTGACGCGATGTTACCGCTCGCCCCTGGCATCGGCTGCACGATAACGGGACCGCCGAGATAACGGGTGAGCACGCTTGAGAGAATCCGCAACTGTGCGTCGCCGGACCCGCCTGGGAACGCGAGAATGATCCGCACGGGGCTTTCCGGATAGGCTGCTTGCGCGCATCGCGGCCAGCCGCCCAGCAGCGACGCGGCCGGCAGCGTAAGTGATGCTAGCGAAGCGAGTGAGGCCACGAAGCCGCGCCGCGTTGACATGAAGGTAGATCGCGTTGTGACGTGAATGGATCATGCGGTCCGCCACGCGAACGGCGCAATGCCGATAGTGGCGGACATCTGGACACACGCAGTGTAGACATGCGCGATGCGGCCTCACAAGTTAGTTTATGTCACGTCGTCCGTCACACGGCGCGTATCGGCATCGTGTCCCGTGAGGACGAACACGTATCGCGCGTGGTCGCGGCGAATGCGGCCAAACAAGGTCGCGGGTGCCGCGCAACCAGGGAGCGCCATCGCTCGCGCTGATCTACGCGGTCGTTCTCACGCCTGGTCCTTATCCATCACGTTCGCGGGCAGAACGCCGATACGCATCGGCAGGCCCCATTGCGACGTAGACATACATCCGCGCCCAGGTTATACGCCCGCGGCCTTCAGCCGCAACATGGTTCGCGGATGAACATTGAACTGGTTGGCCACTTCGACAGCGGACTTGGAGCGAAGCAGTTCCAGCGCCTGTGATCGCTGCGCGGGCGAGAGCACCCGCCGTCTTCCAAGCTTGCTGCCTCGCGCTCGCGCCGCCGCTATACCCGCGCGAGTGCGCTCACTGATTAGGTTCCGTTCGAACTCCGCAAGTGCTGCCATCATGTGGAAAATCAGCACACCACCCGACGAATTCGTATTAATGGATTCGCTGAGAGAGATAAATTCGATTCCTCGGTGCGCGAGATGATCAACCAGATCGACCAGCTTGCTGAGTGATCTACCCAGTCGGTCCAGCCGCCACACGACGAGCGTGTCACCTTCCTTCGCCTGCTCCAGCACGGCATCCAGTCCGCGTCGGTGGAATTCAGTGCCCGATACCCCGCGATCAGTAAAGAACTTCTCGCAGCCCGCAGCGCGCAATGCGTCGATCTGTAGAGCAAGGCTCTGTTCATGTGTGGAAACGCGCGCGTAGCCGATTTTCATAGTTATTTCCGGGAAAATTTGAAGGAACCCTTCTGCACTGGATCGTGCGGAATGGCATTTCGTATCGGCCTCCCGGCAATACCGACACCTTCCACTTGACAAAAACGGTCCTTTTTGTCTCCCGGCAAAGTCGATGGTTAAGGCAGTAGTCGATTGGCCGCCCCATCATGATCGCCTATTCCTCTGACGATAGTGCCAAAAAGGACCGATTTTGTGCTGCGCGTCGGAAAAGTGCATTGTGGAATTTGTAAAAGTTTGTCGCTGCACACCGGTCGGCAAGTGCTTCAAACCGTCGCGAAGACGGGTAACCTGGGAACCGTCCGATGTCTGCAGTCAAAAAAATATCTCTTTGCGCCTCACCCAAAGCATGTCTATTTGGCGAGGCGAAGCCTCGCCAAAATCGCCCACTCCCTCGCAGCATTGATGTCGTGACCAGCGCAACGACATTGGGGTCCACCGACTTGACTGTTGTCCGCGAAGTCTTCAGCGCGATTGCCCACGGCCGCATCTTTTTCCGGTACGAAGCGGTTTGTGCGGTCAATGCGTGGACCAATGTTCTTTATCAGGAAGCGCTGGTGCGAATAAAGACCCCGGACAGCGTCCTTCTTCCGGGCGCCTTTATCCCGACTCTGGAAAAGCTTTCAGCGATACGGGAGTTCGACCGCCTCATTGTTGGCCGCACTATCGACGCGATCACCGCAATGCCCGGCGCACGTCTAGGCTGCAATGTTTCGGCAGCAAGCGCGCTTGATGATCACTGGTGGGAGCCGGTTTTCCGGCAATTGGAAAGTAATCCCGAGGCAGCCTCACGCCTCGTTGTAGAGATCACCGAATCAGCACCGGTGTCTCCGCTTCACGGAGGCACATTTATAGATCGTTTGCGGAAACTCGGTGTCAGGGTCGCCATCGACGATTTCGGCCGCGGCTTTTCCAGAGACACTGCAAGTGCATGCGCGGCGGACATCATCAAGGTCGATCGGTCATTTCTCTGGCGTGCGCGACACGACCTGGCCGGCGTCGCTGAACTCAGGAGCACGATCCGGGCAGCACAACGCATCGCTCGGGTCGTCATTGCCGAGGGTGTCGAGACGCTCGACGACGTACGTATTGTTCGTGATGCCGGTGTGCACTGGATTCAGGGCTACCTCCTCGATGGTGCGACCTCCTGGACCGGCGAGTCGTGACTCTGCCGTCTTCCATGTTTCGGCGGGTTCTCCTTTGCCCGGGGCAAGCCGAACTTTCTTCCACGGGAAATGCGCTATACGCGATAAAGCAAAAGCATAGCTTGACATCGCAGAGCGGCGCCGACAGAAAAGCCAATGCCCGATATGTAATCGGAGGATTACTCATTGCTTTGTCTACGGTCTGCTGCGCGAATGCCACTGACCTCTCAGAGTCGGCTCGCCGAGCGGTCGGAGCTGAGTACGCAGAAGCGACCAACCCGTTTGCGCTCCCCGGCGGCAACTGCGCCGAATTCGACACGTATCTGATGCCCGCACTGCTCGGCGGGAACGCAGGAATGAGCGACGTTGTTCCCGCCGGCAGTGCGAGGGACAGTTGCGCATTCACGATAAAAACATCCGAAGCATCCGGTGGCGGAATCAGGCAACCCACAGAAGCAGTGTTCGCCATCCGCGAGCGGAGCGTGCAGAGGAACCCACCGTCTCTGTTGCCAGTCCCCGAGGACACGTTGCCGCGTGAAGTGCCATTCGAAATCAATGACCTCGCTGTCATGGCGAAGCCCGCTGCACCGTCAGCAGGAATGCCGATGTCTACCTTCGCGAAGCGGGATATCTCGCGAACGGGCGCCCCTGTGGCAAAGGAGCCAGCGCGGCGCCACCTTCCGCTATTTCACGGGCTGGAACCCGCGTTTCTTAATCGGCTATTGCTGATGGTATCGGTCGTCGTTCTGATTCTCGCTCTGCTGACCCTTGCTTGGGCGCTGACGATGCTGCTCTACGTTCGCTGGTTCAGCCAACAGGCGGCTCTCGACCGCGCGGTCAGGCGAGGATTGAGCCGCAATGAATTTCATCTGGACTATCAGCCGGTGTTCTATACGAAGACACGCAAGTGCATAGGGTTGGAGGCCGTGCTGCGGTGGGAAAACGTTACATACGGCCTGCGGGGCGAATCGTGGTACACAGGCAAACTTGCCGCGCCCCGTTCCACGGCGAAGCTCGTCGAGTTTGTCCTTTCGGCCGCGGAGCGCGAATTGCACTCCATCGCGCACGGTCGCAAGCTGTACCTCATGGTCAACCTCTGGGCGTCCTGCCTTGCAAATAGAGAATGTTTGCGTATCGTCAAGGCCAGGATGAAGTCCTTTACATCGAGCCACGTGGTATTCGTGATAAGGGCTGACGACGTGCCCGGGCAATTGGAAAGTCTCGCGCAATTGCGGCAAGAGAAGATTCGCGTTGCGCTGTCCGGCGTACGCACGACGACATCCCTAAACACATCCCTGTTGCCAACAGACTTCGAATTCGTCAAGGTGGACCGCGAAGTAATGGGCCTGGACGAGCCAGAACGTGCTCGAACGCTTCGAGAGATAGCGTCTATTGGGCGCCAGCTTGACATCGCAGTGGTCGCGGATGGTGTTGAAGGAATTGGACAGTATCGCGCTGTTGAGGATGCGCGAATCGAACTGGCACAAGGTTTTTTCCTTGGCAAGGCTGTCCCGGCACCCCAACTCGCAGCGCTTTTCGCGCGACTGGGCTGGTAGCGGAGAAAACACATCGCAAATTCCGGCTCGTGAATCCGCACGCATTCGAATTCGCGCGTGCGGTGGGCACCGCGATAGCCACTAAGATCGCAAATGCCCACGGCGATACCCGCTTGCAGTCGGCGCTAATGGTGTTCATAGAAGCGCTAACTTGTCCATTAATTCTGCTAACGCGGGGCGGCGAAGGATGGGCCGCCACGCCAAAGCAGACACATCTCAAGCGATATGACTCAGCCTTTGAGCTAACGGCGCTGAGCAAGCATATCATCGAGAATCGGCACAGCAGCGAGTGTAACGAGGACAATTGCAAGAGGAATAGTCGACAGGAACCCGAGTTGTCGAAAGCCCAAAGCTCCTGCCAGTCCACCGGTTAGAAACGACAGCAATAGCGATCCAAGAAGATTTAGTTTCTGTCGGTCTGCGCGGACCAAGTCTCGGGGTCTGGCTCGAGTGTTCCAATAAAATAGCTTGCCCAGTTCGATTCCGATATCCGTCACAAGCCCGGTGACGTGCGTAGTACGTATCTCCGCCTTTGAAATCTTCGTAATCATGGCGTTCTGCAGCCCCATCACGTAACAGAGAAGGCAGACGGTCGCTGGTACAAACAACACGTGGCGCGTTTCGAGGCTCGAACCAAGAAGGCCAAAGAAGAGAAGCAGCGTAGCCTCGAGGATCAACGGTATCGCATATTGGCTGCTCATGTGCCTACGGCGGCCCCAGTTAATCAAGATCGCGGACGTGGCGGCCCCAACGAGGAAAGACAGCAAGGAACTCAATCCTGCCGCGACGACGTTGACGTCACCAAGCGCGAGGTTATCGGCCAGCGACGACACAATTCCAGACATGTGCGACGTGTACTGCCCAACAGCGAAAAATCCGCCGGCATTGGTCGCTCCCGCAACGAATGCGAGCGATCGTCCGAGGCGGCGATTCGTCGTGTCGCTGCGCTCGGGCGTCGTAAATCCGCGAAGGTAGTTGATGGGCATGATTACCCGAAATATCGGCGAGTAAACTTTCAGTGGTTTCCACTGCGTTAGCCGATCGTAGCATGAACCGCAGATGTCGCTTCTGCGGCAGCAAACGGACGTTTATGCAACTGGGTATAGGGCAGCGACTAGATGGGTTTATCCAGACAAAAAAAACAAACCCGAATCTAGGGCCTCGGTTCTTCCAGCTCGACGTCATGCGGAACGAAGCTCAATAGCACGGTCGATATTAGCAGTGAGGTAGCCAAAGCTAGCAGCGCGTACGTGAAGTTTCCAAAGCGCTCGTTGAGCCACCCCACCAGATAAGTGCCCGCGAAACCTGCCAGATTGGAGAACGCCGTAACGAAAGCGATACCCGAGGCGGCCCCAGGACCGCGCAAAATGGCTTGCGGTATCGGATAGAACACGGCCGAATAGCAATAGATCCCCACCATGCCTACTGTAATCGACATCATGGCCAGCGCCGGTTGTTTCAGCAAGGCACTGCCCGTCAGACCAGCCGCCCCAACAAGATTGGCGATCATCGCATGTCGGCGCCGGCGCTTGGTTCTATCCGAGTGAGAGCCCCAGGCGTACATGGCAGCGGCACCTAGCAATGCAGGTACTGCCAAAGCCCAGCCCACTGTTTCATTGCCAAGACCAAGCCGGCTTACGACCTGGGGCAACCACAATGCGGCACTGTACAAACCGATGGCCCAGAAGAAATGTAGTAACGCCAGCAGTATCACTCGCCTGTCTTCGTGTCGATCTGCTACCGGGCAAGCGAATTCGGCCCGGCTCTGGAAACGCTGGTCGATCTGATTCACGAACTGATCGCTCATCATCAATTGTTCTGAAGCCGTACGACTTCGCACGCTGTGCGATGAAGCCGCAATGCGCGCGATCTTCGCTAGCTGGCTAGTGGCATCGGCATCGAAGTCACCGGGACGAGGCTTGGCTGCTATTGCTCGCCGCTGTGGCAACGGCTGCCATTCTCGCCACCTTCACAGGAATCCAGTCGAAATCCACGGCACTGCCGCAACCAGCGCCACGCCCACTCCCAACGCAACCATGTAAGCCACGATCGGTCGCATCCCCTCTTCCGGGTTGATCCGGTTGATCGCGCATGCCGTGTAATAACCGACACCGAACGGCGGCGCGAATAGCCCCATGCCCATCGCGAGAATCGCGATCATCGCGTAGTGAACCGGATTGAGTCCGACTTCCTGCGCGATCGGAAACAGCAGCGGCCCAAACAGCACGATCGCCGGAATGCCTTCCAGCAGACTGCCGAGTACGATGAAGAGCGCAATCGACGCGATGACGAACACCACGAGTCCGCCGGGAAGCTTCGCGAAGATATCGGCAAGCGCATCGGAGAATCCGGACTGTGTCAGACACCATGCCATGCTGGTCGCCGCGCCGATGATCAACAGGATCGCGCCGGACAGTGCCGCAGTGCCGACGAGTATCGGCCACATCCGCCGCCAGTCGAAACGACGGTACAGCAACAGGCCTGCGGCGATCGTATAGACGATACCGATCGTCGACACCTCGGTCGCGGTCGCGATGCCATCGACCACCGCGAAGCGGATCACGAATGGCAACGCGAGTGCCGGCAATGCGATCCAGAAGCTGCGGCCGATCTCGCGCGGGGTCGGTCGAGCACGCCGCTCGCCAAACGCGGCGCCGTCCGCGAGACGCCCGCCTCGATTGCGCCACCACACCAGTGCGCACAGCATCAGCCCGACTACCAGACCGGGCAGCAGGCCGCCCGTAAACAGCGCGCCGATTGAAGTGTTCGTCACCGAGCCGAGAATGATCAGCACGAGGCTCGGCGGAATCGTCTCCGTTTGCGCGGCAGTCGCCGACAGTAACGCGACGAATTCGCCGGGACGCGTGCCACGCGCGCGCATCTCAGGGTACAACACGGGCGCGAGTGCGGCCATGTCCGCCGACTTCGAGCCGGAAATACCCGACACCAGATACATTGCGCCGACCAGCACATACGACAGGCCGCCCGGCACATGGCCAAGCAGGTTGGCCAGAAACTCGACGAGCGCCTTCGCCATCCCGGTCATCTCCATCAGCAGACCGAGGATTACGAATAAAGGTACCGCCAGCAGCACGATCTGCGACATGCCCTGATCCATGCGGCTCGCCATCACCAGCAATGGAATCGACGTCGTCAGCGACAGATAGCCGAACGATGCGAGACCGAACGAGAACGCGATCGGCACGCCGGAAAACACGCACAGCGCGACCACGCCAATGAAGAACAGCACCAGGTTCCACGACCCCGCGCCAGCGAGCAGCGGCTGCAACGCCGCTAGCCCGCCGCCGACGAGCACGGTCAGCAATAGAGCGCCGAGTACGGGCCGCCAGTGCGTGAGGCGCGCGAGTTGGAACAGCGAACTGGCGATCATCAGGAACACGCCGACCGGCATCGCCGCCGCGCGCCACGCATTCGAAATGTTCAGCGCCGGATCGGTCAGGTGCGATTCGTCCAGCACGTAGTCGATCGTCGGCCCGGCCACGAGCAACAGGAACGCGAGCGGCGTGATCACAGCGAGTGCCTGGAAGAATGGCTGCCAGCGCGGCGATGCCGCGCGCACGAAGGTACCCATGCGCATATGCTCGCCGCGCTGGAATGCGATCACTGCTCCCATCATCGCGAGCCATAGAAACAGCAACGACGCAAGTGAATCGGACCACACGAGCGAATGACGGAACACGTAGCGCGCGATCACGCCGATCAGCAGCAGCACGATTTCGGCGGCGACCAGCACACCGGCGATGACTTCCGTCGACAACATGAGCGTGCGCTCGATCGCGTCGAACCCGTGCTGCAACTTCGGATGACTGCCGGTGAGAACGATGCGCATGGCTTACCCCAATGGCCCGGAATACTTTTCCAGCAGCGCCCACGCCTGCGGGCCGAATTTCTGCTTCCACTCGGCGTAGTAGCCAGCCTGCTTCAGCTTGTCGCGGAACTGGTCGCGGTCGGGATCGATGAAGGTGATGCCGTGCTTCTTCATTTCGTCGGGCACCTGCGCATCCACCTTGACCATGTCGTCGCGCTGCTGCATCACCGACTTCGTGAACTCCTCGCTGATCACCTGCTGCATGTCCTTCGGCACCGCGGCCCACATCCGCGCGTTGCCGAGAATCCAGTAGCCATCCCACATGTGATTGGTCGTGCTCATGTACTTCTGGATCTCGTACAGACGCATCGCGTAGAGCAGCGACGGATAGTTCTCCGCGCCGTCCACAACCTTGGTTTGCAGCGCCGTGTACAGCTCGTTGATGCTGATCGGTGTCGGGCTGGCGCCGAGATCCTTGAATTGCGACACCCACATCGGGCTGATCGGCACGCGAATCTTGAAGCCCACCAGATCGTCGGGCGTGCGGATCGGCTTGTTGCTGATGATCTGCCGCCAGCCTCCCTGCATCATGGCCGGCAGCGCGAACAGACCGGCCGGCTCCATCTGCGCGCGCAGATAGGCGCCGACGTCGCCGTCCATCGCCTTGAACGCGGAGGGCGTGTCCTTCAACCCATACGCGACGCCGGGCAACGCGCAGGCGGGCACGAGCGGCACCGCGAGTTGCGACGACGACAGGAAAAAATCGAGCGAGCCGCTGTGCACCTGATTCAGCATATCGCTGCCCAGCTGGCTGTTGGGAAAGAGGCTCACTTCGACGCGCCCGTTGGTGCGCGTCTTGATGCGTTCGGCGGCCTCCTTCATCCGGACGTTCATCGCATACGCGGGCGGCGTGTCGCTGCCGACCTTGATGCGCACTTCCGCGGCATGCGCGAAGCGCGCGACGAGCGGCGCGGCGGCGAGTGCCACACCGGTCTTCAATACCAGACGACGAGCTGGCTTTTCCATGATTCGTCTCCTTCATACGAGCCGGTCTTGCCGGCGGTTGCCGCAAGTGGTCCCGCGGCGATCGGTCTCCTCCACACTTCAGACTTCAGCGCGCTGCTTCATGCGCCAACTGATGCACTATTTCACGCGCTGTCCGATGCGCGCCGTGCGTTAGGGCACGGCATCCAGCGTCGCGGTAGCCGGCGCGGCGCCCGCGAGCGTGACCGGCTGTCCGCTGCCGAATGCGCGATGCACGGCATCCAGCGTATGCATCAGACGAATGCCTTCGGCGGCCATCACCGAGCGGTTCGGCTTGCCCGCGATCGCGAGCGCGAACTCGCGGAACTGCCGCTCGAATTCGATCGCCTCGTCGAGATAGTGGCGGCGCTCGTCATCGCCCTGCCGGACCAGCACCTGGCCGTTGAAGCTCAGTTGCGTGTCATGCTCGATCACGACGGTGCCGTGCTCGTACACCAGAACCTTGCGGTTCTCGACTGGCCGCTGGTTGAACGACAGATGCACCGAAGCGATGCGCCTGCCCGGATACGCGAGCAACATCATCGCCTCGTCCTCGCCGGCCCAGAAGTCGTTGCGGCGCACCGCCTCCGCGTGCACGCGCAGCGGATCGTCGCGCATCACCATCTGCACGAAATCGAGCACGTGCGGACCGTTCAACGCGACGACGAGTCCGCTCGCCTTGTCCGCTTCGCGCCACCACGCCGCCTGCGCGTCGGACCAGTAGACGCCGAGACTGACCTGCGCGGAGATCAGCGCGCCGAACTCAGCGTGATGATCGGCGAGATACTGGATCGCGCGGAAGTGCCGCCGGCACTGCGCGACGGCCAGCACCACGCGATGCGCGTCGGCCGCCTCGGCCATCGCGAGCGCCTCGCGCGCGTTGTCGGCCATCGGCTTTTCGACCAGCACGTGCTTGCCCGCCCGCGCCGCCTTGATCGCGATCGGCGCGTGCAGATGATTGGGCAGGCACAGCACGACCGCGTCGACATCCGGGTGTGCGAGCGCGGCGTCGATATCGTCGAGCGCGAAGCGCGCTTGATAGCTGTCCTTCGCCCGTTCGGCGAGCGCGCGGTCGGTGTCGACCGTGGCAACGAGCATCGCCAGTTCGGGCTGCGACGCGACCGCCGCCAGATGCGAGCGCGAAATCCGTCCGCAGCCGATTACCGCGATACCCGGCACCTGTCGCGCTGACGTGGCGTGATGATCCGTCGTCATGGAAGTCTCCTCGTCATATCCCGCTCAACGCGCCGCTCGGGTAATGGCCTTAAACGCACGTGTCGTTTCGGTCAACGCGATCTCGGTCGGCAGCCGCTCCATCGAACTGGCGCCGTAGAAGCCGTGACACGACGGCGCCTCGCGCAGCACGAAGGCCGCATCCTCGGGCGTCGCGATCGGGCCGCCGTGGCACAGCACGATCACGTCGTCGCACACGCCGCGCGCCGCCTGTGCGAACGATTCGATGCGCGCCGGACACTCGGCGAGCGTCAACGCGGTATGCGCGCCGATCGCGCCGCCGGTCGTCAAACCCATATGCGCGACGATGATGTCCGCCCCGGCCTTGGCCATCTGGACCGCCTCGTCGTCGTTGAATACGTAGGGCGTAGTCAGCAGTTCCTTGCGACGCGCGCGGGCGATCATCTCGACTTCGAGCGCGTAACTCATGCCGGTTTCCTCGAGGTTCTGCCGGAACACGCCGTCGATCAGACCGACCGTCGGGAAGTTCTGCACGCCGGAAAAGCCGAGCCGCGCCAGTTCGTCGAGCAGCACGTCCATGTCGGCGAACGGGTCGGTGCCGTTCACGCCCGCGAGCACGGGCGTTTTCTTGACGACCGGCAAGACCTCGCGCGCCATGTCCTTGACGATGTCGTTCGCGTTGCCATAGGCGAGCAGGCCCGCGAGCGAACCGCGCCCTGCCATCCGGTAGCGGCCCGAGTTGTAGATCACGATCAGGTCGATGCCGCCCGCTTCTTCGCATTTCGCGGACAGCCCCGTCCCCGCACCGCCGCCGACGATCGGCTCGTGCCGCGCGATCATCGCGCGATAACGCGCCAGCAGTTCGCTACGCTCGAAACGTGGCATCTTGCGTCACCTCCTGTTTGCGCCCGAAATCTCCGCCGCGTCGGCATAAGCACTCACCAGCGCATCGGCGAAAGCGGGCTCGTTGATATGCAGCGGTAGACGCAGCACACGCCGGCTTGCCGTTTGCGCGATACCCGCTTCGAGCGCGTCGAACAGCGCTCGGTCGGCCGCTGGATCGCGAAACGGCATCCCTTCGTCGTCGATCGCGGAGACGCCACGCCCCGGAATCAGCACGCGCACTTCGCCCTCGCAGCGGTTCAGCCGCCCGGCGATCCACTCGCCGATCGCGCGGCACTCGTCCGGCGACGTGCGCATCAGCGTGACCTGCGGGTTATGGTGGTAAAAGAGACGCTGCGCGTAACGCGGCGGCACAGTGTCGGGCGCGCCGAAATTGACCATGTCGAGCGCGCCGCACGACATCACGTAGGGCACGCGCGTGCGCGCGATCGCGCCAAAGCGGTCGTCGTCGCACGGAAATACGCCGCCCGCCAGATGGTCCGGCACCTCGGTCGTGGTCAGATCGATCGCGCCGTCGATCATGCCGCTATCGATCAGTTTCTCCATCGATTGCCCGCCGGTGCCGGTCGCATGGAACACGAGGCATTCATGGCTCGCGCCGAGCCGCTCGCGCAGCAGATCGACGCAGCGGGTGGTCACGCCGAACATCGTGATGCCGAGCGTCGGCTTGTCGTTGGCCGTATCGCGCCCGCGATCGTCGAGCCCGAGCACCATGCCGCCGATCGCATCGGCAGCATTGGCGAGCACCACGCGGCTGATCCGGTTCAGCCCCGCGATGTCGACCACCGAATACATCAGCGCGATATCGCTCGCGCCGACGTACGGCGCGACGTTGCTCGATGCGACCGTCGACACCATCAGCTTCGGCACGCCGATCGGCAGCGCACGCATCGCGTGCGTGACGAGCGCGGTATTGCCCGAGCCACCGAGGCCAATCACACCGCCAATGTCGTCGCGCGTAACGAAGAACGCGCTGAGCGCTTGCGCCATCGCGAGAATCGCCGCGCCGCGCTCACCTGCATTGCGGATCGCCGCGAGCCCGTCCGGATGACAGGCGCACACCGCATCGGCGCTCACGTCGGGTGTCACCGCCGCGCGCGCATCGCCGAGCGTGCCGACGTCGATCAGACAGACGGCAAGTCCGCGCTCGCGCAGCCGCTCACGCACAAAGCCAAGCTCCGCGCCTTTGGTATCGCAGGTTCCAACGACATACACGGTTCGCATGATGCCCTCGCCTCGCCTCGCGGCGCGTTGCGCCGCACGTCGCATGCCGCGTCAGATCGCTCAGATCGTCAGCACGCCGCCGTTCACGTCGATCGTCGCGCCGGTGATGTAACGCGCGCGGTCGGACAACAGAAAGACCGCCGTGTCCGCGAGATCTTCGGCGGTGGTGAATCGGCCGAGCGGAATCCCGGCAAGCTGGCGCTCGCGATCCTCCGGCGTCAGCAAGCCCGCGACGCGCTCGCCTTCGGTGGTGCCCGGCGCGACCGCGTTCACGCGCACGCCGCCCGCGCCGAACTCCTTCGCCAGATGGCGGGTGAGACCGAGCACGCCCGCCTTCGCCGACGTATACGGCGAGCCGAGCGCAGGGCTGGTCTGGCGTCCGGCCAGCGAGCTGAAGTTCAGGATCGCGCCGGCCCGCTTCTTCAGCATCTGCGCAATCGCGGCCTGGCAGCACAGAAACGTGCCCTTCAGATTCGAGTCCATCACCATGTCGTACTCTTCTTCGGTGATCTTCAGCGTCGGCACCAGCGGCGCATAACCGCCCGCGCAATTGACGAGCAGATCGGTGCCACCCGCTTCTTCGTCGACTTGCGTGAAGAGGGCCCTGACCTGGCTCGCGTCGCGCACGTCGAGCGACGCGGGCCGCGCGGCCGCGCCGAGTTCCTTCGCCGCGCGTTGCGAGCGCTCGCCGTCGATATCCGGCACATACACCGTCGCGCCTTCGTCGAGCAGATGACGCGCGATAACGAAGCCAATACCGCGCCCCGCGCCTGTGACAACCGCGATTTTTCCGTCGAAGAGTTTCATCCCCTGCGTCTCCCGTGAAGAATGTCCAAAGGTGCCATCCGCAGCCAGTTAATCGAGCACGACGCCGCCGTCGACCATCAGCGTCTCGCCATAGACGAATGACGCGTCATCCGACAGCAGGAACAGCACGCCCGCGGCAATTTCTTCGGGCCGCGCGAAGCGGCCCATCAATACCGAGTTTTCGACGGTCGCGCATTCGTCGGCCGTCATGCCTTCGTGCATGTCGGTCCAGATCGGACCGGGGCACAGGCAGTTCACGCGGATCTCGCCGCGATGGCTCGCCAGTTCGCGCGCGAGCGAACGCGTCAGCGTGACGACGCCCCCCTTCGACGCGCCATACGCGGATGTCGACAGACGGCCCGCGCCGCGCTTCGCAGTGTCCGACGCAATCGTGACGATCCGGCCGCGCCCGCGTGGCACCATCGTGCACAACGCGTGCTGCACGCACAGGAACGTGCCGCGCAGATTGACGTTCTGAACGCGGTCCCATTCGCCGACGCTCATATCGAGCACGCGCGTTTTACTGATCACGCCACCGCAGGTCACGATGCCGTCGAGCGGCACGCCATCACCGAGATGTTCAAAGGCCGCGGCGATCGACTCCGGCGACGCGAGATCGACCACGCTGGCCTCGCACGCCGCGCCCGCGCGCTGCGCTTGCTCGGCGGTTTGTGCAAGACCTTCACGATTCGCGTCGACACACACAGTCGCCACACCGCGCGCCGCGAGACCCAGTGCGACCGCGCGACCAAGGCCCCTGGCCGCGCCGGTCACCATCACACGCTGCAGGCCGATATTCATGCGGCTTCTCCTTCAGTAGCGGCGCGGCGCACGGCGGCGTCGAGCAGCTTATGCGCCGAACTTGCGGCGTGCGCGGCAATCGTGTGCGGATCGACTCGCGCGTAGTCGGGGTTGAATAGCTCGACGGTCCACCAGCCGTGATACCCATGCGCGACGAGCGCATCGACCAGCGTCGACACATCGGCTGCTCCCTCGCCGGGAAACACACGGTCGGCCAGCATGTCGAGTGTTTCGCATGACTTTGGCCTGGCATCGGCCAGTTGCACGTTGAAGATTTTTTCGGGCGGCACGCGTGCCAGATCGTCGACGCGCGAGCGGCCTTGATGAAACAGGAAGGTATCGATCAGCAAACCACCGTTCGCACGATTCGCACGCGCGACGAGGTCGGCACCGCTTGCGAGGGTCGAGACCTGCGGCGCGGTGCCCATGAATTCGAGACACAGGCGTACGCCGTACGGCGCGGCCATATCGCATAGCGTCGCGAATTCTTCGGCAGCAATCTCCAGATCGCCGGTTTCGCGCAGCGCCGGCACGGCCGTCACGTTCGCGCATTCGAATTGTTCGCAATGCGCGAGAAACCCGTGCAGACGTTCCAGCAGACGCTCACGCGTTTCTTCCGCGCCCGCGACTCGCTGACGGCGGCTCACGAGCGGAATACCGCCGTAATACTGCCACTCGGCGAGGAACGCGGCTTCCGCGAAGCGCAGTCCATAGTCATCCAGCCAGCGCTTGACTTCGGCGACCGAACCGCCCTGCTCCAGGTAACGCTCGAACTGGTCGTAACGCAGGCCAATGCCCGTGAAGCCGGCCCGCGCAGTGGGCTCGAACGCGTCAGCGAAGCCGAGCGGCGCGAGCGTGACGGGACTGAGGCCGAGCCGGTGAGCACTCATCACACGGCTCCCAATGCTTTGCGCGCCCCGCGGGAGCGAACCGCGGGCGTTCTTCCCGCGAGCACGATCTCGTTGGTCATCAGGCGCGTAGGCAGGCGAACCACTTGCGGCTCGGTCGCGCTGCGGTCGATCAGGCCGAGCAGCATCCGTACCGCGAGGCGGCCGATCTGATGCGTATCCTGCGCGATGACCGGCATCGACGGGTCGACGAGACGCGCCCATGGCACATCGTCGAAGCAGATCACCTCGACGTCCTGGTTGCGGCGCAGACCGAGTTCGCGCATCGCGAGCAGCACGCCTTCGGCAATCGTGTTGCTGGTCGCGAACAGCGCGCTCGGCCGGTCTGCGTTATCGAGCAGCGCGAGCGTAGCGGCAAACGACGTATCGGCCTTCAGCCCCGCGAAGCGAATCCAGTCGCGCCGCACCGGTACGCGCGCGTCTTTCAGCGCCGCCTTGAAACCGATGATCCGTTCGCGCGACGTCATCAGCCCGCGCGAACCGGCCAGCGCGCCGATTCGCGTATGACCGCGCTCCAGCAGATATTGCACTGCCAGACGCGCGCCGCCTTCGTTGTCGCTGAGCACCGCGCTGCACGCGCTGCCATCGATCATCCGGTTGATCGCGACGAGCGGAAACCGCTCCGGCAGATCGCGGCTCAGATACTCGTGATTGCCCTCCGCCGGCGCGACGATCAGTCCGTCGACGCGACGCTCCATCAGTCCGAGCACGGCTTCGCGCTCCTGGTCCAGCGATTCGTTGCTGTTCGCGAGAATCACCGAGTAGTTGTTCAGCGCTGCCTCCGCCTCGACGCCACCCACTACCTCCGCGAAGAACAGGTTCGCGACGTCGGACATCACCAGCCCGAGTGTGCGCGAACGGCTGGTGCGCAGACTGCCGGCCACGCGATTCACGCGAAAGCCCAGTTGCCGCGCGGCGGCCAGCACCAGTTCGCGAGTCTTCAGATTCACCGGACCGGAACCGTTCATCACGCGAGAGACAGTCTGGTACGACACGCCCGCAATTCGTCCTACATCTTTCAGCGTAGGAGGGCGATTCGATTCGTCAGATTTCATTTTTAGCGGCAGTGTGATCGTTCACATACGTGCAACTATAGGCGTCTCGTCTACGAAGTAAACGAGAAAATGTGAACGTTCACTGCGATGTCGGGTAAACGACTAACGCATCGTTGATCGATCGGCGTATTTCCAAAAAATGCAATCGGCCACGACTTTTTCCTCGTTATGGCCATCGACGGCCGCCGGTCCGTCAGCCTTGACGAATCGAGCCCCTCTCGAACTCCTGGTCTGTCAGCTTCGCTTCCCGGAAAAATGCATGAGCGTGCTGCACGAGAGCGTTAACGATTTGCTTCAAGCGCTCATCGTCCGTGTCGCTCACTGCCTTCAATACATCTTCGGTAACCGCGTCGCATCTACGATTCTGTCGAGGTCAGATAAGTCAATCATTCCAATCTCCGTTCCGTTTCGGACGCGGCCGACCACTGCATTGCAAAAATGCGGTGCCGAACGGCGCTATCAAGATAACTGAAGAACATCGGCATGCCGGCGACGACCACGTCTTACAAGGTGCAGGATCCGACCGTGATCTCGCAGCTCTAACCCGATGGGAACATCGGCGTTCGCGTCGAAAATGTGAGCGGTGCACTGACCCTCGTGCGGCTCGTCACCCGCTAGCCTGTACGCTGCCCGAGCTGAACGTTTCGCGCGGGTCAACGCAGAATTTTTTCTGAACCGGTAAAATGCCCGGCAACCCGCCCCGCTGCCCATGAAATTCATTCGAACACTGTTCGTGCTATTGCTGTGCGCGATGCTGCCCTTCACCGGGCTGGCAGCGAGCGGCCTGGCCGGCGAGTGTCCGATGCAGCAGTCCGCGGCGAAGCAGGACGCGGACGGTATGGCCCATGCGATGCCCGGTTGCGACTCGATGCAGCCGTCGCAGGGCGGCAAGCCATCGAAGGCCGGGTTCTGCAAAATGACCGCGCAATGCGGGTTCGGCAGTCTCTACTATTCTGGCTCCGGTGCTGGCGTGATCCGCCGCTCGTTGCCTGCTTCCAGCCGCATCGTTTTCCACTATTCGCAATCGCTTTCCATCCGCGCGCCGGATGGCCTCTGGCGACCTCCGCGCTCCCTCTGACGTCGATCCTCTGGCACACCGCGCATGCGCGGTGACGTTTGTCCTCGCTGAGGACCTGAGCCTTTACGCCTGCTTTTTGCGCCTGCACGAGCGAGGCGTAGGCTCGCCCATTCGGGGTTGATCATGCTTTTCCCGTTTTCGCCGCCGCACACCCGGCGGCTCGCGATGCGCGTCGTCGCGCTCGCGGCATTCGTCATGCTCGCCGTACCTGCCGCTTGGGCGCAGGACACAGGTATGACACTTAACGAAGCGCTGCAGGTCGCGCAAGACCGTTCGTCGTCGATCGAAGCCACCCAGGCCGCGGTACGTGGCGATTCGGCTGTCGTCGTCAAGGCGGCACAGCTGCCTAATCCGACGTTGAAGCTGAGCGTCGAAGACCTGCCGATCAACGGATCGAAAGCGTTCACGATCGGCCAGGACGACTTCACGATGCGCGGCATCGGCATCGAACAGGAGTGGGTCTCTCCGCACAAGCGCCGGTTGCGCACCGCGCTGGCCAATCGCACGGTCGATCAGGACCGGAGCACTTACCTCGAGAAGCTCGCCGAAGTCCGGCAGCGGGCTGCGATGGCATGGCTCAACGCGGTCTATGCAAAGAAAGCCGTCGCGCTGAACCAGGCGCTCGTCGATCACCTGAACGATGAACTCGCGGCGCGGCAGGCGTCGTACCGCGGTGCGCAAGGCAGCGCCACGGATATCGCACAGGCGCGCGTGACGCTTGGCAATGCGCGCGACGCGTTGATTGACGCGCAGCAGGACGAGAAAGCCGCGCTGATCGATCTGTCGCGCTGGACCGCTGCGGGCAACGTGCTGGAAGTGGCCGACGATACACCGCCGCTCGACTCGACGGTATCGGGCATGAGCCCCGAGCAGCTTGACCAGGTGCAGCCGTCGCTGATTGCCGCACGCGCGGCCATTTCGGTTGCCGACGCCGCGACTGATGTCGCACGCAGCGACCGAAGCCCGAACTGGACCTGGGGGCTGACCTATTTCAAACGCGGCGGCAATTTCTCCGACTATGTGTCGTTCGGCGTATCGATTCCGCTACCGCTGAACCGCAAAAATCTAGAGGATCGCGACGTCGAGCAGAAGTCCCAGATGGGCACGCAGGCCCGGCTCAATTACGAAGATACCGAGCGACAGGTGATCGCCAGTATCCAGACGCTGGCGACAAAACTGGCGAGCGGCCGCGAGCGTATCTCCAATCTCCGGCAGAGCGTGCTGCCCGCCGCCGACCAGAAAGTACAACTGGCCAATGCGGCCTATCGGTCGGGTGCGGGCTCGCTGGCCGACGCGTTCGAAGCGCGCCATATGCAACTCGAAACGCAGCTTCAGGTGCTCAATCTCGAGCGGCAGGTGTCGCTCGTCTGGGCAGGGCTCGAATATCAGGTGCTGCCGCCCGAACTAATCGCGACCGCTGGACAATGAGGACAACAATGAACAGGAAACTGATCGTACATTCGGTCGCGTCGGTGTTTGCCAGCGTCGCGCTGCTGGCTGCGGGTTATTTCGTCGGCACGCATCGCGCGGCGACGACGGCTCCAGTGCCCGCAATGGCAGCCGCAGCCGGCGCGGGTGGCATGGCCGACTCGCAGTCCGGCCGCAAGGTGCTGTACTGGTATGACCCGATGGTGCCGAACCAGCACTTCGACAAGCCGGGCAAATCGCCGTTCATGGATATGCAGCTGCAACCCGTCTATGCAGACGATGGCGGCAGCAGCAGCGGCATACGGATCGATCCGGGTCTGCAGCAAGACCTCGGTATCCGCTACGTGACGGTGCATCGGCGCGAAACGGCAGAAGGCTTCGACGCGATCGGCACCACGCAGTTCGACGAATCGCAGGCCGATGTCGTGCAGTCGCGCGTGAATGGCTATATCGATCATCTGTATGCGAGTGCGCCGATGCAGCGCATTGCGAAGGGGGCACCGATTGCGTCGCTCTTCGTGCCCGACTGGCTGGCGCCACAGGAAGAATATCTGTCGCTAAAACGCAGCGGAATGGACGCCACGCTGTTGCAGGCGTCGCGCGCGCGGATGCGCGCGATGTCGATCCCCGAAGGGATGATCGCGAGCCTCGATCGCACCGGTCATGCGCAAACGCATATTGTGCTGTCGTCGCCGGAAAACGGCGTTGTCAGCGAACTGAACGTGCGTGACGGTGCGATGGTGACGCCCGGGCAGACACTCGCGAAAGTGTCGGGGCTGTCGAAGCTATGGCTGATCGTCGAAATTCCCGAGTCGGTGGCGCTGGACGCACAACCCGGTATGCAAGTCGATGCGACGTTCAGCGGCGATCCAACGCGGCACTTTACGGGCCGCATCCGCGAAATTCTGCCCGGCATCAGCACGACGAGCCGTACGCTGCAGGCGCGGCTCGAAATCGACAATGCGGATGGGCGGCTCACGCCCGGCATGCTGCTGCGCGTTCGCGTGAGTGGGGCAAAACCGGTGTCGCTCCTGCTCGTGCCGTCCGAAGCGGTGATTACCACTGGCAAGCGCGCGATCGTCATCGTCAGGAACGGCGATGGACGTCTGCAACCGGCAACGGTCACGATCGGCAATGACGTCGGCAACGAAACCGAAGTGCTGAGCGGTCTAAACGACGGCGATACGGTGGTGGCGTCGGGGCAGTTCCTGATCGATTCCGAAGCGAGCCTTAAGTCGGTGCTGCCGCGGATCGAAGGCGCGTCGTCGACGGGCGTGACGGATGCGACGGATGCAATGAGCGGGGCTACGGCAGGCAACACCACCGCCGCCCGTTCGGTATCGAGCGCCGCTGCGTCGGGACAGACCTACGAGACGACAGGCAAGGTCGAACAGATCACGCCTGCCGGCATGACGTTTTCGCATCAGCCCATTCCCGCGCTCGGCTGGCCCGCGATGACGATGTCCTTCAGCAAGCCCGCGCCGGATGCATTCTCCGGCGTGAAAGTCGGCGACACCGTGCACTTCGTCTTCAAGCAGTCTGGCGACGCCTACCAGCTCACGACAGTCGAACCCGCGGGAGGCGCCAAATGATCGCGCGCGTCATTCGCTGGTCGATCCAAAACCGCTTTCTTGTGCTGCTAGCCACGGTGCTGGTTGTCGCATGGGGTGTGTATTCGCTGCACGAAACGCCAATCGATGCGCTGCCCGATCTGTCCGATACGCAGGTGATCATCAAGGCCTCGTATCCGGGCAAGGCGCCTCAGGTGATCGAGGACCAGGTGACCTATCCGCTCACCACGACGCTGCTCGGCGTGCCCGGCGCAAAGACGATCCGCGCTTATTCTTCGTTCGGCGACGCCTTCGTCTATCTGCTGTTCGACGACAAAACTGATCAGTACTGGGCGCGCTCGCGCGTGCTCGAATATCTGAACCAGGTGCAAAGCCGCCTGCCGCAAGGCGCAACCGTTTCGCTTGGGCCGGATGCGACCGGTGTTGGCTGGGTGTACGAGTACGCGCTCGTCGATCGCACCGGTCATCATGACCTTGGCCAGTTGCGCGCGCTCAACGACTGGTTCCTGAAGTTCGAGCTGAAGTCCGTACCGGACGTCTCGGAAGTGGCCAGCATCGGCGGCATGGTACAGCAGTACCAGGTCGTGCTCGATCCGGACAAGCTGCGCGCCTATGGCATCACGGAACAGCAGGTCGCCGACGCGTTGAAGAAGTCGAACCAGGAGTCCGGCGGCTCAGTGCTCGAACTCGCGGAGTCGGAGTACATGGTGCGCTCCTCGGGCTATCTGCATACGCTCGACGACTTCCGCAACGTCGTCCTGCGCACCAGCGACGCAGGCACGCCAGTCTTGCTCGGCGACGTCGCGCGCATCCAGATTGGTCCGGAAATGCGGCGCGGCATTGCCGAACTGAACGGGCAAGGCGAAGTGACCGGCGGCGTGATCGTGATGCGCTCCGGCAAGAACGCACTGACCACGATCGACAGCGTGAAGTCGAAGCTCGCGGACTTGAAGCGATCACTGCCGCCGGGCGTCGAGGTCGTGACGACGTATGACCGCTCGCAGCTGATCGAGCGCGCAGTGGACAACCTGAAAGACAAGCTGATCGAGGAGTTCATCATCGTCGGCCTGGTCTGCGCGGTGTTCCTGTTCCATCTGCGCAGCGCGTTCGTCGCGATCCTGTCGTTGCCGCTCGGCGTGCTGGCCGCATTCATCGTGATGCGCTATCAGGGTGTGAATGCGAACCTGATGTCGCTCGGTGGCATTGCGATTGCGATCGGCGCGATGATCGATGCTGCGATCGTGATGATCGAGAACGCGCACAAGCATCTGGAGGCTTACGAGCACGAACACCCGGACGAGCCGATCACCAACGCGCAACGCTGGGAGGTCATCGCGACCGCAGCTGCCGAAGTGGGCCCTGCGCTGTTCTTCTCGCTGCTGATCATTGCGCTGTCGTTCATTCCGGTGTTTTCTCTCGAAGGGCAGGAAGGTAAGCTGTTCTCGCCGCTGGCGTTCACGAAGACCTACACGATTGCGGCCGCCGCAGGTCTATCGGTGACGCTCGTGCCGGTGTTGACGGGCTATCTGATTCGCGGGCGGATCCCACACGAATCCAGCAATCCGATCAACCGTGTCCTGGTGAAGTTGTATCGTCCGCTACTCAACGGGACCTTGCGGCGGCCGTGGCTCGTGATCGGGCTTGCGGCTGTCGCACTTGCACTCACCGTCATCCCGATATCGCATCTCGGCGGCGAATTCATGCCTGCGCTCGATGAGGGCGATCTGCTCTATATGCCGACCGCGCTGCCGGGCATCTCGGCATCGAAGGCATCGGAGTTGTTGCAGCAGACCGACCGGCTGATCAAGACCGTGCCCGAGGTGAAGACCGTATTCGGCAAATCGGGCCGTGCGGATTCGGCCACCGACCCCGCGCCGCTCGAGATGTTCGAGACGACAATCCAGTTCAAGCCGCGCAGCGAGTGGCGGCCGGGCATGACGCCGCAGAAGCTGGTCGACGAACTGGACCGCACGGTGAAGATGCCGGGACTTTCGAACGTGTGGGTGCCGCCGATCCGCAACCGGCTCGACATGCTGTCGACCGGCATCAAGACGCCGGTAGGCGTCAAGGTCTCCGGGCCAGACCTGACACAGATCGACAAGGTGGCAGCGCAGGTCGAAGCCGCGGTGAAAGACGTGCCTGGCGTCACCTCCGCGCTTGCCGAACGCCTGAACGGCGGACATTACATCGACGTCGATATCGACCGGCAGGCGGCGGCGCGCTATGGGCTGGCGGTCGGCGATATCCAGGATGTCGTGTCGTCGGCGGTCGGCGGAAACAACGTCGGCGAAGTGATCGCGGGTCGCGAGCGGTTCCCGATCAACATCCGCTATCCGCGCGGAGTACGCGATTCAGTCGACAGGCTGCGTGAACTGCCGGTCGTGACCGACCGTGGCGCGCAGATCACGCTCGGCGACGTCGCGCATATTGCGATCGAGGATGGTCCGCCGATGATTCGCAGCGAGAATGCGCGGCTCTCCGGTTATGTCTACATCGATATCCGGAACGTAGACCTCGAAACGGCGGTGAACGCGATGCAGCAGGCGGTCGCCCGGAAGGTGACGCTCCCGCCCGGCTATTCGATCGAGTGGTCCGGGCAATTCGAGTATCTCGAACGCGCGGCGGCGAAACTGCGCACGGTGATTCCGGTCACGCTGGTGGTGATTTTCGTGATGCTGTTTCTCACCTTCAACTCGGCGGCAGACGCGTTGCTGCTGATGTCGACCGTGCCCTTCGCGCTAGTGGGCGGCTTCTGGCTGATCTGGATTCTCGGTCACGCGGTGTCGGTGGCGACGGCTGTGGGCTTTATCGCGCTGACAGGCGTGGCCGCGGAATTCGGCGTGGTGATGCTGCTTTATCTGAAAGAAGCGCTGAACCGGCGGGTAAAAACGGGGGAGCTGTTGAACGAAACGACCCTCGTCGAAGCGATTCGCGAAGGCGCGGTGTTGCGTGTGCGGCCCAAAGCGATGACGGTTGCGGTCGTACTCGCGGGCCTCGTGCCGATCATGGTCGGTCATGGCGCCGGCTCGGAAGTGATGCAGCGGATCGCCGCGCCGATGGTCGGCGGCATGATCACCGCGCCGCTGCTTTCGATGGTCGTCATACCCGCCGCGTGGCTGCTGCTGCAGCGCCGCCGTCTACGCCGCAGCCACGCGGCGCCCCAGGTTTTTGCTGTTCCCAACGGCACGCATGTGCCTTCATCCCAAACTGGAGAAACGTCATGAATAAATCGATGATCCTGTCCGCTGTATTGATCGCAAGCACCGCGGTGAGTGGTGCGGCGCTAGCCGACGACATGTCTGGCATGAAGATGAGCGGTGATGCAATGAGCCACGCGCCTGCATCTGGCAATCAGGCAATGACCGACGCGGTGGTCAAGCATGTCGATGTGGCGAGCGGCATGGTGACGCTGAAGCACGGCGCGCTCGCCAATGTCGGCATGCCGGCAATGACGATGGCCTTCAAGGCAAAAGATGCGGCGATGGTCAATAGCGTGAAGGAAGGCGACAACGTGAAGGTCCGCGTCGAAAACATGGGCGGGATGATGACCATAGTGAAAATGGTTAGGCAGTAAGCGCCAGGCGGGCGAAAACATTCTTGGAGTTAGTCCTCGCCTGCCGACTCCATTTGTTGGTTTTGTCAAAAGACGATTTTAGCGCCGCTATCTGGCCGTATCCCGACGCTCTGCCAACTATGCCGAGCGACTCTGAAGGGTCGCTCTCAGCCGGTCACCGCAGTACCGCGAGGCAAAGTTCATGCTCGGCCGTTCAGCGAGCGGACAACTCTGCCGTTGGGTCGGCTGCAATACCCCGAAACCTGTCGAACGCCTGAAAAGAAAGTGCGGCGCTCGCTAGCGTACGCACCTGCTTCTTTCATACAACGAGATGCTGCCTCAGATATTTCGCGGTGCGGCTTTCCTTCGCGCGCACGACCTGGGCCGGTCTGCCGCTCGCCACGATCTTCCCGCCGGCACCGCCAGCGCCCGGGCCGACGTCGACAACCCAGTCGCTTTGCGCGGCGACCCGCATGTCGTGCTCCACCACGACGACGGTATTGCCGGCATCCAGGAGTCCCTGCGATTGCCCCATCAACCGGTCGACGTCGGCCGGATGCAGGCCGGTGGTTGGTTCATCGAGGATATACAGCGTGTCGCCGCGTTGCGCGCGTTGCAGTTCCGTAGCGAGCTTGATGCGCTGAGCTTCGCCACCGGACAATTCGGTGGCGGGTTGGCCGAGCCGCAGATAGCCGAGGCCGATATCACGCAGCACTTTCAGTGCGCGCATCACACTGGCTTCGTCGGCGAAGAAATTGCAGGCGGCATCGACGGTCAAGCCGAGCACCTCCGCGATGTTCTTATCGCGCCATGTGACTTCCAGCGTCTGCGTGTTATATCGCGTGCCGCCACAGGTCGAGCAGGGCGCATAGACGCTGGGCAGGAACAGTAGTTCGACGCTGACGAAGCCTTCGCCTTCACACGTCGGGCAACGGCCTTGCGCCGCATTGAACGAGAAGCGGCCCGCGCCGTAGCGACGCTTGCGAGCCAGTGGCGTGTCGGCGAACAGCTTGCGCACGTGGTCGAAAAGGCCTGTGTAGGTGGCAAGATTGGAACGCGGCGTGCGGCCGATTGGTTTCTGATCGACGCGCACGAGACGGCGCAGCGCGTCCACGCCTTCGGCAATGCGGCCGCTGGTCGGCGTGCTCGCGCCCGCGAGCAACGGGTCCTGCTCGTCGTCGTCGGGCTTTTCAAAGGCGCGTCCGAAGTGGCTAGCGACCAGCTCGGGCAACGCCTGACTCACGAGGCTCGATTTGCCCGAGCCCGACACGCCCGTGACGGCGGTCAGACAGCCGAGAGGAAACGCGGCGTCCAGTCCATGCAGATTATTGCGCGTGATGCCGACGAGCCGCAGCCAGCCGGCCGGTTCGCGCGTCGCGCGTGCGACGGGTGCGGGCGGCGCAAACAGATGTCGGCGGGTATGTGACGCTTCGACATTCGCGAGGCCGGCGGGCGGCCCACTATAGACCACATGGCCGCCCGCTTCGCCGGCCGCGGGACCGACATCGACGAGCCAGTCGGCGCGCCGCATCATCTGCAGATCGTGTTCGACGACAAACAGCGAATTTCCCGCGGCCTTCAGGCTCTGCAGCGCGCTGAAGAGCGCTTCGCCATCTGCGGGGTGCAGGCCGGCCGATGGCTCGTCGAGTACATACACGACGCCGAACAACTGCGACGATAACTGCGTGGCGAGTCGCAAGCGCTGCAGTTCGCCGGATGATAGCGTGGGCGTACTGCGCTCCAGCGCGAGGTAGCCCAGGCCCAGATCGACCAGCGTCGTCAGGCGTTCAAGCAACTCGGCTGCAATGCGTTGCGCGGCGATGCGCTTTTCCTCGGACAGGTTGGGGGTGCGCCGAACATCGGGCGAGGCTTTATGCACGGACCCGCCTGCAGCGATCCGTTTATCGACGGCATCGCGCATGGCGCTTCTGCTGAGCACGCTGCCTTTGCCCGAATGAGCGGCATCCGGCTCGGGCCATTCGCCGCGCGCGATCGGTTCGAGCATCTCGGCAAGTCTTGCTAGCGACAACTGAGCGAATGTGCCGATATCGCGCCCGGCGAATTTCACCGACAGCGCTTCCTTCTTGAGTCGCTTGCCATGACAGGCCGGACAGACGCTGCCAATCATGAATCGCGACACGCGTTTTTTCATCAGCGCGCTTTGCGTGTTCGCGAACGTGTGCAGCACATAGCGGCGTGCACCGGCGAATGTGCCTTGATAGCTTGGCTCGTCCTTGCGCTTGAGCGCGGCACGCGTTTCTTTCGGCGTGAGTCCGGCGTAGACGGGCACGGTCGGCTGTTCGTCGGTGAAGAGAATCCAGTCGCGGTCTTTCTTTGGCAAATCGCGCCACGGTTTATCGACGTCGTAGCCAAGGGTCACCAGAATGTCGCGCAGGTTTTGTCCGTGCCACGCGGGCGGCCATGCAACGATGGCGCGCTCGCGAATGGTCAGCGAGTCGTCGGGCACCATCGATCTTTCGGTGACCTCGTACACACGTCCAAGTCCATGGCAAGTCGGACAGGCGCCTTGCACTGTGTTCGGCGAGAAATCCTCGGCGAACAGCATGGGCTGCTTCGGCGGGTAGTCGCCCGTGCGCGAATAGAGCATGCGCACGAGACTCGACAGCGTGGTCACGCTGCCAACGGACGAGCGCGCGCTCGGCGTGCCGCGCTGCTGTTGCAATGCGACTGCGGGAGGCAGGCCTTCGATGGCGCCCACTTCGGGCACGCCGACCTGCTCGATCAGGCGCCGGGCATACGGCGCGACCGATTCGAAATAACGCCGCTGCGCTTCGGCGTACAACGTGCCGAATGCCAGCGACGATTTGCCCGATCCGGACACGCCGGTGAAGACGACCAGCGCATCGCGCGGAATCTGCACGTCGATGTTTTTCAGATTGTGTTCGCGAGCGCCGCGCACCCGCACGAAGCCGGTGAAGGTGGGTTCCCCGGACGGTGGCGGCGCCGAGCGAGCTTTGTTGTGGATGGCGTCCATATCGATGAGGTGCGAACAGGCATGGCCCTGGGGCCAACGCTAGTGAAGTTGCACGGAGCATGCCCGAGGATCATGTGGCGATGATGTTCGCGGAGACCGGCGCGCGTGCACGGGTCAATTCAGAACGACCGCCTGACATCTGTTCGCCATGGAAACGCTGTGCACTGGGGATGGCCGTTATACACATCAAAGCAGCCGTAGAGGTCAGGCCGGGTTCAAGATCCTGAGAGGAGCGACTACGGAAGCTTGCCGATCTACGGGCCCGCAACCGCCCTGCGCATTCCGCGAACTTCCGTATGCGGCCATAAGCGGGCGGTGGCCTGCGACTTCGCGTGGACATTCGAACGTCGCATCCACCTGCGACATCGGACTTTCGCGTGCCGGCATACAGCGGGTCTGCCGAACGCCCACCCGGCTCGCGTCAGCCGACTCTCAGAACCGGTATCCGACCTGCAAGCTGCCCTGTTGCGCCGATACGTGCGTCGTGTTGATCACCGCGTCGTAGCCGAGCGATACGTCGAGATGCTTCGCCGGATGCAGCGTTACGCTCGCGCCTGCGGTCAGATAGCCGCGCGGCAGGCTCGTGCCCGGCGCCGCGAACACCGTGCCGTCGAGCGACGTCACGCTGAGCGTGCGGTTTGCATCGAGCAGCTCGTGCGCATAGCCGATGCGCAGCTCGGCGTTCACGGGCCGCAGCGCGTCGCCGAACGCCTTGTCGGCCGTCACGGCCACGTAGGGTTGGAGGCTGCGCACGTTGTCCGTGCCGACATCGAGATCCTGTCCGCCCGCGCCGCTCTCGCCGAAGCCGTTCGCATGGAAATAGGCGTAGCGCAGGCCGACGCGCGGCGTGATCCGCACGTCGCCGAACGTCATCGGCAGGCTCGCTTGGCCGCCCACGTTGAACTCCTGGCCCATATGGTCGCCCTCGGCCGTGCCCAGTTGCCCGAACGGGCGTTTCTGCGAGAGGAAGTCCAGCCCCGCGCCCAACGTCGCGCCGAGATCGACCGGCCCCACGCGACGGCCGCCGTAGAGCGCGGCACGCAACACATCGGTGGTGCCCGAGTCGGCCGTCACCGCTTCGTCGATGTCCGCGTGGTCGTAGCCCACGACCACGCCCGCGTCGTATTCGCCGTACTTCCGCTCGAGCCCCGCGAGGAAACCGTAGCGGTTGCTCTGGAAGCCGGGCTCGCCGTTCGTGCCGCCGATATTGGTGTGACTGCCCGTCGCCGTGATCCATCCACGGGGCGTCGCGGCGGCGGCCGCCGAACCGCTGCCGAGCCGTTCGAGCAGCGCGGCGCCTTGCGCCTGTGCGCCGAGTATCGTGGACGTGCCGACCGCGGCGTAGATGCTCGTATCGACGGGCGCTACGACAACCGGCGCTGACGGTGTGCCCGGATCCGCCGGCGGCGTCGCGGCGACCGCGAGTGTGAGTTCGACCTCGTTCGCACCGTAGGCGACCGAAGGCGTCAGCGTGCCCAGGTAAGACGCGCCGGCGCTCGTCATGCTGCCGAACGTGCCGCTGATGCCCCTCGCCGCCGACACCAGCGCGTACGACTTCGCCGTATACGTGCCCGGATCGTAGGTGAGGGCGAGCACGCCGCTCAGCGTCGCGCTGCCGCCGACGTTCAACGCCGACGCGCCGCTCGGGCTGACCTCGATCGCGAGCGTTGCGTTGCTCGCCTGCGCGTAGTTGCCGCCGACTCTCAGTGTGCCGATCGAGCCGCCCGGCGCGACCGTGCCGCCGTTGACCACGTCGCCAAGCACCGTGCCGTGGCCGCGCAGCGTGCCGGCGGCGGCGATGTCGACGTTGCCGCCAAGCGCGGCCGTCGATGAGTCGGCGTCGCCCACTTCAAGCACGCCGTCCGAGACGGTCGTGCTGCCCGCGAACGCCGCGCTGTTGCCGTCGAGGGTCAGCAGGCCGCTGCCTTGCTTCACGAGCGAGCCCGTGCCACCGATCGTGCCGCTGAAGGTGCCGTTCGCGTCGGTCAGTGTTAGCGTCTTTGCGCCGAGCGTCGCGACGCCGGTGCCGCTGAGGTTCGCAATCGATGTGCCGTTCGCCGTGCCGGAAATGTCGAACGTGCCGTTGTCGATCAGGCCACTCGATGATGCGATCCTACCCGCGCCGCTCAGCGCCAGCGTACCGCCGGTGATCGTCGTGGCGCCACTGTAGCTATTGTCGCCGGTGAGCGTCCACGTGCCCGAGCCCTGCTTGACGAGCGCGCCTGTTCCTCCGATCGTGCCGCCGAAGGTGCCGTTCGCGTCGGTCAGCGTTAGCGTCTTTGCGCCGAGCGTCGCGACGCCGGTGCCGCTGAGGTTCGCAATCGATGCACCACTCGTCGTGCCGGAAATGTCGAACGTGCCGTTGTCGATCACGCCACTCGATGATGCGATGCTACCCGCGCCACTCAGCGCCAGCGTGCCGCCGCTGATCGTCGTGGCGCCACTGTAACTGTTGGCGCCGGTGAGCGTCCACGTGCCCGAGCCCTGCTTGACGAGCACGCCTGTGCCGCCGATCGTGCCGCCGAAGGTGCCGTTCGCATCGGTCAGCGTTAGCGTCTTCGCGCCGAGTGTCGCGATGCCGGTGCCGCTCAGGTTCGTAATCGATGCATCGCCCGTCGTGCCGGAGATGTCGAACGTGCCGTTGTCGATCACGCCACTCGACGATGCGATGCTACCCGCGCCGCTCAGCGCCAGCGTGCCGCCGCTGATCGTCGTGACGCCGCTGTAGCTGTTGGCGCCGGTGAGCGTCAGCGTGCCTGCGCCCGCTTTCGTCACGCCGCCCACCCCGCCGATGCCGCTCGCCATCGTCACGTCGTTGCCGTTCGTGTCGAACGTGCCGCCGTTCGCGCCCAGCGCATTGAGACGGCTGGAAATGTCGGTCGTGTTTCCGGCAGCCCACTGCAGGCCGCCGCCGTTCAGCGTGACATTACCCGTTCCGAGATTGCCGCCGTTGCTGAAATTGATGAGCCCGGCGTTGACGGTCGTGCCACCCGAGTAGGTGTTGACCGCGGTCAGGATGGTCGTGCCGCTCCCGTTCTGCGTAACCGTGCCGACGCCGGCGATCACGTTCGAGAACGTATAGGACGCATCGGACTGGTTGAAGTTGATCGAGCCATTGTCGGTGATGCTGCCGGCAAGGCCGACGATGGCGCCGGCCGTCGCGCCGTCGGCGGTGGCGTTGCCGATATTGAGCGCGCTGCCACCGCCGATGATGAACGTGCCGCCGGTGAGGTTAAGCGTGCTGCCGTCGCCGAGGTTCAGCACGCCGGCGCCGCCCGCGCCGCCATTTCCCGAACAGCCGCAGGCGCCACCCGCGCCTCCGACGCCGCCGATCTCGAGTTGCCCGCTGACCGCGACGGTCGCCCCGCCGGTCAGCGTGAGCGTCCCGTTTCCGCCGTTTCCGCCATTGCCGCCGCGATCGCCGAAGCTGTTTCCGGCGCCACCGCCGCCACCGGCTCCGCCGACGTAGAGGTTGTTGCCGACGTTGAGCGTCGTGCCACTCAGATCGAGTTCCCCCGTGCCGCCCGCCGCGCCATTGACGCCGCCCGATCCGCTGCCACCACCGCCGCCGCCGCCGATCACGACGTAGTCGTAGGACGGCCCGATGCTGCCGCCGCTGACCGGACTGGCGATCGTCTGCGTGACTCCCGGGAGACCGCCGAGGCCGCCGCTGCCCGCGAGAAAAAAGGCAGGCCCGCCGCCACCGCCTCCGATGCCGCCCGTTCCGCCGTTACCGCCACCGGCGCCGCCTATGCCGACGAGCAGATTGTCGGCGTGCGCCCCCGTCGCGGCGAGCGTGAGCGACAACGCTGTCAATGCCGCCCCGGTCCCGCCGACGCGCTTTCGGGCGCCGCGTCGTTTTGCCGAAATCCCCTTCGCGGCCGACCGTGCCAACTCCGACACAGCCTGCCATCCACCAAGACTCGCGTTCCAGACAACGCAATATGCGTGATTCATTATTTTGATTCCCCGGTTGATTATTCTCCGAACCTTGTACGACGCGGTCCTTGCGGGCGTGCGGCGCCACGCAGATCAGAGGCTCAATGTAAAATTTATCCTCAGAAGATTCCATTACCCGAACGAGTGATATGCACACCGACGACCCCGCCCTCTTGCATGAAATCGTCCGACTCTACGAAGCAGAACCTGACCTGATTACGCTGCCGGGCATCTTGTTCGAGGGCGTGGCCCGGCTGACCGATTCCGACGTGGTCGGCTGGACGGAGGTGCACCACCGCAGCGGGGAGTTGAGAGCGTTGCTATCGGTCGAGGACGATCCCGCCCGGCGCAAGGAGGCCTTCGAGCTGTATGCGCGCCACGCGGGCAGTCATCCTTTCTGGCAGAAAGATCCGGCCTTCTTTGGCGAGCGCGCCGTGCGCGAGTCCGATATCTTCACCGACGAAGAATTCATGGCGCTGCCGATGGCGCGTGAAGTGTTCCTGCCGTCGCGTGCACGCCGCATCATGGACGTCGTGATCCAGCACGGCGAATACGCACTGAACCTCAGTGCCCACCGGGTCGTGGGCCGCGCGCCCTATAGCGACGCCGAACGCGACCGGCTGCAAGCCTACCGTGCGCACGTGCTGCGCGCGTATCGCCAGGCGCAGCGGTGCACGGTGGACAAGCTCTCCGCGGCGGACCGTCTGCATTATGCGTTTCCCGAGCTAACGCAGCGTCAGGTGGAGGTGGCCGTATGGATCGCCCAAGGCAAATCCAACGAGGCCATCGCAGTTGCGATGGGCGTCAGTCTGGATACGGTCAAGGCGCACCTGAAAGCCATTTTCAGCAAGATCGGCACGGACAGCCGCCTCGCGCTGGCGCGGCTCGTCCATACCGTGCCGCCGTTTTCGCAGATGCCGCCACTCTGGAAGCTGCCGGTCGAGACGTGGAAGACGCAGACGGCGGCAGGGTCGTGAGGATGGCAAAGCCTCAGCCGCCCGACACTCAGAGCGCCGCAGACATCTGATACCCCGGGCGGATCACGCACCGACCCCGCTCGACGAGCCACGGAGCCGCGAGCGTCCCTTTGCCGTGCATGGAGGACTGTCGACGAGAAGGGCACCTTCACAGCGCAATTTCCGCAGCGTGCAGGTGGTGTCGTCCTGCTGACTACACCGCCTAAGCGTGCGCCGCCAGAGATCGATCACGCGAGCCCGGAAGGCGCACAGGACCAGATGATTCGTGGGCACGGCGTGGTAGTTGAAATACCCCTGCACTACCTGCCGTAGCCACATCCCCTGCTCGGGAATCGAGTGGTGCCATCTGTGCCACAACTCCTCTTTGATTTTCCGAAGCGCGGCTCGAAGCCTGTCGCGTCGGGTCTTGCGCCAGAGCATGAACTTACCGTCTCGGGCGCGACCACTGATGTGGGTGAATCCAAGGAAGTTGAACGTCTCGGGTTTGCCCAGACCACGTCTGGTTCGGTTCTGTGCCGCAAAGCGGCCGAACTCGATCAGACGGGTTTTCTCCGGGTGTACCGACAACCCAAATTGCTCCAGTCTCGCTTGCATGGTTTGCTTGAACCGCTCGGCATCCCGGCGCTTATCGAATCCGACAACGATGTCGTCGGCGTACCGAATGATGACGACGTTCCCCTCGGCATGGCGCTGGCGCCACTGGTTCGCCCAGAGGTCGAAGACGTAGTGCAGGTAGATGTTCGCCAACAGGGGCGAGATGACCGACCCTTGCGGCGTCCCCTCGTCTGTCGACTCGATCACCCCATCTTCCATCGCCCCCGCTTTCAGCCATTTACGGATCAGTCGAAGCACACGCTGGTCGCCGATTCTGTGCTCGACGAATCTGATCAGCCATCCATGGCTCACCGTATCGAAGAAGCGACTGATGTCGGCATCCAGTATCCAGTTCACGTTTGTGCGCGCGATCCCCGTCTATAGTGCATCCAGGGCAATCGTGCTGACTACGCCTTGGGCGGAAACCGTACGAGAAGCCTAGGAAATCGGCCTCGTAGACCCCATTGAGCACCCCCACCAAAGCTTAACTCGGCGCGTGTTCACGATTCCAATCCAGTCGCCGTATTGACGGAAGGATAGCGTTCTGGTCTTTTGGACGGACAGGTTTCGGCAAGCCGCATTTCGCACAGGCACCTAGCCGTTGCGGTGTACGCCAAAGCTGCAACGTACTGCCATTACTGAGATAGCCACACGAACGACGTCATCGCTGCCCAGCATCTTTCAGAAACCTGCGCGCGAGCCTATACCCCGGACCGCGCAACAAGTGTGGTACGCGCCGCTCAACGCTCATGACGCTTCTCTACCCGCGATCGCGCATGAAAACTGTGCGACTGCTGGCGGCGCGTCGCCCCGGCATCGTCTTTCAAGTGATGAGCTAATCGTGCTCACTAATTCAAACGGAACCCCGATTTCCGGCCAATCCCAGCAGGTTATCAATCGATGTGATCGATGATTTAGCGGCCGAAAAGTCCATTTTTATTCATGGGGGAAGCGGCGTAAGCTTTTGCACAGAGCGGAAGCCGATCCAGCATCGGACCCGCCTTATCTGGCCACGGAGACGCACCCATGAGTTCCTGCGAATTCTCGACTTGTGAGTATGACTTGCAACTCGTGCCTCAATTTCCTGCCATCACCCTTCAACATGCAGGCTAACGTTCGAGCTGTTCAATACATCTCATGAAAATCGGTAAAGAAACTGTACCGAGGACCGCAATTTCGACTTCGAATGCGGAAACCATCGTTGTGCGAGGTAAGGATCTCTCGTTGGAACTCATCGGGAAAATTTCCTTCACCGACTACTTTCACCTGCTGGTCACCGGCAAACAGGCGACCGAGGCTTCAACCGCGGTGCTTAATGCAACGCTCGTCGCCATTGCAGAGCATGGCCTGGTTCCCAGCGTTCAGGCTAGCAGAATGACTCTTGCTGCAGCGCCCGACGCCATGCAGGGTGCTATCGCGGCAGGCATTCTCGGCTGCGGCTCGGTGATTCTCGGCGCATCTGAAGCTGCGGGCCGCCTCTTTATCGAAGTGCAAACGCGAGCAAATGCCGCCTCCGACTATACCGAGGCCGCTAAAGAGATCGTTGCCGAGTATCGAGCCGCGGGGCGCACCATTCCGGGTTATGGCCATCCGCTTCACAAGCAACGCGACGCACGCGTCGGGGCATTGTTCAACGTCGCAAAAGAGGCTGGAATCGATCTCACATTCGTGCGGATCGCCGAGGCCATTGAACAGGTGATTCCCGCGCTTATCGGTAAAGCTCTGATGCTGAATGTCTCCGCCGCTATTCCAGCAGTGCTGCTCGGAATCGGATTTCCGCTTCGGGCCTTGAAGGGCGTACCGATCCTTGCGCGTACAGCTGGGCTGATTGGACACCTCACAGAGGAACTTGAAAAGCCGATTGGATTCGCTCTGTCGTATCAGGCAACACGCGAATTCGAGTACGACGGAACACTACCCGAAGGATTCATTCCCGGTCATTGAAGCGGGACGATATCCGTGCCCGGTCTGACTGCACGGCTGCCTCTGCCGAATGCAGCGCCAGTGCGCATTCTTTCATCTACCGACGCGATACCGGATGTACAGCGATGTCCGCCGTCTGTCCTACGCAGGGGACCGACGGACTCTTTTGAATCGCATCTGCATTTGCGACGTTCGAGGCATTGCAGGAATTGTTTTTCTCTGGATATTCCGCATGCAATTAGAAGTACGCGTTGTGAAACGAGCCGGATGAATCGCCTCCAGGGGCATTAGCGATTGGCGCACTCCCAATTCGCCATATTCATGCATGAGGCGGACCCGGCCGCCGCGCGTGACTGCCGCGCGAATTGGCCGCGAAGCTCTCAGTTCATCAATCCGCGGTGCGGCCCAGAAACGCCGGGCCGCCGAGGAGTATAGATACCATGGTAAAAATTCTCAATGGCGTTCGCGTCCTGGAACAAGGAACATTTATAACCGGCCCAGCGGCGGGTATGCTGCTAGGCGACCTCGGTGCCGACGTCGTCAAGATCGAGCAACCGCACACGGGTGATCCGTTCAGGGCCTTCAAAGGCGGTCTTTATAGTCCGCACTATCAGACATATAACCGCAATAAGCGCAGCGTCACGCTGAATACTAAGAATCCGGAGGACCTGGAAGTATTCGACGAATTGATCCGGAATGCTGATGTGTATATCCAGAATTTTCGTCCGGGTGCCGCGGATCGCTTGAACGCTGGCTCGGCGCGGCTTCAGAAAATCAATCCGCGCCTCATCTATTGCTCGATCAGCGGCTTCGGTTCGACAGGCCCTGCTGCTGGCCGTCCTGCATACGATTCGGTCGCCCAGGCTGCAAGTGGCTTTCTTGGCCTGTTGATCAATCCGGAAAATCCACGCGTCGTTGGGCCGGCAATCGCCGATTCGCTGACGGGCTTCTATGCAGCGTACGGCATTCTTGGCGCACTCCACGAACGCAACGCGACAGGGCTCGGACGACAGGTCGAGGTGTCGATGCTCGAAGCGATGTCGCATTTCAACCTCGACGCGTTTACGCACTACTATTCGGCTGGCGAAGTTATGGGCCCCTATTCCCGTCCCAGTGTCTCGCAATCGTATGTGATGAAATGCGCCGATGGAAAGTGGCTCGCGCTGCACATGTCCTCGCCGGATAAGTTCTGGCGAGGGCTTGCCGAGGCTATCGAGCGGCCCGCGCTGTTTCAGGATCCCCGCTTTTCCGATCGCACCGGGCGTATCGCCCATCAGGCCGATCTCATTGAAATTCTGTCGCAGATCTTTGCCGCGCGCGATCGTGACGACTGGTGTCGTCGCCTCGAATCGCAGGATGTGCCGCATGCACCCATGTACGACTCGAGCGAGGCGCTGGAGGATCCACAGGCGAAGCATCTCGAACTGCTGGTATCGGCCCGCCACAGGACGATGGGAGAATTTCGCACCGTCCGGCCGCCAGTCAGCTTCGACGGCCAGATCACCCGGGACGTCGTGCCTCCTCCAACGCTCGGCGAGCATGACGAAGAGGTCCTTGGCCCGATCCGCAGGCAGCTGCAAGCAAAACGCCTGGTCGAACCGACCTGAAGCCAGCGGCCGTTACACACCGGAATCCAGCTACGAAATGAGCCGCACGCTTTACGACAGAATCTTTGACGCCCATACGGTTCGGTGCGAATCGGACGGAACCACGCTGCTTTACATCGACCGTCATCTCGTGAACGAGGTAACGAGCCCGCAGGCGTTCGAGTCGCTTCGTCTGGAAGGCAGGCGGGTTTGGCGACCCGGTTCGAATTTGGCCGTTGCCGATCACAACGTGCCGACGACCGATCGGGCCGCTGGCATTGCCGAAACGGTCGCCCGGATCCAGGTCGAAACGCTTCGCGAGAACTGCGACCTGAACCGGATTCGGCACTTCGGCATGAACGATCCGCGCCAGGGCATCGTCCATGTCGTCGGGCCCGAATCAGGCGTCACATTGCCCGGCATGACGATTGTGTGCGGCGATTCCCATACCAGCACGCATGGCGCGCTGGGCGCACTGGCGTTCGGCATCGGCGCGTCGGAGATCGAACACGTCCTTGCAACTCAAACATTGCTCACCCATCGCAGCAAGACGATGCGCGTAACGATCAACGGTGCGATTCCCTTCGGCAGTAGCGCAAAGGATGTTGCGCTCGCGTTCATTGGACGTATCGGCACGGCCGGAGCAACGGGCTACGCGATTGAATTCGCGGGCGCCGTGATCGACTCACTATCGATGGAGGGGCGCATGACGCTGTGCAACATGTCAATCGAAGCTGGCGCGAGAGCGGGCTTGGTCGCGGTAGACGACACGACGCTGAGGTATTGCCGCGAACGCGCGCTCGCACCCAAAGGCACCGACTGGGAACGAGCCTGCGAGGCTTGGCGCACGCTGCACTCGGACGTCGACGCACAGTTTGATGCTGAGATCGTCATGGAAGCCTCAGCGATCGTACCTCAGGTGACTTGGGGCACCTCGCCGGAGATGGTGGCGGACGTGACGGCATGCGTGCCCGATCCGGCCGCCGTCGATGACCCGGCCCGACGGGCCGGATATGAACAGGCATTGCGATACATGGATCTTCAACCCGGCAGAAAAATAACCGATATCGCCGTGGACAAGATATTCATCGGGTCGTGCACCAATGGCCGGATCGAAGATTTACGAGCCGCCGCCGACGTGTTGCGACGCCTGGACAGGCCCATCGCATCCAATATCCGGCTCGCGATGGCAGTGCCGGGATCGAGTGCGGTGAAGCGGCAAGCCGAACATGAACGGCTTGATCGCGTCTTCGTCAATGCCGGATTCGAGTGGCGCGAAGCCGGTTGCTCGATGTGCCTCGGCATGAATCCGGATCGACTCGAACCAGGCGAACGTGTGGCGTCGACGTCGAACCGGAACTTCGAGGGGCGGCAAGGCGCGGGCGGGCGATCGCACCTTGTGAGCCCCGCCATGGCAGCGGCGGCGGCCGTCGCCGGCCATTTCGTCGACGTTCGGCAATATGGCCTTGGGAGCATCGATTGATCATGGAACCTTTCATCACCCACGAGGGGCTCGTTGTTCCGCTCAATCGCGACAACGTCGATACCGACGCGATCATGCCCAAGCAATTCATGAAAACGACCTCGCGTATCGGTTTGGGCCCGTATGTATTCGACGAATGGCGCTTTAAGGATGCCGGCTATTACGGCAAGCCGCCCGAAGCACGCGTACCGAATCCTTGCTTCATGCTTAATCTGCCGCGCTACCAAGGGGCGTCGATATTGCTCTCGGGCCGGAATTTCGGCTGTGGAAGCTCGCGTGAACATGCGGTTTGGGCGCTTCGGCAGGCAGGGTTTCGTGCCTTGATTGCCCGCAGTTTTGCCGACATATTCCATAACAACTGCTGCAAGAACGGTCTGCTGCCGGTAGCGCTGTCCGATGCCGATATCGAACGTCTCCTCCACTCGATCGAAACGTCCGAATCATATCGTCTGACCGTCGATCTCCGGGCTCAAACACTGCGCACGCCAGAAGGCGTCGACATGTACTTCGATATTGCGCCGTCGCTGAAGGAGCGCCTGCTTCGGGGCATTGAGGAAGTCGGGGCCACTCTCGCCCATGCGGACGAAATAGCCCGATTCGAAAGTGTGCATCTGAACAGGCACCCATGGTTGTAGGCCATTTCCGCTGGCATTCGTTGTCGTTCAGACGCGGCAATTGTAGGTCGACATAACCGAATGATCTGCTGGAGTTACCGCTGCCGGGCTCTGATCCCGGCAGTTCGACTCAATCACACTCGCGGACTTCCGACTCGATTTTTTACGTGCGAATCTTGATGTCCGCGTAAGGCCCGACGCCTACCAATCAGAAATAGTGCGCCATTCCGACCTCCACGCTTCGAATATTCTGACCGCCCACCGGTAGCCCTTGGGGGTTATAAATCGTCTCGCTCGGCCATAACCCGAACGATGTCGATGCTCCGTTGTGCAGTTGCGCAAACGACGTAAACAGTATGGTTCGCTTCGACAGCGGATAAAAATATCCGATGGCAAATACACTGGCCTTCGTATCATGATCGTGCGTCATCTGGCGTGCGCTGTACGAACTCACGATTCTTGACGTGCCAACCGGGATAGTGAGTCCGACCATATATCCATTGACATCGTTGAATCCACTGAGTTGATTCTTCAACAGGTAGCCACTCGCCTTGAACCACGGAAACGTATAAGCCACACCCATCGTCATGGTCGTGTTCGAGCGCGGGTTTGCACTTACGCCCAATGACGAAGCATTGACGTAACTGCGCTCGTAGCTGAATCCCGCATATAACGGCTTCTTATCGTAGGCCAGTGACGAAGAAAACATCTGTCCTAGCCTGCTCTGGTCGCCCGTCTGGCCGCTTGGCGCAAACATGACCCGAGCTGTTATCGCACCCGCAATCAATGGTGAAATATACTCAATTGCGTTATTCTGTGTCGGAATAAATCCTCGGATCGTATTTCGTGGTGGGACCTGCTGCATCAGATTGTAGATCGCTCCGTTATTGGCCCGGCCATACGGATCGACACTAAAAGACAGCCACAGCGCCGGCGTATAAATACTGCCGAGCATCAACGTGCCGAGTGTTTTGCTCGAAAGCCCTACATAGGCTTCCCGTGGGAACAGCGTATTGGGAACGATCAGCGATCCGTTGGCAAGACTGAACCAGCTCTCCAGCTTGAAAATCGCCGATACCTCGTTGCCCAGGTCCTCCTTGCCTTGCAGCCCGAAAAACGACGACTCGTTTGTCAAGTAAGTCGCCGATTTACCCGGACTTTTGGGCGCCGACGAAAAGTGCGTAAAATCGACCGCAGTTTGCGCAAGACCATATAACGTTATACCGGATTGAGCGCACGCCAGCTCCGGAACCGCCAATGCGAGAAATAATCCAAACCTTTTTGCGACTTTTTTGTATTTTATATTCATTGGGTGCCCTGCTTTAATAATATGTATCCGGAACCGATAGAAACGGCGAAAACGAGGTTTTCGTCGGAAATACAACCTGGCTATTACAGAGGGAGTCTGGAAGGCGCGGGAAAACGAGATTCCTCGCGCACCATCCGGTCAGCACACACAGCTCGTCACGTCCGCCGCTCGAGTCACAGCGGGACGTATGTTTCTTTCACGTTCGCTTGCGGAACTGAAATTGCACCTTGCCGTCTCGAATCGGCATCCAGTCGATGGAATCGTCCCCTACTTCCTTCTCGATAGCCCGGTTGAGTTTCGCGTTCATAGCCAGCAACAGCTCACCGTTTTGACGAGGAGAAAGCGCGAGATTTTTCATCTCGTCTGGATCACGTTGAAGGTCAAAAAGCTCGATATCGTTATTTTTGAAAAGAGCTTCGAGCGTTGCTGGCTGGTTGAAATTCAACAGGGAAAAGTAACGGCTAAATCGATAGCATCCATCGAACACACTGCGGATCGCACCGCGCAACTGGAAGTCGAGCGTCAACTCCCGCATTTTCTGATGCAGTTCGTCCGGCGACAGGCCCCGATCTTCCAGCGCCTTGAGTTCCCCATGAAGCCATTCACTGTCGTAGTAAACAAACATTGCGTAGTTGAACAACGCGGTCTCGCGGATCGCATCAATTTTCGCGGTCGGAGCATCCGTCAGAAGTGGGACAACGTTGGTTCCCACCACCGCGGAGCCCGCGATGCGCGATACGCTGATCGGATCCAGGCCGGTGAGACCGACCAGCGTCGGCGCAATGTCCACGTGTGAAGTAAGCGCCTCGCATTTCGTTCCACCCGGATAGGCCGGATGACGGATGATGAACGGCACGTGGTTCTGCTGGCGATACGTGCTTGCGCCCTTTCCGATCATCTGGTGTGCCCCCACGTGATCGCCGTGGTCTGAAGTAAAAACAACGATGGTATTTTCCGTCAGGCCGAGCGAATCCAGTGTCCGCAAAAGGCGGGTGACCTGTTCGTCGCAGTCGCGAATACAGTTGAAATAGTAGTTCTGATATACCCGGATTCTTTCGTCGGTAAATGGAAAGGCACCCACGATATCGCCGTGCGCCTTGATGAAAGTCCCGTGTGCCGGCGGACGTCCTTTTTCATCGAAAGGTTGGCGGATCGAGTTGGCAAGCGGTACATTTCCCCAGTTGGCGCTATAAATGCCGTCGTTGGGAGGTCTACGATTGACAAGAAACGGTTTGGGCGTGTTCTGCAAATTCGACCCAAGTGGGTCCGTGTTAACAAACATCGCATCATGCGGGTTGACGAGATTAACCGCCAGAAACCACGGTTTCTTCTGACGCTGCAATTCGACTCCCTTACTCCGCATCCAGCTTACCGCCGACTCCGTCGTAATGCCGTCGTAGTCATATCCTCCGCGGGCATATCCGATAAGATCACCAACGCCGAAATAATCGTTAAAGCCATACTGCTTCATGGTCTTGTTATAGTCAAAGACAGGAGCTGTGTACTGACTCTCAGTCTTCTCCATGTTCCCACCGAGATGCCACTTGCCGAGATAAGCCGTGTAGTACCCTGCGTCAGTCAGCATATGGCCGATGGTCCGGATGTTCGTCGACAAATCCGGCTGCCATGGCAGATTTGCATTGTCGAATACGCCGGTATGTTGAATGTGCTGCCCTGTGTAGATCGTTGATCGGGACGGAGAGCAAACGCACGACGCTATCTGGTGATTCGTAAACGTGATGCCGCTGCGCTTCAGCTCCTCACGGCCGGGAACGGGAAAAGGCCATTCATTGAAATAGCGTTCCTGGTCGGTCAGAATGAAAAGGATGTTGTAGCCGGCCGGCGCGACCGACGGTGCTCTTTTCACCGCTGCGCCGGTGGACGCGGTGGTAGTTGCCGCATCCTCGACTGCGTTTGCAGTCGACGGCCTGATCATTCCGTTTGCAATGATCGTCGCCCCGGCCAATTTCAGAAAGTTACGCCGCGATTGGGTATCGTCGCTAGCGCTGTCCCCGATCGGTCCGTTATCAGTATCCTGCATGACAGCCTGTCTCCTATATGTTTTCTGTTTTCCCACGGCTCTCTGGCTAAGTGGTGTTCGCTCGCCGCATCGATTGCGAATACCGCCGCTGCGGTTCCGATCCCGACAAGATCGGTTATCAGCCCTCGTCGGAGAGCGGTTTGCCGCGACTAGTCAGGCCTGCGCCCGTTCCTGCTGCATCAATGCTTCGAGCTTGCGGCGCCCACGAACAGAATGACCGTCCGCTCTGAGCAATAGCTCTGTCGGCGCGGCCTCGCGCTTCGCCAGCAGTTGTTCGATGGCTTCAGAGGCCTCGACGTCCTGCATGATCACCGACGTGAACACCGACGTCATGGTGTCAGTGACGGAGGTATCGTCACGAGCGAATGTGCGCGAATAGGCGATGAAGTAATTCGTCTTGTCACGCGTGGCAGGCGTGACCATGTGATGAACACGATACATACCGAGAACATTCGGATTTCCGTCAGTGCCGAGCGTGTCGAGAGTTCCGATCGTGCCGGGCTTCATGAAAATTTCCCAAGCTACGTGCAGACCCGGGGCGTAGTAGTCGATCAGGACTTCGCGGTCGATGTTTCCGTTGTATCCGAGGACTTCAGCGAAGAAACCCGTAATCGAATCATTCGAAATCCGGCGCGTTCCGCGCAGAAAACGCGGACCATCGATGATCTGCACGTCCGTACCGGCAACGGCCTGCGTGCCAATCGTGCCGGCATGGAGATAGCTCAGATGGGAAATGTCCATCAGGTTCTCGTTGAGCAGTTGGTAGCGCGAATTCAACATCACCGTGAATCCCTGCGTGGCGAGCCAGCCTTCCTTTTCCAGCCGAATTTCCTCATGATCGGGAATGAGCGCGGGATCGGCCTTGTCGGGTTCGCCGGTCCAGATCCACAGCAGCTTCCATTTTTCGATCAACGGATAGGCGCGCAGTTTGCAGCCCGACGGAATGGCCGCCTGCGACGGAATACGAACACATGTGCCGTCCGGCGCGAAGGTGATGCCGTGATAGCCACACTCGAGGTCGTCGCCGCGCAACACACCCTTTGACATCGGGAAATTGCGGTGCGGGCAGCGGCCGTCCAATGCGACCGGCAGACCCGTTTCGGTGCGATAAAGCACGACAGGCTCGCCAAGGATCCAGCGCTCGAGTGGTGTTCGTGACACTTCGTCGCTCCAGGCGGCGACATACCATTGTCCGCGCGCGTAATCGCAATCGTCATCCTTGAAGGGATACATCTGTTTGTCTCCTGTATGAATCTCGTCAAAACGGGTAATCAGCCGGTCTCCCCGACACTCGCTGATGGGTCTTTCCACACTCGTCGCGCAAAAGCGGCAAGCTCGTGATTGAAGCGCGCGGGTTGATCGATAAAAGGCGCATGGCCGGTATGCGGATAAAGCGATACTTCGACGTCGGGCAGCACGCTCGCAAGCCGTCCGGTGAGACAGGGCAACACAATCGGATCAAGCTCACCGTGAGTGACCAGTGCGGGCACTGCCAGGGTCGCGAGAAGTTCGTCGTAGTCCAGCACGCGCTCACGCAGCCAGCGTCGCGTTTCGGGCGTAGTCTGGCGCACGACGCGCAGCATCGCCGCCAGGTCCTCTTCGCTTGCGCCGGGTCCCAGCGCCGCGTGTACAAGCGCCCGTTCGGCGGCGCTCGCCACCGAGGCCTCGTGCGCGCACATATCGGCGAGCCACGCGTGACCGGGACCGATCGCCGCGGGCACGGCAAGTGTGGCGGCCGCGACGTAATTGACGCCGCTCAAGCGCGAGCAACCGTAATGACGGATGAAGTCGTTGATCATCCGGCCCGCGTAGGACCACGCCACCACCACGGCACGCCCGATCGAACACGCATCGATGAGCGCCGCGAGATCGTCTGCCCAGGCACGGCCCTGTGCATAACTCGACGCGTGCGCCGGGCGCCCGGATTGCCCATGACCGCGCAGATCTGGCACGATCAGACGGCATTGTCGCTGCAAAACGGGGTCGCACCATTGGCGTAGCCAGATCGTGTGATCGAATGAAAAGCCGTGAAGCAGCACCACCGGTATGCCATCGGGGACCCCTCCCACCCAGTAGGCAAGCTGGCATCCGTCGCTGGACGTGACGATATGCCGGGCGCCGTAAGGGTCACCAGCCACGACCGTGGTGGTCATATTCGGCGTCGAAACTGTTTGCATGAAGATGCCCGCTTTATTCAGGTCGGGAATTTATAGATCCACGATCAGCGATGCCGACCGTGCCCGAGAGCAACACGGCGTGAACCGGTCGTTTTGCGCCTGTTCTTCCGGAAGCAGAAACATGTCGCGGTGATCCGGTATTCCTCCGAGCACGCGAGTGACGCACGTACCACACACGCCCTGCTCACACGACAGCGCTATCTCGATACCCGCTTGCGCGAGCGCCTGGGCGGCGCTTACACCCGAAGGCACGTGAACCGTCGTGCCGGTGCGCGCGAGATGGAGATCGAATGGCTCACTGTCGCTATCGGTATGCGAGACTGGCGCAAACCGCTCGATATGCACATCGTCTTCCGCCCAGCCTCGCTCGCGCGCCGCAAGCAGTGTCTTCTCGATGAATCCCTCGGGACCGCACACATACAATTGCGCGTCCATGCTCAAGTTCGCAAGCAGATGCGTGATCGCCTCGTTGCTGCTTCCACTGGACTCGCTCACGTGAAGGTGCGCACGTCCGTCAAACGGCGGCGACGATAACGCGACCTGAAAAGCTGCCCGCGACCGCGAACGGCAGAAGTAGTGCAATTCGAACGATGCGCCGATGCTTGCCAGGTGCCTCGCCATGCACAACAGAGGCGTAATTCCGATACCGCCCGCGATCAACACGCTATGAGCGGCGCCCAGGCGAAGCGTGAAATTGTTGCGCGGCTCGCCGATGCTGATGACATCGCCTTCGTTCACGGATTCGTGCATCGCCTGCGATCCACCGCGCGAGGCCGGGTCGCGCAACACGCCAATCACATATCGATGGGTCTCGGCGGCGTCGTTGCACAACGAGTACTGCCGGATCGGACCGCCCGGCACGAAAACGTCGATGTGAGCGCCGGGTGAAAACCTGGGCAACGGCTCGCCTCCCGGTCGCACAAGTTCGAATGAATAGATATCGGTGGCTTCAAGACGCTTACTTGCCACCCTGACAAAGAGTGTTCCCGCGGTCATACGATTGTCTCTACACTGACTGTCTGATGAAATGACGCATTTGCCCGCGGACGGCACGAATAGCCCCGGCGGCATAGCCGCTTCAGGAACAGTCACGGCACCAGATTCGCGGCATACGCGTCGGACTTGCAGGACAACCCGGAGTCAGCTTACCCAGCCAGCACCCCGAGTGGTGTTGTTGGTTGCAACGTCATCTTCGTTAAGCCAGGCGTCGAGCATTGCGTGCGCCGTCCGTTCCGCTTCCTGCATCAACTTGCCTGTCACCGGTACAAGCGTGGTCAGCTCGACCTGCATCCCATTCGGGTCGTGGAAATAGATCGAATAGCAGTAGCCATGATCCGTCTCAAACGCGGAGATGCCCTCGTCGGCCAGTTTTTTCTTGAAGTACTGAACCGTCTCCATGCCGCCAACGGTCAGCGCGATATGATGCGAGAACGGATTCACGTTCTGGAACCGGTTGACGGATTGTTCCAGGCTTGCCTCGGGGGATTTGAATTGAAAGAAAGCGAGGCAACTGCCGTCGCCCAACTCAAAAAAGGTATGCACGTAATTGTCCGGCTTTCCCGTCACGGGGTTGACGCGCTCGACCCACGTCCCCACCAGAGGTAGCTCGAGGATGTCCTCGTAGAAGTGGCGTGTCGCCGCCATGTCACGCGCCATATACGCGTGATGATGAAGCTTGCCCACGCGACTGCGCGCGCGACGCTGCGCGCTCTGTGCGGTGTACTCCTCGAGTGTTTCCTTGACCTGCATGGTCGTCTCCTATTTGGTGTTACGAAAGAACGGTGAGCCGGGATTGAGGCAAGGTTACGCGCAGGGTTGCGATGAGTGAAATGGTTTTTTGAATGCGAAATTGATCGATGTGATCGATAGATGGATGAAGCGGACGGCATTGCGCAACAAACCCGGAACAGTACGACACGAAGGGAGCAAGGGTTAACGCGATCACGCGCCGCTTGGTCCGTTGCTCGGCCGGCTGGGTATGTCGTTTACTTTCTGATGTATGTGAAGGACAATCGCGAAAAAATATCAGATGGCTTCTATCGATCATTCGTTGCATCAATAGCAGATAAAAACGATGGACTGAAGAACATATGGAACTGAGACATCTTCGTTACTTCACCGCTCTCGCCGAGCAGCTCAACTTCACCCAGGCTGCGGAAAAGGTCCACGTGACGCAGTCGACCCTCTCTCATCAGATCAAGCAACTCGAAGACGAACTGGGATGCCGCCTGTTCGATCGTTCCGGCAAGCGCGTGCTGATAACCGAGGCGGGTGCGCTCTTTCTTGAACATATCCGCAACGCGCTTCGAGAGGTCGACGAAGGGGTATGGACGATCAGAAAGAGCGCCGATATCCTGACGGGAGAGATCCGGATGGGCGCCACGCATACTTTCAATATGCGGATCATCCCGAATTGCGTATCGATTTTTCTCGAGCAGCATCCGTCAGTCAGGGTGAGTGTGAGGGAATTGTCAGGCGACGATATCGCACAAAACCTGATCGATGGCGAGCTGGACTTCGGCGTTGCCTATCAACCGCGCAATCTCGATGCGCTTCGTTTCGAACCCTTGTATAACGAAGAAATGGTGCTCGCTGTAAGTACCCGCCATCCCTTTGCGCGGCGTCGTTTCGTGCGAATGGTGGAACTCCATCTGCAAAAGGTCGTGCTTCTGTCGAAAACATTCACCACGCGCGCAGTGATCGATGAATGCTTTCGAATGGCCAACGCAGACCCGGTCGTGGTTGCGGAAATGAGCGCCATTGCGCCGATGATCGAACTGGTAAGTTCGACTTCGATCGCGACGATCGTATCCGAGCATGCGATTCAGCGCGACGATGTACGTGCCATTCCCCTGGAAAGCCCCACACCGGTGCGTACGCCGGGCTTCCTATGGCGACGCAACGAAACGCGCAGTGCGGCAGCCCGCCACTTCGCCGCCATCGTTCGCAATATGACGGAGGAAGCGAACGGTCGTAAAGGTGCCCGTCGGCGTCAGGCGTCTCGTTAAGCGGGTTGCTTCGTTCGAGCACGAAGCGGTCACTTCTACCCCATTGTTTTGGCGCGAGCGCACTTCGCACTCTCTGCACTTCAGGCTCTGACGCCGCCGAAACGCGGTTCGGTCTCACACTCGCGATGCGACACGCCACAGCTCGAGCGAATTTTTCGTCTCGTCCCAGCGCTGCGGTTGCGTCAGAGGTACGACGATGTGAATCCGCTTGCCACGGCTTGTTTTGGGAAGAGCGCCAACCGGCCTCGTCCGGCACCAGTCTGAAGAGCGGGTCGCCTCGCGCATTGCGCTCCACGGCAATGCTGGTCGGGATATGTGGTCGAACTCCATTGCTGGAACGCCGTCACGCTCGACCTCGGCCACCGGGACCGCATTATCTCTGACGCATTGCCGGTGGCTGTCGCCCGAGGTGAAAGCGTCCTGGTTGCCTTTCTGCCCGGACCGGCGATGCGCCGCACTGCCCACCTGCATGCCGGTGAAGCCCAGACCGACGCCCGCGACGCCGCAAACATCACCGAGGCGGCCCGTTCGATGCCGCCCCCGAAGATCAACGTGAGTGACTTCACTCGCTTCTGTCACGGATTGTCGAAGATCTGGCCAGAAGCATCGAACCTCGCTTCTTGGCCGAACTACTGGGCAAAAAAATTCGCACCACATCCTTCGAATTCATTCAGTGCATTCGATCGCCTGCGCTCGACAAGCGCGATGTTGTTCCTCAACTCTTCAAGCCGTCCGCTGACGCGCCGCTCGCGAACGCACGGACAGTAGTAAGGCGACTACATCTCGACCGTGTTCGCCGCCTTAAACAACACTTCGAGGTTCGCAACCTGACTGCTCCCGGTGAAGCGCCTGATCAGAATAAGGCAAGCTAACGCCGCCTAGGTTCGAAAAGTCATTCCGTGGTCCAATTGCGACCAGCGTGCCTGGATCAGGATGTAATCGGAAGCCTGTTAGAACTGTTATTTCACAAAAGTCCCACGCAGGCGCATCAATTCGCGGTGCAATTCCGAATGCTTTTCAAAAGGAGCCCTACCATGCAACCAGAAATAGTTATTAACAATAACCAAATCACCGACCGGCAAACTCACCTCTCTCGTAGCAGTCGACTTCTCCATCGAGTGGGACATGTCATTTAAAAAACGTGCTTCGTGTATGGACCGAGGCTGTATGAACTGGTCAATATAGGACATTGACAGACCGAATTCGGAGTGAAAAAAAATAGGACGCTCGACAGGCACGCTTACATTCTTCGAACTTGGTGCTTTGTAGACAAAGGGCAAACCCCCCATCCCGTGAAAGGCAAACTCGTCGCGTTCCTTCCAGTCGTCAAGATGCATGAGGCGCGACTCCCCCCCGGTCGCGTTGGTCTCCTCAAACTTCATCATCAGCAACCAATGCGTCTCTTCCTCGACATAGGTGCCGTCGGTATGTAAGGTGAGCGGCCGATAGGCCTGACGCAGATACGAGTCGCTCGCGTCGGTATGCTTGACTAGAAAGCGGGCGTAAAACGTGCCAGACATCGCGTCGTAGTTGCTCGGTCCGAGCAGATGACCCACAGCGGTCCCGAACTTTACCAGGTCATCACTGTTGGATGTAACTTTTTGCAACCCGACGGTGAAGCCGCCACTCATGCGATCTCGCGCAATCCGACGGATTGCCAACCCGAAATTACCTCCGAGTGCACGGTCCAGTTCGTAGGCCAGAAGGAATCGCGTAAGCGGTACATATTCAAGATTCTGTACATTGAGGTGCCTCACCGCTTCGAAGAAGCTTCCGAGCGCGCTTACGTCAAGGTCCATCTTGCGAAGCCTGTCGTGCTGCGGATGAGGATTGACGCTGAAAAGATCGTGGGTGAAACTCATTGCGACAGATGTATTCATCTTTTTCTCCAAGTGTAGTTCGTCGATATTTCACGTCAGACGCGTGATTGAATAAACTGAAAATTTCGAACTTTTTAATCGGAGACTCCGAACAAATGGACAGCCGTCAGTTGAAGGTCTTTGTGGCTCTCGCCGAGAATCTCCATTTTGCGAAAACCGCTGATCAGTTGAATATCGCTCAGTCAGCGCTGAGTGCTCACATAAGAAAGCTGGAGTCTGATCTCGGGGTACGACTTCTCAACCGAAACAAGCGCTCGACTGTAAGCCTCACTGACGCTGGTACGATGTTCCTGCATGAGGCAACGCTTGCTCTGCGCCAACTTGAACGTGCTGAATTGATGGGCAAGCTCGCGGCAAGAGGCGAGGTCGGGAGTATTTCCCTAGGATATATCGGTTCCGCAGTCTCCGCGGGAGTTCTCCCCAGAGTGCTAAAAACCTTTCGCGACCAGCATTCACACGTCGAAATGCACGTTTCCTGGATGGAAACACCAAGGCAGTTGGAAAGCCTGCGCGACGGCGGGCTAGACATCGGCCTGTTGCGTTCCAGGTCACAGTATCCAGACGGGGTCGCTGCGACTGTTTTGATGCGCGAACAACTTATGATTGCAGTGCGGACAAGTCACCCACTTGCCACATCGACGAGTGTACTTGCGCGCGATTTTCGCGAAGAGCCGTTCATCGTTCCGCAATTCAGCGAGAGTGAAGGATTCACAGACAACCTGGCCAATCTGGGACGCCGCGGAGGGTTTGACGCAGTGCCGCGACATCGTGTCGCAGATTTTATTTCCGGCCTTTGCATGGCAGCCGCCGGTTACGGTGTGGTTCTCGCCCCACAGTCCATGAGTTCCCTAGCTCCGGCGGGAGTGACATTCCGAAAGGTGGAAGATCTCAACGAGGACGTCGAACTCGCTCTCGCCTTCAGGACGCGAGATCGAGCTCCATGTGTCAGGAAATTCATTGAATGCGCTTTGTCGCTCTACTCTCCAAAGCTACCCTGAAAAAGATGCTCAGTCTGTTCGATCTTCGCGAGCGCAATTGCCGTGGTCGTAGCGTGTTTGATTGTCAGCGACGGCATTGCGAAGCAGGAGCGGACACCAGTTCCGAAGCCTACGATCCCGCGATGGACGACGTGCGGAAGCACCCTGGCAGCCGGGTGGACGCGGCAGCCATCGCACCCGCCCGGCTATTGTGACAAAAGACGGATAGTAATGTGCCGATGTCGCAGTGAATGCGGCTGCGCGACACCATCTCGACGAGTGGCCCCAAGCCAGACCGGCAGCCTCCGCCCAATGGAGCCGCTCGCCTCAAGCAAGATCAACCCTCTTCCGGGCCGAACGGTGACGGCTGATTTTCAGACTTCCATCGCTGCTCGGCGGCTGTATTTGCGCGAGGCGGGTGGATACCGTCAATCAGCCATAGCTCTCGAGGTGTTTCGCCGATGTGCAGTTCGTAGTGGTATCCGCGGTCACGAACGAATGGTGCAATCGCTTCATCGGCCCTTTTCAGCCAATTGGTAGTCCGCTCGGCGTCGCTCGACATATGTCGCGCAAAGTGGTCGAGCCGGATCCTAACGAAGTCGTCACGCTTCTGTCCTCCCATAAAAAAAGAATCTTTCGGTTGTTCATGAAACAGGACCCCCACGTAAAAACGGGGAAGGACGTAATACATATCCGTGATGCGCTTGGCCATCTCCTGCTTCTCTTCCGCCGTGTAAGCGTCAACGGGGTGATAAATATTCCACAATGGCATGTTGCTCGTCCTCCTTTGATGAATACCAGCCCTCTCTCCTAAGATTGCTCCTCAGTTTGCCCAATGGCAACGTCACAATCCCCCAAAAAGCCTGGCGATTGAAAACATGGTGTGCGCCCGCGCGTCGACGGAATCCGCTAACCGCATTTCGCCCCACTGGAGGTGAGCGCTTCACTACAAATCGCTCCCGCAAACTTTTATATTTCTACAATTGATATTTACTTCATTTCCGCCTGTTCACATAAGTTGCCATGCCAACTTTCCGGCACTGAAAGCGAAGCTCGCGATTTTCACCGACAGTCGAGACACTTCTGGAGACATCGCGCGGTCGCAGCCCGCGCCTTAAAACTTAACCTGTAATCCCGTCGTGATGACGAGTTGACGATTCGAGTTCGAGGGCTGCAGTCCGACCTGGGCCACAGCCGGCTTGCCGGTCGAATCGATACCGCTCGCCTGCTGCGCAGCAGCGATCAGATAGATGTTCGTGGTCTTGGAGAGAAAATAGTCAACGCCGAGGTTCAACTGCGTGTAATTGGCCCCCCCATTCGGCAAGACTGCAGTCGCACGCGTATAGTGGAACGCGGCGGCCAGTTGCAGCGCGGGCGTCGCCTGATATACGACGTTCAGTTCGCCGGTATTGAAAAGAGCCGATCCTCTGAAACGCTGCTGCACCGGCGTAAGTCCAGTCACCGGCACTTGTCCAAGTCCGCCAAACCGCGTATTGCTGTATATCAGATTGAAAGTAACAGCTTTGATCGTGTAGGCCGCAGCCGCAGCGAATATCTGCTGGGACGCCGCGGACGCGTATCCGGAAAATATCGGCGAAAGCGGCGTCGAAAAGTTGTTGCCCGTCGGACTCGAACTAACATTGCTACCAAAGAAAGAGAAGTTTGGCTGCTTTGCATAAAAGTATCCAGCCGCGGCCGCGAATGGCCCATGCGCATACCGTGCAGCGATTGTGTAAATGCTATTTTTCGAGAAATCCCCCGGCACACCTCCCAGACTATATTGAGCGGCATATCGGAAGCCGGCATAGTCTGGGCTTTGATAAGTGACTGCATTGTTGATGCGGTAGAGAGGATCAAGATTGTCGAGATTACCAGGGTGCGCGCCATATCCCGCGCCAGCGGCGGCCCACATATTTGCCGATTCGAATCTGCCCACAAAAAGCGAAATGGGAGCATACTGGCGGCCCAAGGCGATGGATCCGAGGTTTGCAGACCTCATGCCGACAAACACCTGTCGTCCAAAAAACGTATTACCGACTCCAATCGCTCCTGTACCGAGATTAAACCCCGACTCCGCAGTGAAGAAGGCATAGACACCGCCCCCAAGATCCTCTTCTCCTTTCAGGCCCCATCGGTTTCCGCTTAGCGCGCCCTGGTCGAACTTGTAGAGGTGCGACCCACCTGCGTTCGAAATGTAAGTCAACCCGGCATTGACGAGGCCGTAGAGCGTAACGCTGCTCTGCGCGTAGGCAGAACCGCCCGACAGCCCCGCGACCGCTATGGTCACAAATATCTTTCTCATCGAATCGTCTCCAGTCGTGTCAGATCTATTTATTGTTTTAACTATGCGAAGCCATGTGCCGTCAACAAATGCTCAATCGAGCTGCGCGACGCGTTCAGCGCGATTGACGATGCTGTCGTGTGCCTGATTGCCCGGCGTTAACCGGACGAAGTGCACGTCGCCCGCGTAGCCGAACGCGCCGCGGTCCCGGTATCGGGAGCTGACCTGAATACGTCGGTCACATCCGACATCAAGCCCTTCGCCGGTGAGACGCGCGATCGTGGGCGACATATCGATTTCGCTTGCGCGAATCGTGCCGTTCAGGACCAAAGTGCCGACACCGCGTCGTTCGCCGCGCGCCTCGTGCTGCAATACGACAACATTTTGTCCCGGCCGCAACTTATCGGTTGAAATCTCGCTCTGGCGCTGCCCAACGTTGTAGATCAGGAAGAGCCGCGATTCCTGCACGTAGAGGCTAAGGCCGCCAAACGTATTGCCGAATGCCACCAGCACGCCCTCCTGCCCGGGCTGATAGCTAAAGTGACACTCGATCCGGTAGTCGCGATCCGCGATCAACGGCGAGATAACCACGGCGGGAGTCGTCGACGAGCCGCGATAGAAAGTTCGTGGCTGGGAGATACGCTGCTCGAGAAACGGAGGAATGGCGAGCAGCCGCCGGTTATCACGGTTATCGAGCGGGTAGACCAAGTTTGCCTGAGCATCAGCTTCGAATTCCGCCAGCAGTTCGGCGACGACATCCGGATAGCGTGCTGACAGATCTTCGCATTCCGTCGGGTCACGCTCGAGGTCGAACAGCATCCAGTTATCGAGATCGAACTGTGCACCCGGCGGCTGCAGCGATACGATTTTCCATTGATCACGTATGTAACCCCGATTGCCTTCCAGTTCATAGTGCTGGCTTCGCCTTGCGGAAAGTGCTTCAACGTGCGTAAGCATCCGGGCAAACGATAAGCCGTCGATCAGGCGGGTCGCGCGTCCCTTGAACGAAGCGGGATAGGTTATTCCCGCCGACGCGAGGATCGTAGGCAACGTATCGGTGACGTGGATCCAGTCGCGACGGATTCCACCTGGCTCGCTAACGCGTGCCGGCCAGTGCATCACGTACGGTACCCTGATCCCACCGTTCATCGGCGTGCGCTTGTAGAAACGAAACGGGGTATTTGAAACGTTCCCCCAACCCACCGGATAAGCGCTATAGGAATCGATGCCACCCAGCCTGCCATCCTTGAACATTTGTTCGGCCAGACCAGCCGGCTCGGACCGGTTGATCCGCTTCTCGAAGATGTTGGCGGCGCCGTCGCGGCCTCCGATCGAAGTCGCGCCGTTGTCCGAGGTAATGACGATCAGCGTGTTGTCTATCTGCCCCGCGTCGCGGAGGAATGCGACCAGCCGGCCCACGTTCTGATCGATGTTGTCAACGATCGCGGCATACAGCCGCATGTAGCGCTCATTGAGCTGGCGCTGTGCGGGGGTTAGGTCGTCCCATACCGGAATGTCATTGCCGCGCGGCGACAGACGCCAATCGTCGGGAACAGTCCCGTTTTCTCGCTGCCTGACAAAGCGCGCTTCGCGCAAGCGATCCCAACCTTGTGCATAGACGTGTTTGTAGCGCTCGACGTCTTCCGGCTTTGCATGCAACGGAACATGTGGGGCGTTGTGAGCGAGGTAAAGGAAGAACGGCTTGTCAGGCGTGCTGCCGATATGATCCTTCAGCCATCCAATCGATTTGTCGGTCCAGTCATCGCTGCAATAGTAGTCGGCTGGATAGGTGTCGGTATCCACAAATGTATTGCCATCGATAAGCTGGCCGGGCGCGAAATAGTTCGTTTCGGCCGACAGAAATCCGTAGAAACGATCGAAACCTCGTTGCAGTGGCCATGACTCGCGATCGCCGGAAGCCATCACGTTGTAGTCAGCTGTGTTGTGCCACTTTCCCACAGCGTAAGTTGCGTATCCGTTTTCTCGCAGTACCTCCGCCATAGTCGGCACGTCTTGCGCAATTTCGCCCGCGCGATAGCCTGGATAGCCTGGATCATTATGAGTGAGCCATCCACAGCCCACCGAATGCGGATTGCATCCTGTCAAAAGTGCCGCGCGCGCTGGCGTGCACATCGGCACTGTCGTGTAGTTCACGAATCTCAGGCCGCCCTCTGCTAGCGCGTCGATATTTGGTGTACGGATCTCGCTGCCATAGCAGCCGAAATCGGAAAATCCCAAGTCGTCCAGCAAAATCACAACGACGTTTGGTGCACCATCCGGCGCGGTCTTGCGCGGAGGCCACCACGGCTCCGAGTCGCGCAGCGTCTTGCCGACACGACCGCCCCCGTATGGCTTTGAGTCTGATTTCTGCGTCATGGTAGAAACTCCAACATTTTTCTGAAAAATGAGCTCATTGGCATCAGGCAAGAATCAGATCAGCCGCTTTCTCTCCGATCATGATTGACGCCGCGTTGGTATTCGACGATGGCATTGTCGGCATGATTGAAGAGTCCACGACACGCAGACACTCGACTCCGTGCACTTTCAGCCCTGAATCGACCACCGCCATTGCGTCGCGGCCCATCTTGCAGGTGCCGATGGGATGCCACGACGTCTGTCCCGCTTCCTGGATGTACTTCAGCAATTCCGCGTCCGACTGAATATGTGGTCCCGGCCGCGTCTCCTTGACTATGAAACGGGACAAGCCGGGCTGCTGGGCAATCGTTCTCGCGAGCCGGATGGCATCGAGCATCGCATCGTTATCCTCCGGTGCCGACAGGTAAGCCGGATCGATCGTAGGCTGCGCATGTGGGTCGGTACTCGCAATATGAAGCGCACCGCGAGACGCCGGTCTCAACTGGAAAAAACCAAGCGAAAAACCCGAGAAAGAGTCTAGTCCGTAATTCCTGGCTCGCGCGAACCGGCTCCTCGCACTTAGATGATGGAGCTGTATCTTCACCGCCGGCCGATCCTGTTCTTGCCGGGTTTTTGCGAGCGCATGTGCCGTCGCCGACGGTGTCGTCATCATCCCGGAGCGGGTGGTGAGGTAACGCATACCCATCATCATCGTCCTGAGCCGGCTGTTGATCGTGTCGTTCAACGTGATCGGTTTCGTGCACTCGTAAGTGAGACGGCATTGCAGATGATCGATCAGGTTCTCCCCCACGCCCGGCAGATGACGAATCACGTTGATGCCAAAACGATTTAAGATGTCGGCATTTCCGATGCCCGATAGCTCAAGCAACTGCGGCGACTTGATCGGTCCCGCGCTGATGATGACCTCCCGGTTGGCGAACACCTGTTGTTTCTGCCCATTGCACAGGTACTCGATACCAATCGCACGCGTGCCATTAAAGAGCACACGTGTTGCAGTCGCCTCGGTGCGGAGTTCGAGATTCGCGGGGCTTTTGCCGCGCAAATAGCCTGCGGCCGTGCCGCTCCGTTCGCCGCGACGCGTGGACAACTGTAGATAAGCCGCGCCTTCGTATTGCATACCGTTGTAGTCGGACGTAGCCGGAATTCCCGCGCTTTGACACGCGGAGAGAAAGCCAGCCGGTAGTTCGTGCCGCATTGATTCGAGCGACGTGACTGAAATTGGGCCGTTGCGGCCGCGCATATCATCACGACCGACAAGCGTCGACTCTAGTCGCCTGAAGTAAGGCAACACATCCGCGTAGCCCCAACCGACGTTGCCGAGATCTCGCCAATGATCGAATTCGTCCGGCTCGCCTCTCACGTAGATCATTCCATTTACCGAACTAGATCCCCCCGGCATCTTCCCGCGTGGCCAATACACATCTTGACCGTTCAGGAAAGCCTGGCCAACCGTGCGAAAAGGCCACACGTAGCGTGGATCGTTCAGTAGGCGGGCAATGCCGATAGGCACCCGCACCCAGAAGTCCCGATCACGCGCCTCACCTGCCTCCAGCAGCAATACGCGCCCGGCATCGCGCTCGGCAAGCCGGGTTGCGACCGTCGCGCCGGCGGAGCCGGCACCAATCACAATGAAGTCATACGAAGAATTCATTTAGCCGGCGCTCCTCAGCCACGTGCCCAACGCTTCGGCCTCCCGCCCCATTCGTTGGAACTGCTGGTCAGGCATCTCGGTCTGTGGGTTATGAGCACCGAATCTCGCGGAACCGGGTTCGATCAGCAATTCGTAAAACACCGGACCTTCTTCATTCAAGGATGTATCGAGCACCTGCCCCAATTGTTCGACGGTCGATATCTGGAAAGCGCGCCGGTAACCTGTTGCCAGCGCGAGTGCGCAAAAATCGACCTTGCCGTCGCGGAGCGTACGGAGATTGACTAACCCCGCAAATTGGCAACCGTTGTTGACCACGAAATGATGAAAACGCAGGGGTGCCTGGTCGGCAACCGATGCCAGGCTGCCGAGCTGCATCAATAGACTCGCGTCCCCGTCGACAACGATGACCCGCTTCGATGGATTGCCAATCGCGAGCCCCAAACCAAGACAGGATGCACCGCCCATTAGAGGCACCGAGTTGATGCGAGCGCTATTCGCCGCTAGCGAATCGAATGCCAGCATCGCTCCCATCGTCGCTACGAGAATGGCGCCGTCACGACGCTGCTCGATGACTTCACATGCTTCGAGTATGTTCATTGAAGAACTCCTTAGTGCCAGGCTATAGGCGCGCCAACGATACAGACCACTGCGCTTCGCTTCTCCTGCGCGATGCCATAGGCCCGCTCCAGACTCGCCAGATCAACCTCGCAGTCGACGCGGAGGTGATCGACTCCCAACGCATCAAGAACAGGTTCGACGAGCCGCACGACATTGCGTGTCGATTGCGCCGGGTCCTTGCCGATATTGGCCAGTTCGCGCCCAAACTGCCCGACCATCAACACAGTCGGAATCCTCGCATCGAGCGCGATCGCTCGTATGGTGTTCACGCATGCGTACAGACCTTGGTTCTGAACCAGTACGATGGGCCTCTTTCCGCTGATCGTCAGCCCCGCCGCACATACCATCGCCTGATCCTCGTTGCTCGTTGTGATGACCTTGATTCCCGGTATCCCATCATCAAGCCGTCGATGCACTGCCCATTGAACCCAGTCGGGAACCGTGACGACATGGTCAATCCCGGTGTTTTTAAATGCATCGAGGTACGCTGATGCACCGATGCTGAATCTCGGATCTAGCATTGAAATCTCCTGATACCTTGATAAATTGTCGCTTCTCCAACATTCAATGTTGGAGTAACTAAAACATTAGCGAGCAGGGGGGACGCTCGCTGCGCTACCGCGCTTCGGCTAGCGCGCGCATTCGGGGACGAGCGGGCTATCTGGCGACGAGAGCTTCTGCTGAGAGCGCTCCGGATGGAGCACGAAGAAGCCGATGAGCCCCGCCACGACGAGGAGTACACCGTTTATTACATAGCCCGTTTCATATCCGTTTGCGGACGAGAATGTCGCGGACTGGATCATCCAGCCAGTCACCATCGGCGCCACGATGCCTGCCAGCGACGCGATCGAGGTATTCAAAGCGAGCATGCTGGCGCGTTGCGAAGGCCCGCTCACCTTGGCGATCATCGCGTGACCCAGCGACCGCATCACATCCGAGAAGCCGGCAGCGATGCCGATGATCCACACTTTTTCCATCGGGCTGTAATCGAACATTGTCAGCGAGCAGAACACGAGGCCGGCGAACGTCATAGAGCAACCGGCGAGAATCGCACGCGCCAGTCGGGATGAAGCGCCCTTCATCAACAGGCGTTGCGATAACCAGGACAGCGCCAGATTGGTGGGAATACCCAATAGAACCACGAGAGAAAACAGATGTCCTGCAGTCTGGGGAGCAAAGCCGAGGCCTTTTTGCAAATACGTTGGTAGCCATGTAAAGGTCAGTCCGAGGCTCCAGTACGAGGTGAAGTTCATTAGAAACACCCCGACGACCGTTCGATCCATCAACAGCCGGAAATAGGAAACACGGCGATTTTTATCTGCCATCTCCCGTGAATCGGCGCTCATCTCGACTCGGCCCTCTGCTCCATACCTGAGCCACAGGAACGCCCATATCAGGCTCGCCGCGCCAAGCATCAGAAAGTTAGTGCGCCATCCGAGATGAAGCGTCACGTACGGGAATATCAAACCCGCGAGTAGTAAGCCAATTGGCGCGCCTGAGAAAATAAACGAGATAGGCAGATTGCGCTGCCGATCGGGATACCATTTGTAGCAAGCATGAGCCGCCACGGGCGCGGTCGGGCCTTCACCGGCGCCGAGAAGCATACGCGCCACGACGATCCCGACAACGGAAGTCGATACTGCCATCAATGGCTGCGCGACCGACCATATCAGAGCTAGCACGAACAGAACCACTTTCGAACGAACACGGTTCGCAATAAATCCGCCAATGACACCCGAGATGGCAAATAACCAGAAGAAGCTTCCCGAAATCACGCCGAACTGCCACGGCGTGATCTTGTATTCGCTGATGATCGGAACTGCAACCATCCCGAGGGCGACTTTGTCGAGGAAGTTGATTAGCATGAGGAAAAACAGGAAGACCGAAATTACACTAGCTGTTTTCCCAACGTTATGGCTCACTTGCATTCATTTACTCCCGGAACAGTGAGCGCAGCAAAAGCATGTTCGCGTGACAGCGATTCTTCGCGCTATCTAATTGTGTGCATGCGATGACTGCTGGATACGGAGTCGACACGGCGTCGCGGATGCGACACCTCTACCCAATTAATCAGTCAGTGCCCGGCCGCCTCCGCGGCTCGACGATCGGTCGAATCCAGATCACCGGGAACTTAGGCATCCAATCGGTGGGACGCCACTTCATGATGGAACCAGTATAGGTACGCGGGGATAAGCCAATCTGTCATCCATACGACAGAACGGCACTGTGACGCCTAGGGGTTTCCCCTCTTATTCAACGGGCGTTTGAATATCGGCTTTTATTCGGCCCACAGATCCAGAGACGAGAGATTTTGCAGCGCTGTGTAATCGACAACTTCGATTCGTGAATACGAAGTCGAGATCACGCCCATCCGCCTAAACTCACTCATTTGCCGGTTGACGCACTGTCGCGATACGCCGACCAGAGCCGCGAATTCTTCTTGAGAAAGACGCAACTCGATTCGCACTGTATTGCCCCGCTGAACCCCGTACGCAGGCAGCAAAGACAGCAGAGTACGCGCGACCCTGACCCGTACGGGAGCGATTGCATTGGCCGCGGCGTCGTCATATCGTGCCCGGGAACGCGTGCAGAGGAGCCTCAGCAAGGCTTGCGCCAATCCTGGATCGGATGCAATGGCTTCCGAAAATGTCTTGCGAGGAATGAGCAATGCTGCAATCTCGCCATGGGCTTGCACGTCGTGAATCGCGCTGCCGCCGTCAATTATAGGAATGACGCCCAACAGTTGGCCCGGCGCAACATACCGCGCGATGAAGCGTTTTCCCTGAACGGTAAACATCCCAATCTCTATCGAGCCTTCAATTACGAAAATCAGAGACTGAACCTCGTACCCACGCGTCGCGAGGATTTCGCCATCAGCAAAACGCTTGATCTGGCCATGTTCGCAGAAAAGTTCGACTGTTTCGCCTGCGCAGCCGGCGAGCGCCGACGACTGAATCATCATTGATCTTGCTAGCGCGCGAAGTGAGAGCTTCTGCGATGTCTCGATAGTCACGGCGGCCTCCGCGCAATTAGATAGCGCGTGCCAGACCTTTTATTCCGTTAGGGGTTTTCACTAGCACGCGGACGAACAGCGATTCTGCATCTTACTCATGTCACATCTGAATGTGTATCAGCCGTAAACACTATCGGGCTTTACCAAGCTTTGACCCGATTTGCTTGATGCCTCGCCTCTGTGACTTGAGGCTCCAAGCCTGCTTGTGCACCGAATGACACACCACGAGCGATACCTGTCTCCGGAGCCACATGCCTCTCCATTTGTATTACGAGACGACGTTGCCCGACTCCCACAGAAGAGCTCTCGCCACGACATGATCGCCAGACTGAACGCAAAAAGGCGCAACGTCGCAATTGCTATCCGCGCGATACGCGTCCCTTTCTGTCGTCTCGATTAAAATCAATGTGATTCCGGTTACCATGCACTTGCAACCGTCAGCCGTCGGACCCTGCATGGGCGCCGCGATATCAGAGGGGTTTGAGGGATCTGCGGTGGGCCGCGTCTCTTGCCATTCCCTCGCGCCGGTATTCGCCTGTTTTCGAATCAATGACGATCGCGACTACCCATTCAAATCGAACTGCAACAGGCCCTGTCGTCATCGGCATGGCCATGGTCGCCTGAAGAAAAGCCAGCAGCGTCCCTGCTAGGGCGAGATCGGTGGACACTTCCTGCAGATGAGCTTGCTGACTATAAAGGAGACGGTGGTGGCAAGACCTGCGTATCGCCGTAGTCGCACATGTGCATCGAACACGGCTTATCTGCGCGGGGCACATCAAATAGAACGCAATCTTCCGGTCGCTGAGTGGACGCTTATACGCGGCTTGCCCACGCCGGCATTCGGCGTCGATCCGCATCCGGTAACAGGTCGCCGGGCTGCTATGCACCAGGCAGCTGAGCACGTAGGATCTTTGCAACAACTCCCGTGAAAAATCATCGGGCGGAAACGCAGATCACACTCGAATAACGACACGACCGATTCCAGAAATGCGACCTCCTTGCGCGGGCTGTACAGATCGCACACGCTAAGGCCCCGTTCGCCGCCGTAATCAACGCCATATCTCCAACAACTTTCGAAGTCGGCATGACCTTCACGATGTCATCGAGCGTGCATCCGCCGCTTGGGGTTACGGCGGATCAACGCGGGATGCGATGCCATTGATGGCGAGCTCGACGCAATGAACAGGCTGACTTCGCGGCGAATCGCTCGTGTCGAGCGTATGCAAATACTCAGGCGCACCGGTCTGCGCCTTCAGCACCATCACGAGCGCGACCGTGGTCGAAAGATGGAAATCCCCTGCCATGTCCGTGATACCAAACGCATGGAGGGGGTTTACACCAGTTTCGGCCGCCTGCAGTAGGAAAAAACGTGCACCGTTGTCGGCGTAATCGGTATCGCCGACAACAGCACGTTCTCTCGGCAGCATCTGAAACCGGAGTTTGGGCCGCATCCACGCGGTTGGCTTGCCGCCGCTCGACGTGCTCGAACGGCTCAAGCAGGACTCGCGCTAGGCGGCAATATCGCCGGCGGCAGCGATAAGGTAAAACGCGCTTCTAGCCAGCGGGGTTGGCAGCCGGCGCCGGAATTTAGGAGGTTGTTGCCCGAGGTGTGAGCCAAATACCTGCGTCGACGCTCTGGCCTCTTTGGTTGGGACCATTGCAGATCAACAAGCCTCCTGCACGGCGTCGCCGCATGGCGCTGGTGTGCAGGAATCTACCATGCCATCGGACTTCCCCCGCTTCCGGTCAGATCGGGAAAATACCTGCGATAGCAGGATCAAGCGCAAAAAATCAGCCCTTTTCTGGATCAAACGGCGCCGCCCGATTTTCGAGCTTCCATTCCTTCTCCGCTTCCGAATTTGGTCGCGGAGGCCGAATGCTATCGATCATCCAGAGCTCGCGAGGCGTTTCACCGACGTGCAATTCGTAGTGATATCCACGATCGCGAACGAAAGGTGCGATCGCGGCGTCGGCTTTCTTCAGCCATCCCGCTGTCCATTCGGAATCGTTGGAAATATGCCGCGCAAAGTGATCAAGTCGGATTCTGACGAAGTCATCCCGCGCGACGGCGCCCATGTAAAACGACTCCTTCGGCTGCTCATGGAAAAGAATCCCGACATAGAAGCGGGGAATCGTGTAGATGTCGGTGATGCGCGTCGCCATCTCCTGTTTGTCTTCGGCCGTATAAGCGCCGACCGGATGGTAGATATTCCACAATGGCATGTTATGTCTCCTTGCTCGGGTGATGCCAACGTTCTCGCCTCCTGAAGACTCCGGAAATCATCGGCGACTTCGTAGACAAGACGTCGGCGGTTTATAGCGACCACCGCAATGGGGTCTCCATACAAAACAGATCGCCTCTAACACTTCGAATCAGATACAAGCGGGTATCGCCAACTCACGCAAACATCGCGACTCCGAACTCTCGTCAGGATTCGTTCTGTTACGTACTTTCAGCGATGATGTTATCGACGATAACATTTGCGTCTACAGTATTGGGATTACCAGGTGATTGCACCATTCGGGTTTTCCCGCGCGGAGCGACATGCGCCCGGCCCTACCAGCAACCTGAAGAGCCCGCGATTCTCGGCCCTCCGAATCAGTGGTCAGCATAGTATAGCGCCAAGTGTTAATGTCGTTAACACTAATATCAAAACAACGTTAACAGCGATAACTTTACGAAACATCGTCATCTTCGCCGTGCTCGCCATCAAGAAGGTACGCCGAAGCACATGACGCGGCATCGACCCACTCCAAGGTGATTCTCATGATGAAAGACGCTGTGCTGGATGCAGCAACCGTCCTCGCGGTGGCGCAGTCTGAACCGTACCGCCGCCTCACCCGCAGCCGCAATCGCCTCCAATGGCTGCTGACCGGCGTCATGCTGGCCGCGTACTACGGTTTCATTCTCGTCATCGCATTTAACAAGCAGACCCTGGCCACACGTCTCGGCGATAGCGTCATGACGCTTGCCATCCCCGTCGGCTTCGCGGTCGTTGCAGTGATCGTGTTGACCACCGCGCTCTACGTCAGGGCAGCAAATCGCAGATTCGACGCGCTAAATCAGTCGATTATCGAAGAGGCTGCGCAATGAAGACGTTTCATTCGTACCTACTGCGCACATTTGGTGCACTGACGCTGCTCAATGCGTCCCGACCCGCGTGGTCGGCCTCCCTCAATCAGGCCTCGGGCACCAAACTTCCGACAAACTGGAGCGCGATTCTGATCTTCCTGGCGTTCGTGATCCTTACGCTGTTCGTGACCAAATGGGCCGCCCGGCGCAACTCGTCGGTGAACGCCTTCTACACGGCGGGCGGCAATCTCGGCGGCTTCAGGAACGGGCTCGCGCTAGCCGGCGATTTCATGTCCGCCGCGGCCTTTCTCGGAGCGTCGGCGGCAGTCATGGTCAGCGGCTTCGACGGCCTGATCTATCTGATCGGTTTCATGTCCGGCTGGCCGATCATGACTTTCCTGCTCGCTGAGAGACTTCGCAATCTGGGCAAATACACGTTCGCGGACGTGATCGTCTACCGCTTCGACGAACGTCCGCTGCGTATCTTTGCGTCGATCTCGTCGCTCGTGGTAATCGTCGCGTATCTGCTCACGCAGATGGTCGGCGCCGGACAATTGATCGAACTGCTGTTCGGTTTCGACTACTGGATCGCAGTCGTCGTCGTCGGCGCGCTGATGATGGTCTACGTGCTGTTCGGTGGCATGGCCGCCACCACTTGGGTGCAGATCATCAAGGCGACGATGCTGCTGTTCGGCGCGACCTACATGGCGATCGCGGTGCTCTGGCACCATGGTTTCGATGCCGGCCAGCTGTTTTCCAGAGCCGTCGAGATCAAGACCCAACTCGCGCTGAAAAGCGGCAAACCCGAAGTCGACGCACTCAAGGCGGGGGCCGCGATCATGGCGCCGGGCGGTTTCATTGCGGATCCGATTTCAGCGATCTCGTTCGGCATGGCGCTGATGTTCGGCACGGCGGGCCTGCCTCACATCCTGATGCGCTTCTTTACAGTGCCGAACGCGAAGGAAGCGCGACGCTCAGTGATGTGGGCGACGGCATGGATGGGCTATTTCGCGGTCGTCACGTTCGTGATCGGCTTCGGCGCGATCTCGCTGGTGCTGACCAATCCGCATTTCCTCAACGACGGAGGCTCGCTGATAGGCGGCGTAAATATGGCGGCGATCCATCTTGCCGAAGCCGTCGGCGGCAAGGCGTTCTTCGGTTTCATGTGCGCTGTGGCTTTCTCGACGATTCTCGCGGTCGTGGCCGGACTTACGCTGTCGGGCGCGGCTACCGTATCGCACGATCTGTACGCCAACGTGATCCGCAAACACGACGCCAATCATGCGACGGAACTGAAAATCTCGCGTGTCACGACGATATGTCTTGGCGTAATCGCCGTGCTGCTGGGTATCGCGTTCCGCAAGCAGAACGTCGCATACCTCGTATCGCTTGCGTTCTCGCTGACCGCATCGACCAATTTTCCCGTGCTGTTCATGTCGGTGTTCTGGAAGCGCTGCACGACACGCGGCGTGGTGGCGGGCGGCTACGCCGGTCTCGTACTGGCTCTGGCATTGACCCTCGCCTCTGACTCGGTTTGGGTGAAAGTGCTCGGACATGCCGCCGGCAGTGCGCCCTTCCCGTTCGCGTCTCCCGCAATCTTCTCGATGCCGCTCGCTTTCGCGGTGATCTGGATCGTATCGGTGCTCGACCGCAGCCCCCGCGCGAAGATCGACCGCGCCGGTTTCATCGCTCAGCAGGTGCGCTCGGAAACAGGCATCGGCGCGGCCTCGGCGGTCAACCACTGATAAGCACGGGTCGGATTTAACTTCAACCAAGGAATCGTTAATGGACTATCAAACTATAAACCCCGCCACAGGCCAGTTGATCGATAGCGTCGCCACTATGAGCGACGGCGAACTGAACTTAGCCCTGTCCACCGCGCAGCGGGCTTTCGAATCGGATTGGCGCCATCGCCCCGTTACCGAACGAGCGAAGATCGTCGGCAAGGCGGCGCAGATCCTACGTAACCGAGCCGAAGAATACGCACAGATCATTACGCTCGAAATGGGCAAGCGAATCGGTGAAGCGCGCGCCGAAGTCGGATTGTCAGCCAGCATCCTCGAGTATTACGCAGAGCGGGCGGAAAACTATCTGCGCCCACGCCCGGTGCCGGACGTGCCCGATGCGCAGGTACGTGTCGATCCGTTCGGCGTCGTGCTCGGCATCGAGCCGTGGAATTTCCCGTACTACCAGGTCGCGCGCGTCGCGGGTCCGCAACTGATGGTGGGCAACGTGCTGCTGCTCAAGCATGCTGAGAATGTACCCAAGGCAGCGTTGGCATTTGCGCGTCTATTCGAGGAAGCGGGCGCGCCGGCCGGCGTCTACACAAACCTGTTCGCGTCCATCGAGCAGATCGGCCGCGTGATTGACGATCCGCGCGTGCGTGGCGTGACCCTGACGGGCAGCGAACGCGCTGGCTCAGCAGTAGCCGAACGCGCGGGGCGCGCGCTGAAAAAAGTCGTGCTCGAACTTGGCGGCAGCGATCCACTGATCGCACTCGAAGATGCGCCGCTCGACTGGGTCATCACCAGCGCGATGGCAGGACGGATGTTCAACTGCGGGCAGTGTTGCGTCGGCACCAAGCGTGTCATCGTCGTGGGTGAAGCACGCGGCAACGCGCTGCTCGATGGCCTGCGCGACGCAATGACCTCGCTGCGCGCGGGCGATCCTGCCGATGCCGCGACGACGCTCGGGCCCTTGTCGTCAGAACGCGCGCTCACGCATCTGCTCGGGCAAGTCGAGCGCGCGACGGCGGCAGGCGCCACGCTCGTGTGCGGGGGCAAGCGTATCGACAGGCCCGGCTTCTATCTCGAGCCGACCATTTTTACCGGCATCGCGAAAGACAACCCACTCTACAGCGAAGAGACGTTCGGCCCGGTGGTATCGGTCTACATCGTCAAGGACGAGGAAGAAGCGATTCGCGTCGCTAACGATACGTCGTATGGGCTCGGCGGCTCGGTATTCTCGTCCGATCTCGAACGCGCGTCGCGTATCGCCGATGCGATCGACAGCGGAATGGTCTTCATCAATCGCCCGTTCGGCACAACGCCGCAATTGCCGTTTGGTGGCGTGAAAAATTCGGGCTTCGGTCGAGAACTGTCGGAAGCCGGCTTCGACGAATTCGTCAACAAGAAGCTGGTTTATACAAATCCCGTCGGTACGCCGCCGTTCGGTCGCCCCAAGGCGGCGTAACCGACTAATTGCACTCGCACGCTACTACGCAATCCATTTGTTCAAAAGCTCTTTCATAGTCGACAAGGAAACACTTCATGAGTCCAGTCAGCCGCCTCGCCCTGAGTGTCGTACTCGGCGCAATTGCATCCGTAACTTCGGTAACCAGCCATGCCGCGGACGATGTGCGTGTGCAGATTCGCGATGTCGCAGTCAAGCATGTCATCGTGACCACGCCGAAGAAGTATGCGGACGTGCGTGAGTTCATCGAAACGAAATTGGGACGCTTCGATCAGTCGATGCGCGACATGTTGAAGAACGGCCAGGTCGACCAGCTACGCGACTCCGCAACCCGGATCATCCAGAACTATGGACTCTCGATCCACTACATCGCGTATCACGGCAAGCTGTTGGCTCTGAACGGGCCGACGCGCAATCTGGTTGCCTACTATATCGGCGACCTGCTGTCCGCGTCGAAAATGACACGTGTCGTGCCGGCAGCCGGACTGTATGCGCCGTTGCGCGTCGTGGTCTACGAGAATGACTCGGGCGGTACGACGATCGAATACGATCAGCCGTCGACGCTATTCGGTCAGTTCCGGAATCCGACCACGACAGAAATGGGCGTCAATCTCGATGGGCGCATGGATAAGCTGATTCACGACGCGGCGAGCTGATTCTGATCTACTTGCGATTCATTTAGCGAGCCAGCCTCCTGTCTCTCTGGATCGAAATCGCATTCATCGTCAAGCGCGGCTTCACGGGCGCGCTTGGCTCAATCGACGGATGAAGCAGTCTTGTTGTATTGATCGCGTACCGGTTCGACGCGAGGTAGGTCGCCAACAGAATCGATTCGCCCTGTGGGCCGCGCGCCAAATCGGAAGTGCTAACGGCATCTCGCCCCGTTTGGCACCGACTTTACATCATCGCACAGTACATCGCTCAGCGACGCGCCAGTACGCTGATGATTGTGCCCCTCCAATCTCAAACGTCTGACTCTTTTCGTCGAGATCAGTCGTCAATGCCCGCTTCTCCCGCATGACATCCCGCCGACCGCCGCGTTGAGCCACAGTGGATCGACAAACCAGGTGACTGCCGATTGCACACGCCGCACACACCATCATTCAGTACGCGGATGCGCGGATATCGAGCACCAGTCGAACCGTTCGGGTACCAAACCGAACTCGACGGCACTGAGAAACATGTCGGCAAAAAGGCCGAAAAAACTTGCGAATCTGTGGTAGCCGGATGGGTAGCTTGCCCGGCGCCATGAAACGGCCGTGGATCAGGGCATATCTTACCTACGAACCGCTGTCGTATGGTTTGGTACGTTGCTTTGGATTCGCGACGAGGCCTGCGAATGAGACGGTCAAATAGATCCGCGAATAAGTGTGCACCTGCGGCCAGATACCGTCGCCGGCATCCAGTCGCAGGTCATTCCAGTCAACATCGGGTCAGGTTGGCTTCAACCGCTTCTTTAGAACCTCTGAGTCACCCCCATAACCACCGCAACCTGATGATGAACTCCGACGACAGTAGGCCCGCCCGACGCGTCGATTGCGGCTACCTTCGCATCGCTCATCGCGCGCTGATAGACAGCAACCCCATACAGGTTCGTACGCTTGCTCAGCGCGTAGTTCAGGCCCGCATTGAATTGAATCCATTTCGGATGTGGGCCAGATACCACATTCTTCAAGTTGGTTCCCATCATACTTCCCTGGGTATAGATAGCCCCAAGACCGCCGGACAAAGCCGGTGTGAACGAATAACGCCCGCTCAATTCGAAGTTGGACAGATTCAACTGCGTCGTATCGACGTACTTGAGTTGCGTGTGGCTGTAATAGGCGGCCAGCGTCAGAGATGAGATCTGATAGGAGACCCCGGCGCCTGCCACGTCCTGACTGGCAACGGCATTAGAGAAAAAGATGTCCGTGTTCGACGAGTAGTCACCCGCGATAGCCCCGCCTGTATTGCTACCGTTCGTATTGCCGGATGACGGATGCGACAGATGAAAGTACCCCACTCCTGCCTGTAGCGGCCCTTTCGAATAACCTACCGCGGTCGACCATGCACTATTGTTCGAAAAGCCGGTTCCGCTTGAACCACTTGCCTGATTGCTAAAGGCGTACATACCGCTGACAACGAATCCATAAAGGTTCGGGCTCGCGTATCTAACGGCATTATTGAAGCGGAACGACGCGAAGGTATTGTCCACGTCGCCCACGTGAGCACCATATACACCGCCCCACTGCCGAGCTGACGTGAAGGAACCGACAACGTCGAAATAGGGATCGTACTGACGGCCTAAAGTGAGCAAACCGAGACTATCTTTTTTAACACCAACGAAGGCCTGACGTCCGAACATCCTACCGCCTTGACCAAGTGCGCCGCTCATCGCGCTGAAGCCGTTCTCAAGGGTGAATACAGCCGAGTAACCGCCGCCAAGATCCTCCGTGCCGCGCAGGCCCCATCTTGACGGCGAGCCTCCGCCTGATTCCGCAATGACGGCGGATCCCCCCTTTGAGCCCAAGGAGGGTGATGTATTGGATACGTAGGCAACGCCGGCATCAACTATGCCGTACAGTGTCACGTTTGATTGGGCAACAGCCGCGGTGGACGCAGTACAGGCAAGCGATGCAATTGCCGAAACGATAGAAACATTGTGTTTTTTCAAGGTCATCTCCAAACCCTATTCAGATTAATTTCCTCAGGCCTTTCTATTAAAAAGACGTGGCTGTGCCGTGGCCCGAAATCCAAAACATCAGGCACTGCCATGTTTTCACTTGAAGCAGTAATGCACGACGTAAATGCCAGTTCACACGATTGCCTCCCAAAAAAATTAATCGCGCATTGAAACGAATCAGAAAGACGAATCCGTATGAATAAAATCGCTCACGGTTACCCCTCCTGCCAGAGGACTCGCAACATGGGTAACTTCTTTCTAGAAGAGTCCTTCGCCGGTCACGCGATTTTTAGTTAAACGCCCGTGCTGTTCGTCGGCGTGGGTGGGATCTGAGCCATCTCACTAGCTTCGGTCAGGCGCAGCGTTGTTGCCGTGCCCGGCAGCGAACATCATGTTAACGATAGTAACATCGGCATGCGATTTAAATATCCACGTTTCCCCTGGCTATAGAGGATCAGTATTTACTTAACGAAGCGACACCAATCGAAAGGATCAGATGTTGTGGACGGATTCCCGGTGTGTATCATCTTGAGTGACTAAGCGTCGCAACGGGGGACGCTCGCAATGCGCTGTTTCGTAACCATTTAATACCCGGTGGTCTTTGTCCATAGGGATCGCTCGCGCACACCGGGTGCTTGCATCGCACTCTCTATGTTCGTCGCAATCGAAGCACCGATACCATCGGCGCCGCTGAGATGGTGGCGATGGTATCTTCCACATCTCGCGCTGTCCTGAATGCCGAAACGGCCTCGGCGAGATGATTACCCTGCTCTTCGAGCACCTTCGATGCCGCTGCCGCCTCCTCGACGAGCGCCGCATTCTGTTGGGTCATCTCGTCCATATGCGTCACAGCAACGCCGATCTGTTCAATGCCGCGGCTCTGCTCCGACGACGCGGCGGCGATCTCTCCGATGATATCGTTGACCCGTGCGACAGCACGTGTCACTTCGGACATGGTTGCGCCCGCATCGTCGGCGAGTCGCGAACCGTCGCTAACCTTTTGCACCGAAGCAACGATCAGCTCCTTGATTTCCTTCGCCGCGACCGACGAGCGCTGTGCGAGATTGCGCACTTCGCTTGCGACGACTGCGAAACCGCGCCCCTGTTCGCCAGCTCGCGCCGCCTCCACTGCCGCATTCAGTGCGAGGATATTGGTTTGAAACGCAATACCCTCGATGATGCCGGTGATGTCAGCGATGCGCGCCGAGCTATCACGGAGATCGCTAATCGTGCTGACGACCTGTTCCACCATCTCATTTCCACGCCGCGCAATAGCGGATGCACTCGTAGACAGTACGCTCGCCTGTTGCGTATTCTCTGCGTTGTGTCTTACCGTCGACGTCAGCTCTTCCATGCTGGCCGCCGTCTGCTGCAACGAAGCAGCTTGTTGCTCGGTACGTACCGACAGGTTCGCGTTACCCGACGCAATCTCACGCGCGCCGACTGTGATACCATCGGCTACCCCACGGACTGCGCCGATGAGAATGACCAGGTTGCGCTGCATCTTCCCCATCAACGCCAGTACACTGCCCTCCGGCGCGCGATGCGCGTCTTGCACCTCGGTCAGGTCGCCGGTCGCGATGCGCGCTGCCACGGCGGACAAGCTGGCTGGGTCAGCGCCTAACGCGCGCAGAACGCTGCGCGACGCAGCCATTGCCAACAACGTCATGATTGCGCCCAGTAACAACAATGCAGTTAGCGAACGGCCAAGCGTGCTGTAGAAGGCCGCGTGAATATCGTCCTCGTACGCACCGGCGGTAAAGTCCCAGCCCCAAGGCCGGTAGCGCTTCAGGAAGCCGAGTTTCTCGCTCGGCACGGTTTCCCCGGGCTTGGGCCACCAATACTCCAGATAAACGCCATTTTCCGAAGACGCGCTGGCGATCTGCCCATTCTTGTACAGTGCGAAGCCGCGCGCGTCTTTCCACGTCGACATGTCTTTACCGTCCAGCGCCGGGTTGGTCGGATGCATGATCATGACCGAATCCGCGCCGACGATGCTGATGTATCCGTTGCCCTCATACCGCAGGTCCGAAATGCGCGCGATGGCTTCGCGACGTGCGGCGGCAACGTCAAGCTTGCCTGCCTGCACTTCACGATCGAGTCCCCGCGCAATCGAAATCGCCATCTCCAGAACATTGCGCAGATCCGCGCGGCGCTCCTGCAATTGCAGATCTCGCGCCTGAAACGCATTCCACACGCTCAGCGAAAGTAGACCGAACCAGGCGAGAATCAGCGGGAGCCAAAGCTTCTGACGGAATGTCATTTTTTTCATCGCAGTGTCTATAAGTCGAGGCGGTGGCCGACAATGTTAAACATGTTAACGTCATGCGGACAAAAAATCTTTAGAGGCCGGTAAAGGACATTTACAACTGGTGATGAGGCCAGGGAGTGGAAACGGCGAAGCAAGCTCGCAACACGTCTGCCGGCCACGCGCGTGCAATGCGCGGGCAGCGAGACATGTCGCAAGAAATGGAGTCTTTACAGATTACCAACCGCACGCTTGGCTTGCGGTATGGCTATGCACTCGCGGGCTTGCGCCTCGATCGAGACTTCGGCGCAGAAAACGCACATTGATCCATCACCGTCTTCAACTGATCCGGCCCGGCGATGATGGCGCTGAGCATGGACATGATCGCGAAATCGATGATGCGTGCGACCGGTACGCGCATATCTGGGTGGGGTGCGCGATCGGAAATGATCAGCGTAGCGAGACCATGCTCCATACTCCACGCTGCATGAATAACCAAGCTCAGATCCGCGGCCTGCCAACCACTTTCGACCGCGAGCGCTTCGATAGCTGAGCAAAATAACCGGAACGATTTTCCGGATTCATCCGCGAGTTCGGGATAGGCTTCACGCTCAACGATGCGTGGCCCGATCATAAGGCCGAACAGACCTTTTTCACGCTCGGCGAATTCCACATACACGCGCATCATTCGATACGCTTTCGATAGGGACGTGTCGCCACTTTCGCGGATACCGATACGCAATGATGCCAGTTCGCGAAAACCGCATGCCGCGATGCTAGCGAGTATGTCGGCAATGCCTGAAAAGTGCCGCGATGGCGCCGCTTCCGAAACGCCAACGATGCGCGCAAGGTAGCGCAAGCTCAAATCTTGCGCCGAGACCTCCTTGAGCGCTTCACGCCCGGCTTCGATCAGCGCGCTGCGCAGGTTGCCGTGATGGTATTCGGTTTTTTTGGCGATAGATGATTTCGGACTCACGGCGCTCACCGCTGAAAACAGGTTATTTCATATTATAGAGTGGTTCGCCTGCGATGCTGTGTTTCCGATTGAGGCGGCCTTGCGGCGATAGCTACAACGGGACGCTTCCACGTGGCGTCACTCGCCGCGATCGGGTTGAAAATTTATAGAGCTGAATGACCAGGATAGCCGCACCGATAAGCAGAAAAGCCGCGCTGACTGGACGCTGGAGAAAAATCTGGAAGCCACCGTCGGACAGCAGCAACGTACGGCGAAAATTTTCCTCGAGCATCGGGCCGAGCACATAGCCGAGCACGATCGACGAAAGCGGGAAGTCCAGTTTCGACAGAACCGCTCCGATGATGCCGAATACCGCCACCTCCGCGACGTCGAACAGGCTATTGCGCGCGCAATAGACACCGACGCAAATAAAGAAGATTGCCAGAGGAAACAAAAACCGAAAAGGAACTCGGAGTAGCTTTACCCATACGCCAATCAGCGGAACATTCAGGATCATCAGCAGCAGGTTGCCAATCCAGAAGCTGGCAATGAGTCCCCAGAAGATATCCGGATGTTCGACGATAAGTTGCGGGCCAGGCTGAATTCCTTTAATGATTAGCGCGCCCAATAGCAGTGCCATGATCGCATCGCCCGGAATGCCAAGCGACATGGTCGGAATGAAATCCATCTGGGTTTTCGCATGCGCGGCGGCCTCGGGCCCCGCGACGCCCGCCAGTTCGCCTTTCCCAAAACGGTCCGCGCTTTTCGACACCCGGCGTTCAACCGCATAGGCGAGGAATGACGTGATGGTGGGCCCCGTTCCCGGCAACGCGCCGAACAGCGTCCCGACCAGAGTGCCGCGCAGCGTCGGCGCAATGGATTTCTTCAGTTCGCGCTTCGTTGGCCACATATCCCGCATCGTGACCTTCGGCGATTCTTCCACGTCGGCCAGACGATTGGCCTGCAGCATGAAGTACGCGAGACCAAAAAGTCCCATGCACAGTGCGCCCAGTTCGACGCCGTCCGAAAGATCCGGCGCTCCGAATGAGAAGCGCACGATGCCGGTGGTCAGATCGGTTCCCACCGTACCGCAAATGAGCCCGAATAACGTCATACCGATGCCTTTAAGCGGACTGCCTTGCGACATCGTCGATCCTGCGATCAGACCGAGCAGCATGATCGACGTGATTTCCGCGGGACCGAAGCCCGCCGCCATATCGACCAGTATCGGCGACAGAAAAATCATGAAGACGATGCCCACCGATGCCGCAAAAAAGGACGCCATCATCGTGATGCCGAGTGCGGCTCCGCCCCGCCCTTGCCTCGCCAGCGGATAGCCGTCCAGACATGTGACGGCATGTGGAGGATGGCTCGGCAGATTGAGCAGGATCGCGCCGATCGCGCCGCCGTACATCGATCCATAAAAGACGCCCGCGAGCATCAGCACCGCGGCGACCGGCGAGAGCGGATAGGTCAGCGGCAGCAGCATCGAGATGGCCGACAATGCGCCCATACCTGGCAATACGCCCACGAGGTTGCCGACCAGTACGCCAGCAATTACCCACACCAGGTTCTGGAACTGAAGCGCTATGCCGAACCCGTGATATAGCTCGATGATCGCCTGCTCCATTAGAACCATTCTCCGTTAAAGAGCGGCATCTGCAGTGACAACCCGTAGTGAAACACGGTAATACTGACCAGCGTTGCCGCCGTTGCGAGCAAAGCGGCCTCGCGCCAGGAGTTCTTGCGATCCGCAAGAGCAGCAAGATAAACCGAACCAAAAGACGCCGCCACGAGTCCCAGCATGCCGCCCAGTACAACGAAAGCGGCAACTGACAACATCATGTAACCCGGACCACGCCATGCCGACAGAACGTCCTTCGCGACCTGCGAGTTACCGTGTGCCTTGCCGTGCGGTGTTTCCTCGTAAGCGTCTTCGTGCGGCTCGCCGCTTGCCAGTACCGCAACGCCGACCAGGCTCAACAGAATCCCGCAAGCAGTCGGCATGAAGCCGGCCCCCATGGCCTTGACACTGCCGACGCCGTAGCGCCAGCCCGCGATTGCGGTGGCCGTGCCTGTTGCAACCAGCAATAGTCCGCCCAGACGATGCCTAGTGGCCCACCTCAACCCTCGCATCGCGTACGCTCCATCTCTATTGGAAAAATCCGGAGACACAAGCTCCCCGTCCTTGTACGGCGCTCGTACCGTATCGCACGGACATGCTCACTCGAGCACGATGTGCCGCTTCGCGACGATTGCCTGCCAGCGCGCCGATTCCGTCGCAGTGACTGAAGTGAATGCGGCGGGTCCGTTCGTGTAGGCCTCGGCGCCGATCTCCCACATTTTCTGGACGGTATCAGGCTCCGCCACGATCTTCTTGAGCGTGTCGGAGATCTGGTTCACATAAGCAGCAGGCACTTTGGCACCGGTGAAAATACCCCACCAACCAGGCGAGCTCAGATCCGCATAACCCAGCTCACCGAAGGTTGGCACATCGGGAAACGCCTTCCAGCGAACCTGCCCTACTGCGGCGATCGCTCGGATCTTGCCGGCCTTCAGTAACGGCCGGGCCGCGAGGCCGTCGACAAAGAGCGCCTGGATATGACCACCGACCAGATCATTGAGCGCCGGCGCTGAGCCGCGATAAGGCACATGCGTCATGGATGCCGACGCGTCGACACTCAATGTTTCGCCATCCAGATGAGATGAGGTGCCTACACCGTAAGAGCCATACTTCACGTCGCCCTTTTTGGCTTGCCCAACAAATTCCTTGAGGTTCGACGCGGGAAACGACGTGGACGTGGCAAGCAACGTCGGCCCCAGCGCAACCTCGGAAACCGCCTGAAAATCCCTTTGCGGGTCATAAGGTAGATCGCGATAGACAGACTGGATCGAATGCGACGAGTTGTCGAGCAGCAACGTGCAACCGTCCGCACGTGCCCTCAAAAGCTCCTGATACGCGATGATCGACTTCCCACCGGGGCGGTTGTCGACGATCACCGTGTTGTGCAGGTCTTCTCCGAGCTTGCTCGCCACGATGCGCGCAACGATATCCGTGCCGCCGCCCGCCGCGTAGGGCACCAGAATGCGGATGGTATTGCACGACCAGCCTCCATCAGCGAACGCAGCCAATGGCAGAATTACCGCACACGCAGCCACAGCCGTGGCGATCAAACGGACAAAGGCTCTCTTCACGGCTCATCTCCTCTGTTATGCCGACGCGGCGACAGACTGGATACGGCTCATGGTCTGCACCAGACTTCAATGTTAACTACAATAACATCAAATGCCAATGATTGTATCCATACATTCCCTGGCGCTCCGCCGGCATCCGCTCAGGCTTTGGCCGTAACGCCTGCTCCCCGGCTCAACCATCCTTTGCAGGCAATCGCAAGTGCGGCGGCAAGAGCAGGCACCGCCAGCAATCGCACTACATCCGCGCCGGCCAGTCCGCCACCAAGCAGAAGCGCCCCCAGATACGCTCCCACCACGCCACCCAGTCTGCCGACTCCCGCCATCCACGACACACCGCTAGCTCTCGACTGCGTCGGATAGAACATGGCCGCTAGCGTCGGCGTCGAAATCAGTGCGGCGCCCACCATGAAGCCCGCCAGAAACGTCAGCGATGGAACTAGATTCACATCATGCACAAAGCCAGCGAGCAGGAAGATAAATATGCCGGCAAAGGTCCATGCTCCCGAAATCGAAATGTGGGGATTCATACGATCCATTAACCGCCCGCACACTGCCCCGCCGATTGCACCGCCCAGAGGAAAGAGTGCCGCATACACAGCAGCGCTCTGCAATGGGATACCAGATTGCCTGATCATGGTCGGCAGCCAGCTGGCCATCATGTAAAAGATCGTATTGCCCATAAAAAAGGCAATCCACATCATGATCGTGCCGCTACGGAATGCATCCGAGAACAGGATCTTCCAGACTCGCGTGTCCCGAACGGCGGAATCGTCGCTGCCTACTCGAAAATCATAGTCCTGAGCGAGATCCACACCACCCACTGACGCCAACGCATGACGAATCCTCTCGGGACTCCACTTTTTCGCGACCATGAAACGTGTGGACTCCGGCAGAAACGGGATGGCCAGTAGGACGAATATCAGCGGCGTGAGTCCGCCGGCGACGAAGACACCCTTCCATCCGTACGCCGGGATAATCGCCCCGGCCAGAAATCCCCCCGCTGCCGCGCCCAGAGTAAATCCGCAATACATCAGATTGAGCATGAAGGCGCGGCAACGCGCTGGCACCCATTCGGCCAGCAACGTGGTCGCGTTCGGCGATGCAGCGCCCAGACCCAAGCCGGTCAGGAATCGCCAGATTGCGAGTGCCGTCAACGTGGTCGACGTCGTCGCTGCAAGAGAAAATATTCCGAAGCCCGCAACCGATACGAGCAGGACCGGCTTACGTCCCAGCTTGTCGGCGATTGGTCCGGAAATAATTGCCCCGAGCGCCAGTCCCACCACCGACGCCGAGACGGCAAGACCAAATGCCTTTGTCGCGACGCCCCATTCCTTCATCAGCGCGGGCACGACAAAGCCAATCGATGCCGTATCGAACCCATCGGCGACCATCATGAGAAGGCATAAAACGAGAATGACCATGTGTCGTGCTGTCAATGGACGTCTATCGATAAACTCCTGAACATCGATGACGATCGCGAACCGTGTTGAGTTGCTCATATGTCTCCCACTAATGTTTTATGCGTTAACATTAAGGCCGGAATCGGCCTATGTCTTTACTGTTCACTTCCTGGCTTGCCTGACGTGAGTCTCCCGTCCTTCCGCGGGCAGATACTTCCCGTACGGGGGTCCGTTGCATCGAATCCCTCAATGCTCCCGGCCAGCTCACTGAACGTACGGTTTAAAAACTGATTTTTAGAGTATAGTAAGACGCTAATCAATGGGCAATCCCGATTTGCCCTTCATGGCACTCTCCCTGGTTCCGGGTTCTTCACCAGGGTGTCTGCTTGACGACATGCTGGGAGCAAACGATGCGCAAATCACGTAGCGAAACCGCACTGACAAGACAGAAAATCGTGAAGGAAGCGTCGATGGAGCTTCGCTTGCGGGGCATTGCCTCCGCAGGCGTGGCAGAGGTAATGACAAGATCCGGTCTCACGCCCGGCGCCTTCTATCGGCATTTTTCTTCCAAGAACCAGTTGATTGCGGAAGCCACCGCGGAAGCGGCGGATCACATGATCCAGCGCGTCACGAAAGCGGTAGCCGATCGTGAATCGAAGACTGGACTATCTGCCTTGCTCGATTCCTATGTTTCTGTCCGGCACCGTAACCAGATCGACTCGGGCTGCCCCTTTGCTGCAATAGGCACCGAACTGACGCGCGCCGACGACGCGATTCGCGATGTTGCCACGGATGGCTTCCTGAAGCTGGTCCACCTTGTCGCAGCACAACTGACCGGCGCCACGGAAGAACCGCGCAAACGCCGAGCACTTGCCACGGCGGCCTCGATGGTAGGCGCGCTGATGATGTCGCGGGTCGTATCCGATAGCACGCTTTCCGAAGAGATTCTCGACAGCGTTCGCGAGTTGCTCGGCAACGAGTAGTGGCGCTGCGCGGAAGTCGAGGCCGTAGCCTCGACTCGCATCCCGATTAGCCAGGATGCCCCGGAATCACGCCGGGAAGTCCTCGATCAGGTGCCGCGCTACTGTCTCCGGTACGTCGACCTGCGGCCAATGCCCCTGACTCGCCAGTTCATGCAACCGGGCCGAGCCGAACTGCGTGCGCAGATGTCGTGCGACGTCGATCGTGAGATACGGATCACGATCGCCCCAAATCAGCGAAACCGGCTTGTCGAATCTGGCCAGCTCTGGCGTCCGCGACGTGTTGTAGCGGACCGATTCGAGCAGTTCACCCGTCAACGCGAGAAATGCCGGCGCCGGGTTCGGCTGCCGCATGAACTGTTCGCGCACCGCCGATGCAATGCAGCCTTCATGGTCGGCCACCTGTTGTTCCGTCCCTCCCTTGCAGAACTGGTTTCCAGTGAACTTCTGCAACCATCCGAAGATTGGCAAATCGGCAATCATCGCCTTTTGCACGTCGCGATATTTCGGTTCGGAGAAGAAGCCGACAAATGGGGGAAAGCGCAGCGTCGGCGAATCGCCGTAGAACATGTTCAGAAGTGCGACACCACTGACGCTCGATTTGTGGTCGAGCGCCCAGTTGATCGCAGTGCAGCCGGAAGCATCGTGCCCCACGGGAACGAATTGTTCGAGCTTGAAGTGAGCGACGATGGCATCGATATCCTCCAGGAGGCCAGACGTCGTGTAGTTGTACGACTCAGGCTTGTCGGAAAGACCATAGCCCAGGAAGTCAAAACAGATCGCACGGCGACCCAAACTCGACAGCACAGGCCCGAGTCGCTCGTAGATGCGTAAATTGTCGGGGAAACCGTGCATGAGCACAAATGCCGGGCCTTCGCCCGGGTACTCGCGCGCATACAACGTGTGATACGAGCGCGGCACGCGGTGCTCCTCGAAGCCAGTGGGTTGCAATGCGGTGTCTGCCATTTAGATTTCTCCTGAAGGGGTTTGTTAATTGCGCCTGCATCATCGCAACTCGACGCTTATTTAGCGTACCATCATGCGCTAAATAAGCAAACGGCATTTTTCGTCCGCGTACTGTCGACTCGAACATCTTTTGCGACAGCAGCCTTGTCGTCGGGACACTGCGTTGTTGCGCTATCGCGAACACGAGTTGGAACAAACGCAGGGCGCAGCGACGAAATCAGACCACTTGACGGGACCGTCGGTCGCGTCTATGATCAAAATTAACAGTGTGAACTTCAAATAACGCGCGAGCCGCTTTGCCGGTACGCCCACAAAGCGAGGAGACAATTTTATGGATCAACTGACCCAGACCGTGCTTGACGCACATGGTGGCGTCGAACGCTGGAATGCGCTTCATGGCATCGAAATCTCGGGCTCAGCCCTCGGTCCGCTCTGGACACGCAAGGGTTATCACGAGGTATTCAAGGACATCAGTATCAGCATCGATTGCCACCGGCAATTCGTGAGCTTTAACCCATTCATCGAGACGGGGGCGCGCAGTCTGTGCACGCCGGACGAAACCGTCATCGAATCGGCAAGCGGCGCGAAAAGCGTCCGCGCAAATCCTCGAGATGCGTTCAACGGGCAATCGTTTACCAGCGCATGGGACCCACTGCATCTGGCTTACTTCAGCGGCTATGCAATGTGGAACTACCTGGCTACACCGTTTTTCTTTACATGGGACGGCGTGACCACGCATGAAATGGAGCCGTGGAACGAGCACGGCAAGACATGGCGCCGCCTGGTGGTCAATTTTCCACCGGACATTGCGGCCCATTGCCAGGAACAGACGTTTTACGTCGACGAGCGCGGCTACATCATGCGGGTGGACTATACGTCCGAGATAACGAACAGCGGTCCGATTGCGCATTACATGTGGGATCACGCCAATATCGACGGCATTGTTTTTCCCAGGAAGCGGCGCAGTCTGGCCCGCCTGGAAGACGGCGCGCCCGACGTAACCAGGGTTTTCGTCGAGATCAGTCTCGTGGACATCCAGCTTCATAAAAAGATCGTGTAAGCGTCCAGCGAACAACGCATGCATCCTGGACGAGGAGAAATACGGGTCCTTACATGCAATCTAGATGTTAAGCCATTTAACATTAAGTGATGTGCTGTTAAAAATTTCGACGATACGGAGCAAAAATGAGTGAAGGGATTGTGCAGAAAGAAATAGTCGGCCGGGTAACGGTACTGACGATGAATCACCGACCGTACAACTTGGTGGGACCAACGATGTACCGTGCGCTGCTCGGCGAATTCGACGAGGCGGTCAAGCAGGGCTCGCGCGCCATCCTCCTGCGCAGCGGGCTGCGGCACTTCTCGGCGGGTGCCGAAGTGAGTCTGTTCCCGGACCGCATTGCACGTGAAGGTAAGTCGCTGATTGATCCCCTCGAAGTCCTGAACGCATTCGAAACGTGCCCGATTCCAATCGTGGTCGCGGTGAACGGCACGTGCCTTGGCGGTGGCTTCGAAGTGGTGCTCGCCTGCGATTACAGCGTGGTCGCCGAATCGGCAAAGATCGGCTCAGTGGAAGTGGCGCTCGGCCTGCACCCGCTGCTCGGCGGGATCCAGCGTCAGGTGATGCGGGTTGGCCCGGCGCGCGCCAAGGAACTGGCAATGCTCGGCCGCCGCTACGACGCCGCGACGCTCGAACGCTGGGGCATGATCAATCTGGTCGTACCGGATGACAAGCTCGACGAGGTCTCGATGTCGGTCGCACAGGAGCTCGCGGCCGGCCCGACTGTTGCGCACACCGCCACCAAGCGACTGGTTCGCGTCGCCATCAACGAGGGGCTGCAAGCCGCCGACGAAGCAATGTTCGAGTTGCAAAAGCCGATCTGGGCTTCGGCCGATCTGAAGCGCGGGCTGGAAGCATTCGACAAGAACGGCCCCGGCACCGCCGTCTTCGAGGGGAACTGATATGCCAGGTCCGCTTGAAGGTCTCAAGGTCGTCGATTTCTCCCGGGTGCTCGCCGGGCCGCTGTGCGCGCGCACGCTCGCCGATCTCGGCGCAGACGTCGTCAAGATCGAGCCGCCGCGGCCCGACGTGTCGCGCGCGTCGTTTCCGGCCAACAACGGCATGTCCGGCTACTACGCACAGCAGAACAGTGGCAAGCGCAACGTCAGTATCGACCTCAACGTTAAGAACGCGCGTGAGTTGGTGTTGCGCTTGTGCGACGAAGCAGACATCGTGGTCGAGAATTTCCGCGCTGGCACGCTCAAGGCTTTTGGCCTCGACTACAAGTCGCTCGCGGCGCGCAATCCGCGACTCGTGTATGTGTCCATCACGGGCTACGGCCAGGACGGCCCGTGGGCGTCGCGCATGGCATACGCGCCGACCGTACAGGCCGAAGCCGGCTTCACGCACAACACGATGCGCCATTTCGATCTCACCGGCAGCGCGCGCAAATGGGCCGACCCGCTATCGCATGCGGACGTCTATGCGGGCCTGCAGGCGACCATCGCCGTACTGGCCGCGATCCGCAAACGCGACGTGACGGGACATGGCCAGTACATCGACGTAGCGATGATGGCGGTGCTGCTGTCGATCAATGAACGAGCTCACCTCGACCTGGCAGGCGTCGACACCGGCGCTGAACCCGGTGCGCTGGGCGCGGCGGACGGCCCGCATTTCTTCGGTCCGGCTGGAGAGGAGTTCGTCGCGGCACAAAGCATCGTCGGCAGCAACACGTTCCCCAATTATCTGCGCGCAATGCGTCGCATGGATCTACTGGCGGATCCGCGCTTCAGCACCGCGGAAATGCGTCTGCAAAACTATGACGAACTCCACGCGCTGATCCAGTCGTGGATGCTGTCGTTCCGCGACCTCGCAACGCTCGATGCACAACTCGACGAAGCCAAGATCGCGATGGGACAGATTCGCTCCCTGAAGGAGGTAGCTGATACCGATTGGGCAAAGCAGTGGGGCGCGGTACACGAGGTGTCTGACCGTCGGGGCGGCTCGTATCTGATTCATGGCTATCCGTGGCACTTCTCGGACGACGAACTGGGCATGCGCGCCGCACCGGCATTGCGTGGCGAGCACAATGAACAGGTGTTTCTCGACGCGGGCATGTCGACGGCCGAGGTCCGCAAGGCCGTGGACGACGGCATTCTGGTCGCCGACGCAAGCCTGTCGGTAGTCGAAGCGCCGGCAGTCGTGACCGGCGCGCCCGAGGCGCTGGCCAACTAATGTGATGTCTGGGCTGCGGCGCGTGGCGCAAGCGGGGCGTGAAGAAATAACCGCAAACGTTGCCGCGGCACGCTGTGAAGCGAGTGCATCAAGCTCGCTCCGGAAGGAAGGGAAACGATGAGCATCATCATTGATGAAACGCATGAGAGCAGCGCGCAAAGCTGGGTCCAAAGCGCGAATCGCATGGACGGCGATTTTCCGTTGCAGAACCTGCCGATGGGCGTGTTCCGCACCGACATGCGACATCCGCCGCGGCCAGGCATTCGCATCGGCAGCAGCGTGCTCGATCTGCCCGCGCTACTGGAAACGCAGTCAGTGCGATTGGGTGAGCATGAACAGGTCGCACTGCGTCAGACAACGCTGAACGCATGGATGGCGCTGGGCCGCCGCTCGTCATCCGCGTTACGTCGATCGTTATTCGAACTGCTGCATGAGCGCGCAAACGCGCGAACCCGCGAAGCGGTGGCCGCCTGCCTCGTACCGATCGAGGACTGCACGATGCTCCTGCCAGCGTCGATTGGCGATTTCACCGATTTCTACACGTCGATCCATCACGCCCGGCGAGCCAGCGAAGCTGTGCGCGGCGAGGCCACGCTCCATCCGAATTTCCAAAGCATTCCGATCGCGTATCACGGACGTTCGTCGTCGATTGCCGTGAGCGGCCCGCCCTGCCATCGCCCGTATGGAGTGACGGGCGCAACGAGCGGTTATCGACCGTCAGAAAAGCTCGATTTCGAACTGGAGGTCGGGTTTTACGTCAGCGAAACCGCGTATGGCAAGTTGCCGTTCACCGTCGACGAAGCCGATCGCCATCTGTTCGGCTTTTGCCTTGTCAACGACTGGTCCGCGCGCGACATCCAGCGTTGGGAGGCTTTCCCGCTCGGTCCGTTCCTCGCCAAAAGCTTCATGACAACAACCTCGGCATGGATCGTGACCGCGGAAGCACTAGCGCCATTTCGCGTCGCGCCGGCCGCGCGCGAGCCCGACGCGCCGCCGCTCGCGGCAGAACTGACGTCGGCCGCGCACGCTTCGCTGGGGGCGATCGATCTGTCGCTGACCGTCACGCTACAAAGCCGGCTCATGCGGGAAGCCGGTATGCCGGGCATGGTCATCGCGAGGCCGAATTTCAAGGATCAATACTGGAGCGCCGCGCAGATGATCACGCATCATGCCAGCAACGGTTGCTCATTGCGCAGCGGCGATCTGATATCAAGCGGGACAGTATCCGGTCCGGAGCGGGAAGATAGCGGCTGCCTGTTGGAACGTACGCGCGACGGACAGTCGCCGTTCACGTTGCCGTCCGGCGAATCGCGTAGCTATCTCAGCGACGGCGATACGATCGCATTTTCCGGCCGGTGTACGCGGGAAGGCTTCCGCTCGATCGGTTTCGGCGCATGCGTTGCAGACGTCGTGAATCCGCCGGCGTAACAGCGGCTCGCGTTGCGTACCAAGCGTGAAAGCAATCGACATGCATCGCCGCTTCGCACGTCGATGTCTGCGTCGATTGCTAGCCTCTAGTGTTTCGATAGTCACGCTCTCCAGCCCGCCGGCTAAGTTGCGGTTTCTGGAACCCGTCGGCCCACTTTCCGTAGAAAATTTCTGTCGCGTACTGGTGTCCCGCCTCGGGCCTAGGTGATTTCCGCCCCTACCCTCCGTTACGCGCATGCGGTGCCTCATCGCATGCGCCCGCCGGGAACAAAAGAAGAAAACGTCATGACCATTTCCAACCGGCTAGCCATCGCGCTCGCGCTCGCGGTCTCCGCGCTGATCCTGGTCGGTTCAATCGGCCTGATCCAGATGAACAGGGCCGAACAACGATTCGAGCACTTCCAGAACAATGTGACCCGCGCAATCGAGGATCTCAACGACGCCATCCTCAAGATCGCCGAAAACCGTACCCTTGTACTGCAGTGGACCATGCAGTCGGATCCGGCAGCGAAAAAAGCGATCGGGGACAGGATCGACGAGAATGTTTCATCCCTCTACGCGGCGTTCGACAAGTATGAGCACGACGGCGCTGGCACCACCGAAGACCAAAGCTTGCTGGCCGCCGAACGCGCGAATATTGTGCCATTCGTCAAACAGCAGCAACTGTTCGTCTCCGCCTATACGCACGGCAATCAGGATGCTGCGCTTGCCATGCTTGGCAATGACGGCGCACTGCGCACGGCTGCCGTCGCGATGCAGGATTCGGTGAAAAAGCACTTGAACTGGAACGTCGAACGTGGCCGACAACTTCACGATGAAAACCACCGGGCCTACATACAGTCGCTGCGGCTGCTGATCGTGATTGCGACGAGCGCAGCGCTCGCCTGCGGCGGATTGGTTCTGCACCTTCGGAGGACCATCACCGCCAGCCTGAAAACCATTCAGTCCGCACTCGAAAACGCGCGAGCCAATCTGGATTTGACACAGCGCGTTGACATCACGCGTATGGATGAAATCGGGCATGCGGCACATGCGTTCAATGACCTTCAGGATCACGTCGGCCAGGTTATCGGCTCGGTTCATCAGGCCGCGCAGAAGGTCCGTTTCGCATCAAGCGAGATTGCGAGCGGCAATGCAGATTTGTCATCGCGAACAGAAAAGCAGGCTGAGTCGCTCGAACAGACGTCGTCCAGCATGATTGAACTCACCGAGACGGTGAAACAGAACACCAACAACGCGCGCAAGGCAAATACGCTGGCCACTAGTGCAAGCAGCCTCGCGAACACGGGCAATTATGCGGTCATGGACATGGTGCAAACGATTGGGCAGATCAGCGACCGCTCGAACAAGATTTCTGAGATTATCGGTGTGATCGAAGGCATTGCGTTCCAGACCAACATATTGGCGTTGAACGCTGCTGTGGAAGCGGCTCGCGCAGGCGAGCAGGGACGCGGATTCGCGGTGGTCGCCAGCGAGGTCAGAGCACTTGCGCAACGTTCATCGACGGCAGCGAAAGAAATCAAAGTATTGATCGAGGCGTCAGTCGCGGCAGTGCAAAGCGGCGCGATTCAGGCACGTGAAGCCGGCGAGATGATGACCCAAGTCAAGCAGGCCATTCAGCAGGTCGCGGATACCGTTGGTGAGATCTCGACGGCTTCTGAAGAACAGAGCGCCGGCATCGAGCAATTGAACAAGGCCATCGTCCAGATGGACGAAGTCACGCAACAGAACGCTGCGCTCGTCGAAGAGGCTGCCGCCGCAGCACGATCGCTGGATGAGCAGGCCATCTCGCTGCAGTCCGTTGTCGCTGCATTCAAGGTCGAGAAGGAGTGCGAGGTGAGTGAGCCAGCGACGCCCGTACGATCGGCACCTCGTCAAACATTCGCCGAATTCACGGACGATTGGCAACCCTTGTAAGGAAAACGCATGGACAACTACGACACGCTCATGCAAAAAATGAACGCGCTCGGCGCGCACAGTACGCAAATCTCGGCCGCATTGGGAGCCCGAGCTCTCGTGCTCGGTGCTTTCATGGACGCCGCGGTTCCAGCGCTGAACGCTCGCCAATGCAACGCTGTAGTCGCAACCTTCAGGCACCGGATAGAAGACGCCATGGCGATGATGGACAACACCCTACTCCCCGAGCAATTTCATTCCGTTGTGCTGCAGCTTACCAATTTCACCCTCTCCCAACTCCGCAAGCAGCAAGCAACCGCTCAAGACAGTCAGTGGCGGTAACAGATGAAAGGGTAAATCAACGGAAATTCGCATGTTGGCGCACCAACGTCAGCATGGCAGGAATCAATGCGCGCATATCTGTGCGCCGCCACTGAAACGAGTACTGCAAAGGGGCCAACGCCGGCTCGCTGACCAGCCGCACGAGCGTACCGCTTGCCCGCGCGACGTCCCAGTCTGCCGGCAGGAAGCCGATGCCAACCCCTTCGCGAAGCATACCGGCAACCGCGCTCCAGTTGTTGCAGGTAATCTGCTGAGGGCTATGAACCCCACGCGCCAGCAACCACTCGTCCAGAATGCGCGTGGTACCCGCACCGGCTGGCAGAGTTACCAACGGGTGTTCCGCCAGCAACTCTGGCGTCATCTGACGGACTCTACCGACCAGATCTTTGGCGGCCGCCCATGCAAAGCGCGCTTGCGCTACCGCTTGTGACTGAATACCCGGTCGTGAAGAACGACCCGCAACGACCGCAAAATCCAGCTCTCCGAGATCCACGCGCTCCTCCAGCGCGCCGCCGACGTCGACGCTCGGCTCCAACATCAAGCGCGGATGCGATTTCCGCACAGCTGCAACGAAACGAGGTAGCCACGTCAACGCCGATAGCTCGCCGACGCCGAAGCGCAAACGCCCCGTTAGACTCTCCTCTTCCGCAAACACGCGTTGCAAGGCCGCAACTGATTCCAGGATTGAGGCCGCTGCGGGCAGCAAGGCCTCGCCGTCCTCGGTCAACACCGCTCTATGCCCGCTGCGATCGAACAGCGTGCGTCCCATCGAGTATTCCAGTTCGTAGATCCGCTTGGACAGCGAGGAGATGGACAGATGAAGCCGCTGCGCAGCCATGGCGAAGTTGGCCGACGTCGCCGCCCAGTAGAACGCATCCAGCTGCTTGAGTGTCGGTGTTGTCACAATCAATTTCTCTTTTTTCGAACAAGAATGTCCTCTTATTATCGCTTTTTATCGAAATGCCGACTGCCCACAATGGCATCGTTATTTTTGAAAAATTGCCCAATGACAGCCCATTCCTCCATCGCCCCCGCGACTAGCCACACCGCGCCGCGGCGCGTCTTGCAGAATGCACTTTGCCTGCACGACTTCGAAACGATGGCGCAGCGCATTCTGCCGCGCCCGATATTCGGCTACGTTAGCGGTGCTGCGGAAGACAACCGCACACGCGATGAAAACCGCGCTGTCTTTGATGAGTACGGTTTCGTTACGCGCGTGCTACGCAACGTTTCCCAGCGGCAACAGAGCATTGACTTGTTCGGTGAGCGCTTCACGTCCCCGTTCGGCATTGCGCCTATGGGTCTGGCCGCGCTGTCGGCCTATCGCGGGGACCTCGTGCTGGCACGCGCCGCAAAAGCCGCCGGGATCGTCTCTATAATGAGTGGCTCATCGCTGATTCCACTGGAAGAGGTAGCAACGGCTGCGCCAGGAACGTGGTTCCAGGCCTACCTTCCAGGCGATGAGGCTCGAATCGACGCACTGCTCGAACGCGTTTTCCGGGCCGGTTATCGTACGCTCGTGATTACCGTCGACATTCCGGTGTCCGCCAACCGCGAAAACAACGACCGCAGCGGCTTCTCAACACCGCTGCGCCCCAGTCCACGGTTAGCGTGGGACGGAATCGTGCGACCTCGCTGGTCGATCGGCACCTTCACACGTACACTCGTCAAACACGGCATGCCACACTTCGAGAACTCCTTCGCGACGCGCGGTGCCCCCATTCTTTCTTCTCGCGTGATGCGCGACTTCTCTGGGCGCGATCATCTCAGTTGGGAGCACATCAGAAGAATCCGCCAACAATGGACCGGTCGTCTGGTCATTAAAGGAATTCTTAGCGTCGCGGATGCCATCACTGCGGCCGAGAGTGGCGCGGATGGCATTATCCTTTCCAATCACGGCGGCCGTCAGTTGGACGGTGCATTGTCGCCGCTGCGGATCCTCCAAAATGTGGTGGAGACAATAGGACGTACGGGGGCTCGTGACTACCCGGTGATGATCGACAGCGGCTTTCGTCGCGGATCGGACGTTCTGAAGGCGCTAGCGTTGGGCGCGCGCATGGTCTTCGTAGGCCGCCCTTTCAATTATGCGGCGGCGGTGGCAGGCGAAGCCGGTGTCGCGCATGCGATCCGGCTGCTGCGCGAAGAAGTGGACCGCAATATGGCAATGCTGGGGGTCAGTACGTGCGAACAACTCACTCCCGACATGCTGGTCCACAAGCGTGAGTAACCGTCTTGCGGCCGCGCAACGCCGGGCTCACAAGACTGATACCTCGCGCGATGAAGACATCATGCAGCTAGTGCTAAGCCAGCGCACCGCGAACTGCGAAACACACGTCATCAGGTTTGATGCTGGAACTGGTTCCTGCAGCGGCAACTGTTACCAACAAGTCGGATTGATTACGCAGCAGATGCCGTCGGCTTCCAAGCAAGAGGACACAACCACGAAGCGCCTCCAGGCGCGCTCACGTGTATAGTCAGACACTCACCTTAAGGGCTGTCCTGGTCACCGTCAGCGGTAAAGCCTTACTCAACGACGAACATTAAATGAGTAGGCGCGCAGTACGACATTGTGCTGGTGCAGAGCCGCCTAAGGTTCACAGCTAACGCAAAGCGGGAGCGGGCGCCGCGTTTCGCTGGAGCCCGCACCTGAGCTTGATATTCGCACTCGAATCGAGTTTAGTCTTCCGCGCGACGTGCATTGTCGCGGCGGACCGCGCTTACGCGTCAGACCCGGCCTTCACCCGTCTAGCGGTACCGCTGACCGTGCCGCTCAGGTTCGGCACCTCGTTACCGTTTGCATCGAAAACCTGTTGCTTCAGGTTCACGGTCCACGACTGGCCATCTTCGCTCAGCTCAATCGTGCCCGGGAGAACGACTTTGAAAAACTGCTTCGCCTTGGGGTTGTAAAGCATTTTATTGATCGTGAGCGTGTAATGCCGGCAATCGGTTGCCTTCCATGCCGCGTAGCCCGGGCTTGCTGTTCCAACTGTCCCGTCCAGATCGACCGAATCGGTTTCGGTGAACGTGCCGCCCTGGTTAATGGAAACCAGCACGGTCGCTTTTCCCAATGTGGTGAAGTCCAGATTGCCTGACCAGATGCCGACGATCGGGTTGTATTTCCCTGCCCGGCATTCCTGATCATGGCCCTGAAGCCCATTTTGCGCGTATGCATTCGATCCGACTGCCATCGCTACGAGCAGGGCCGGCAGCATCAGGAATCGCTTGTGAAATTGCATGTGATTCTCCTTCATTCCTTGGTGGGAAAAACGTGGGGGTGTGGGATTACGACGACAGTGCGCCGACCTGCGGCAGCGCCTTATGAAACGACAATGGACTCAATATCGAGTCGAAAGATCGATGGACCGGCAAGATGCGTTCGGCCGCTGGCATCCCGGAAAACCACTCTTCGATGAGTCGGGAAAACAAAGCCATCGAAACTTGCGTGATCAAAGGTGTAATGCGCTGCCGAGCCTCTGGAAACATCCGGAGCGTAGTCGTTACGGACGAGATAACCCGCGTCGTTGAAATAGAACTTCTGTTCACGGCAATGAACATGCATGTCCGACGGGAACGTGACGCTGAGGACCCGCCAGCGTTCGCCGTTCTCCTCGTGCGCGGCAATTTCCTCGCACTGAACGCCGTCTCTCGCGAGCAGAAACGGCATCGTCATGTAGTTATGAAGCGCGTATCCGATGAAGTAGAGAAGCTGGCTTTCGCTCCAGGGAGTCTGAGGCTCGTGGCCGGCGAATGATTGGCGAGGCTCGTCGAGCGCCGACGTCCGCACTCCTGCGCTGGTTTCTATCCTCACGCGGCCGTCATCGAAAATTCCTCGGCTGCCAGGCGTGGGATACGGAGTGATGAGGGTTCGCGGACGCCGCACATCGATCTTGACCAGCACGTCCCGCAGGCCGTTGGGCTGCTGTTTGACTTCGAGGGCGCGCCCGCGGAGCGTCAAGCGGAAATCAATCGTGTTCACCCGGCTCCAGTTGTCCAGGCCTCCGTGTGCGGCCAGTACTTTTTCCAGAAAATCTGTCATGGCGTTTTAGTCCTCGAAGACAGGCGATCAGTCGTTATCCTGAGTCGCCTATTTTTTCATAAAGTAAACGTTGTCGTTTACTCTCGGGGAGATCGTAAACGCCATCGTTTACTTTGTCAACGAGATCTAACACGCGCGACAGGACTGGGCACGGACATACTCGTGTCCATCTCGAAAGAATTTGATCAGATCGTTTGAGAGTTGCGTTTCCCGATGTCTCGTGCAGACCTCGGTGGTCTTTGACGAGTAGAGATAGCGCAAATGTGCTGGCGAAACGACGTACAGTTCGTCACGCGTGTGCTGCATCAAAACCATTGATGCGCCGGCAACATTGCGATGCCGGCGCTGATACCGTGCTTACCGCAACGGCACGGTCACGCTCCCGTGATCGGGTGGTGAACCGGCCATCGCCCGATGGCGAGCCCGATTGGCCCGCCCCGACGTTACGATTCTCCGCGCGTAGAGCGCACGAGAGGCGCGTTCTCCAGCAACGCAGACGCCACGCCCTTCGCCAGCAGGAACGCCGAAGTTTCGCCCGATGCGTGCGAAAGCGACAGCGCCCCCTGAAGAAGCAGATTGAGTTGCTTCGCGAGACGCTGAGGTCTGGCAAAGCCTGCCCGCTTGCACAACTCGAGGAACTTCACTTCGCCGCGCGAACTTGCCGCGATACCAAGTTCGACGATACCCGCGTTCTTCCCGGCATATTCCTGAGCTGCCTTCGCGCCCAGACAGCCGCGTGTGAGCATCCGGCCGGTCGCCTTGCGTACGTCGAAGAATTCGATGATCTGTTCGCGCGGGTCGCTGATGTGTGCGACCGGATCGAAGAGTTCATCCACGACACCCTGACTATAGAGCTGCAATACCGCCTCGATCAGATCCTCTTTCGACGGGAAGTATTTGTAAAGCGTGCGCTTGGATATGCCGCTACCCGCCAGCGCCGCTTCCATTCCCGTTGCGTGGAAGCCAGCCTCATAGAAGCGATCGAACGCATATTTCACGATCTCGAGCTTCTTGCCTTCAATTTCCGCGCCCTGCTCCATATCGTCATCCTCGTGAAAAATCCACCTCGAATTTATAGCAAATTTCGTTGACAAAGTAAACGTCAACGTTTACATATACGGAAAAGGAAACGACATCGTTTACCTTTGCGATGCGCGCGGCGGACTGAACAACCTGTCGTCGATCTTCTGCTCGCATCGAATGATTTTCCGTATCCCTTGCAACAGGTCATCCAACACTCAGGAGAACACCATGAGTCTTTCAGGCAAAGTCGTGCTGGTAAGCGGCGCCAATCGCGGCATCGGCGCCGCCATCGTAAAGGAATTGCTGAAGCTCGACGTAGCGAAGATCTATACCACCGCGCGCGATCCCGAAACGCTGCCGTCGTTCGACGACACGCGGATCGTTGCGCTACAGATGGATATCACGAACGACATCTCCGTCAGCCGGGCTGCCGCCGCGGCGCAGGATGTCGACGTGCTGATCAACAACGCCGGTACTCTCGCCTTCGGCAACTATCTCGACAGCAGCTGGAAAACGTTCGAAGACGACATGCGAACGAATTACTTCGGCACGCTTCGCGTTGTTCGTGCGTTCACTCCGCAGTTCGTCGCCCGTCACGCCGGCACCATCGCGAATGTATGCAGCGTGGTCGGCCTGTCTTCCGTTCCGTTGATGGCCGGCTACTCGGCTTCCAAGGCAGCACTGCATTCTCTGACCCAGTCCCTGCGCGGGACGCTGGAAAAAGACAACGTGACGGTTCTCGGCGTCTATCCCGGTCCGATCGAGACGGTCCTCGCGAAGGAGGTGCCTTATCCGGACAAGGCGACGCCCGAACATGCCGCCGCCAATATCGTGAAAGGCATCGCCGAAGGGCATACCTACATATTCCCTGATCCGTTGTCGCAGCAAGTCGAGCAGTTGTGGTCAACCGATAATCGCAAGCTGGAACACGTGTCGCTGCATCTCGGCGCATGACGGCGGCGTCGATCGGGCAGCTGCATCGATAACGGCATTCGCCAGCCGGACCGGCGGATGTCGACTAGTCCCAGACGTCGTCAGGAATTTTTTCCCGCGACGACGGCTGGCTCTGTTTAACCCTCGCTGAACAAGTTTTTTCATGATCACACGCCGTTCTTTTACAACGAGTTTTCTAGCGGGTGCGGCGGCCATCGCCGTCACCGGCGCAACGTCGGCCCAAGCGCGACCCTCCAGGCCGGCGGAGAAATCGCCGCTTGCCGGCAAGCCGGTCTTTCCGACCCACTACCGCACGGTGGATATCGACGGCACGTCGATTTTTTACCGTGAAGCGGGTGCAACCGGCGCGCCGGTCGTACTGCTGCTGCCCGGCTGGCCGTCGTCGTCAGCGATGTTTCGTGATCTCATTCGCGATCTGTCGGCGCACTACCATGTTTTCGCGCCGGACTATCCCGGATTCGGCAACAGCGATATGCCCGATCGCTCGCACGGCCTTTATACCTTCGACGCGCTCGGCGACACGATCGGCAAGTTCGTCGACAAGGTTGGCATCGGTCAATACGTGCTGTACGCGACGGATTTCGGCGGACTGGTCGGATATCGCGTGATGCTGAAAACGCCGCACCGCATGAAAGCACTGGTCGCGCAGAACAATCCGCTATTCCTAAGCGCAAGCCCGTGGTTCGGGCCGCTCGTGCCGTACTGGAAAGACGGTACCGACGAGAACCGTGAGAAGGCCAGGCAGCACTATCTGACGCTCGACGTGGTCCGCGATCTGTACGTCAGCGGTGTTCAGGATGCGTCGCTGATCGATCCGGACCAGTGGCAAACCGACTATGCGTCGTTGCAGCGCCCTGGCGCCGCGGATATTTCGCTCGATCTGCTTTACGACATCCGCACCAACGGTTCGACGCTCAAGAGCGCGCAGGACTATCTGCGTGCGCAGAAACCGCCGACGCTGGTGGTCAGTGGAAAGAACGATGTTCTGTTCGCGGCTGACAATCAATTGCGGTATCGCGAAGTCGTGCCCAACGCCGAGATCCATTTGACCGACAGCGGTCATTGCGCGCTCGCCGACAAGAGCGACGAAATTGCGGCGCGGATGCACGACTTCCTCGCGCGAGCGCTGTAGCCCGATCAGTTACCCCTCACGTTGCCATGCTTGACGCCTATGCGATCGCGCCCGCGGACGGCGGTTGAACCCACGCTTCGACGCATCGCAAGCGGCACCCACAACCCTTTGCTGAATGGATTCGACATGACTATCGATTTGACACGACGTGGCATTCTCGCCGCCGGCGCGGCTTCGCTGATAACACCGGTCGCTTTTCACGCAAGCCCGGCCCGGGCGGCTTCTTCTTCCCGTTCCACGCTTCTCGACAGTGTGCTGCAGGCGCATGGCGGCCTCACCGCATGGAAGACGGTGAAACAGGTCGAGGCACAGATCATTGCCGGGGGACCGGTGTTCCAGCTCAAGCAGTCCCCCGTCAGCTTGCAAAACGTGATGCTGCGGGCCGACCCCAACGCTGTGAGCGTTGAAGTGACGCCTTATCCAAAACCTGGCTATCGCGGTGTCTATACCCCGCAGCGCGTCTGGATCGAGGATGAAAGAGGCCGGGTGGTCGCGCAACGGACCGGTGTTTTTCAGGTTCTGCAGGCGCAGGCACCCACCGACCCTTGGGACGTGCTCGACGAGCTGTGCTTTATCGGCTATGCGACTTTCGAGTATCTGACGCTGCCTTTTCTGCTTGCCGAGCCCGACGTGCAGGTCGAAGAAGTCGCCCCGCACACCGAATACGGATCGACGCCCTGGCGTGGGCTGCGCGCCGTTTTCCCAGCCCGCATTCCGACTCACAGCACGGTGCAGACTTTCTATTTCGACGATACGTTCCGGCTGCGGCGGTTCGACTTCCATGACATCGGCTCGGAGGCGGCAGCGTATTATTTCGACCCCGTCACCGTTGATGGGATCACCTCCTATTCGCTGCTGCGGATCGTCGGGGACACGGTACCCGACCCGCTCTTCTCCTCGTCGACCAACGTGCTGGTCCAGTTCTCGAACATCAATTACCTGAGGGGCTGAGCATTGCGTCGCTGCGGCGCGTTCACGCCGGACGTAACGCACAATGCCATCGCCCCCCATCCCGCATAGCCGGCCTGTTAAATTGAGCCATTTGGGCGGGCGTGGCGGTAGCAAACTTCGATTGTCTACAGTTGCTTCAGACGGTAAGAAGCCGCGCGTCTATCGCCGCGCGGCATAGTTGGAGCGGAAGGTTGGCGGTCTGCGTGGCATCTCATCGTAAAGCATAGGCAATCCCAAGCCGCGCCGGGTCGCCGCTTCTTTTGCGGCCCTGATCGCGTCATCGAAGTTGTGACCAGTCGCGACATGCACGCGATCGACGTTGATCGTCCAGCTATCGAAAGCGTAGCGCCACCGCACGCGCCGCTCTTCGAGCAACGCGGCAAACCAGCGCCAAACCGCTGCATCTTCCGCATTGGCGGCCGCGGCGGCATCCATACGAGTTCGTTGCATCGCGTCCATCTAGATGAATCCGGCCAGAAACTTTCCGCCCGCACGCCGATAAGCGACGCTCATGCGATTTGCCCGGCAAGTTCCGGCACGACGGCAAACAGATCACCGACCAGACCGTAATCAGCGACGCTGAAAATCGGCGCTTCCGGATCCTTGTTGATCGCGACGATCACCTTCGAGTCCTTCATCCCGGCCAGATGCTGGATTGCACCCGAGATGCCGACCGCCACATACAGCTGCGGCGCGACGATCTTGCCGGTCTGGCCGACCTGGTAGTCGTTCGGCACGAAGCCCGCATCGACTGCGGCGCGCGATGCGCCGAGCGCCGCGCCGAGCTTGTCGGCCAGCGGCTCGAGCACCTTCGTGTAGTTCTCGCCGTTGCCCAGACCCCGGCCGCCCGACACGATGATCTTCGCGCTCGTCAGTTCCGGGCGATCGAGCTTCGTCACTTCACGGCTCACGAACTGCGAGATGCCCGTATCGGCGGCGGCTTCGATCTTCTCGACCGCCGCGCTGCCACCTTCGGCCGCGACGGCATCGAAGCCGGTCGAGCGCACGGTGATCACCTTGATCGGATCCTGCGATTGAACGGTCGCGATCGCATTGCCCGCGTATATCGGACGCTCGAACGTATCGGCGGAATCCACTGCGGTGATGTCGCTGATCTGCGCGACGTCGAGCTTCGCCGCGATACGCGGCGCGATGTTCTTGCCGTAGGCGGTAGCCGGCGCGAGGATGTGCGAGTAGTTCTTCGCGATGTTCAGCACCGTCGCTTCGACGTTTTCCGCGAGGCCTGCGGCCAGTTGCGGCGCGTCGGCCAGCAGCACCTTGCTGACGCCGGCGATCTTCGCTGCCGCGTCGGCCGCGGCTTGCGCGTTGTGTCCCGCGACCAGCACGTGAATATCACCGCCGACCTTCTGCGCCGCTGCGATCGTGTTCAGCGTCGCGGCCTTGATCGACTGATTGTCGTGTTCTGCAATTACCAGATTCGTCATTTGCTCTGTCTCCCGTTCTGCTTAAAGCACCTTCGCTTCGGTCTTCAGCTTCTCGACCAGCGTCTTCACGTCCGGCACCTTCACACCGGCGGAGCGCTTGGGCGGCTCGGCGACTTTCAGCGTCTTCAGACGCGGCGTGACATCGACGCCGAGGTCTTCGGGCTTGAGCGTTTCCAGCGGCTTTTTCTTGGCCTTCATGATGTTCGGCAACGTCACGTAGCGCGGCTCATTGAGGCGCAGATCGGTCGTGACCACGGCCGGCAATGTCAGCGACAGCGTTTCCGCGCCGCCGTCCACTTCACGCGCGACCGTTGCCTTGCCATCGGCCACAGTCACCTTCGATGCGAACGTCGCCTGCGGCAGATTCGCGAGCGCGGCGAGCATCTGGCCGGTCTGGTTCGAGTCGTCGTCGATTGCCTGCTTGCCGAGGATCACCAGTTGCGGCTGCTCCTTGTCGACCAGCGCCTTCAGCAGCTTGGCGACCGCCAGCGGCTGCAGCTCTTCGCCCGATTCGATCAGGATCGCGTGGTCCGCGCCAATGGCCAGCGCGGCACGCAGCGTTTCCTGCGCCTGCGTGACACCGGCCGACACCGCGATCACTTCCGTCGCAACGCCCGCTTCCTTCAGACGCACGGCCTCTTCAACCGCGATTTCGTCGAACGGATTCATCGACATCTTCACGTTCGCAATGTCGACGCCCGTGCCGTCCGATTTCACGCGGACTTTCACGTTGTAGTCGACCACGCGCTTCACTGCTACCAATACCTTCACCCTGTACTCCCCTATTCTTCACCGAAGCAAGCGGCCCGCGAGCATGGGTTTTCATCGCCGTTTAACCCGGGCATCATTTCCGCCGCTATGCGCGCGCAACGCACTGCCTCTACGGATGCAGACTTTCAATGTCGCGAAGCGGGTGCTCCGCGAGCCGCCATGGCGAGGCCAGAAAATGCTGGACCCGCTCGGCCCTGACCTCCCACAGGGAGGCTGGCGCCCATCGAGGTTTATGGTCCTTGTCAACGAGGTGAGCACGAACGCCTTCGATGAAGTCGCCTTCCTTGATCGCCTTGTCGACGCAGCCCAATTCCATCCGGAAGCATTCTCCCAGCGATGCGCCGCGCCCACGCAGCATGATTTCCCGCGTGACGCAAAGCATCGTTGGTGAATGCTGCTCTAATGCTGTCAGCGTCTTTTCCATCCACGGCCTCGCGCTGCGATCTTTGTCCGCTTTCAGGTCGCTCGACAATTTTCGGACGATGTCCGCCACACCGGCTTTCGGCTCGAAGTAGTGGCGAATCCGCGGCACCAGCGCGCGTGTCGACGCACTGCCCGCATCAGTCGCGGATACATCGAAGACGGCTTTCAACGATCGTTTCAGGCGGTCGGGAAACGTCGGGTCGAGATTGGCTGGGGGCACCGCCACCAGGCGCTCTTCGAACGTCGATAGCTGCGCGGATGGCACATAAATATCCGCGAGCTTCCATAGCAATGCGTCTGCCCCGCTCAGCGAGTATCCCGTGAGCGTGAAGTACAACGCCATTTCAATCGGCATCTTCGCCAAGAAACTCGTGGCCCCGACATCCGGAACCAGCCCGATGCGCGCTTCGGGCATTGCCATTCGGGTCCGCTCGGTGACGACGCGCAGCCATGCGCCCTGACCGAGCCCCATACCGCCGCCCATCGTCACGCCGTCGAGAATCGCGATAACCGGCTTCGGAAATTTATGCACCGCATAATCGAGCCGATATTCGTCGATGAAAAATTGTAGCCAGCCGAGACTCTTTTCCCGCGCGCGCCGATACAACTCGCGTACATCGCCGCCCGCGCAAAATGCCTTGTCTCCCGACGCCTTCAGCACAACGGCAACGATATCGTCGTCAATTCTGCAGCGACGCAGCACGCCCGAAAGCGTGTTGACCATGTCATGCGACAGCGCGTTGAGTGCTTGCGGACGATTCAGCGTGACGATCGCCACGCGATTGACGACGCGAAGCAAAACGCCAGGCTCGTCATACGCGAGGCTCGTCTTTTCGGTCACGGCGTTCATCGACCGGCCTCGTCGATGGTGGTCGACCGGCGTCGAGCACGCCGGTCGGGGAATACGCCCACGGGTCGTGGCTTCGGCGCAAGCCGTGCGATTTCTCCATTCTTGCGATATTCGAGGTCGATCATGAAGTCTCCTCCTTCATAGCGGGTTAAATATCCGGTCATCCTAAAGTGCGGTACATCATGCGGTCGCGTATGGCCTACCATTGCTCGCGCTAGATGTTGCGCGCAATCACCATGCGCTGTACTTCGCTTGTCCCCTCATAAATCTGCGTGATACGCGCATCACGGTAGTACCGCTCGACCGCGTAGTCCTGCAGATAGCCATAGCCGCCGTGAATCTGAATCGCTTTCGAACACACCCTCTCGGCCATCTCCGACGCATACAGCTTGGCTTGCGAGGCTTCCGACAAACACGGCCTGCCGGCATCACGCAAGCGCGCGGCGTGGTGAACCAGCAGACGAGCCGCGTTCAGTTCGGTCGCCATGTCGGCAAGCATGTTCGAGATCGACTGATGTTCCCGCAGCGGCTTGCCGAACTGCGTGCGCTCCACTGCGTAATGGCGCGCGGCATCGAATGCAGCGCGTGCAATACCCAGTGCTTGCGCCGCAATACCGATGCGCCCGCCTTCCAGATTCGACAATGCGATTCGCAGCCCGTCGCCTCGATTGCCCAGCAGGTTGGCTTCCGGCACCGCGCAATCTTCGAGTGAAATCGGACACGTATCGGACGCACGAATGCCGAGCTTGTGTTCCGCTGGTCCAACGTTGAAGCCCTTCGTCGACGTCGGCACGATGAATGCGGAAATGCCCTTCTTTCCCGCTTGTGGATCGGTTACCGCGAATACGATCGCGATGCCGGCGCGCGCGCCGTTCGTCACAAATTGCTTCGATCCGTTCAACACCCAGTTGCCATCGTGAAGCGTCGCACGTGTGCTCACACCGCCTGCGTCCGAACCGGCGTGCGGCTCGGTCAGGCAGAATGCGCCGATCGTTTCTCCGCTGGCCAGCTTCTGCAGATAGCGGTCTTTCTGTGCTTCGGTGCCGAACTTGAGAATCGGCCCGCAACCGACCGAATTGTGAACACTCATCAGCGCCGCACAGGCGCCGCAGCCCGCCGCGATTTCCTCCAACGCCAGCGCATATGCGACATAGTCGGTGAACGACCCACCCTGCTCCTGCGGCACGATCATGCCGAGCAAGCCCAGGTGCCCCATTTCCGCGACCACGTCGGCGGGCAGCTTCGCGTCACGGTCCCATTGCCCGGCGTGCGGGGCCAAACGATTCACGGCGAAATCACGCGCGGCGTCACGGATCATTCGTTGCTCTTCGGTGTAGAACTGGTCCATCTGAACATACCTCTCTTCGATATCGCACGGGTGCTCGAACTGCCGGCAAGCCGATCACAGCGCACCGCGCATTGCCCTTACTTTCATGCATTCAGTGTAGGGAGCTCGGCCCATCAGTACGATGCTCAGGCCGATCAAACTTTGCGAGCGGACTTGCAATAGTGCGTGCGCCGCGGATGCGGGAAACGGCCATGCGACATCGCGACGCGAACGGTGTCGCACCAGCGCGCTAGACAATGCCTTTCAGTTCCAGCAGAAGATCCTTCGCCGCGACACGGTCGCCGGATTGCACGTGAATCGCCGCGATCTCGCAATCGCGATCGGCTGCGATATGCGTCTCCATCTTCATCGCTTCGATGGCAATCAACGTCGTTCCCGCCGCCACGCGCTGGCCGACGGCGACCGCGACGGTTACGATCAGCCCCGGCATCGGCGAGGCGATATGCAACGGGTTCGATGGGTCCGCGGCGGGCCGCTTCTTTAACTCCTCTTTCGCATTGGCGCTCGCCCGCTTTGGAATCAGCGACGAGCGCGCTTGCCCATTGAGCTCGAACTGCACTTTGATCATGCCGTCGTCGGTATGGCCGTGCTGCCCTTGCAGTGAAACCAGTAGCGTTTTTCCCGGCGCAATGTCGACGCATACCTCCTGTTGAGGTTGGAGGCCATATAGAAAAGCCGGCGTCGGCAGCACCGACGTATCGCCGTACTCGCGCATATGCGCATAGAACCCGGCGGTCTGTGCGGGATACATCAAATAGGACGCAAGCTGCCGGTCGTCGAGAGGATGCTCGCAGGCGCTCTGCCCACGCTGACGTTCGGCTTCGAGATCCGCATCCGGTATCAGGTCGCCCGGCCGATAGGCGTCCGGCGGTTCCGCGCGCAGGATTTTTCGCGACAATTCCCGCGGGAAACCATCAGGCGGAAAGCCGAGTTCGCCTTTGAACAGCGACACGACCGATGCCGGAAACGCGACTTCCTTGCCGGGGCTGCACACATCGCTGACACTCAGATCGTTCGCCACCATCATCAGCGCCATGTCTCCGACGACTTTCGACGTCGGCGTGACCTTGACGATGTCACCGAACATCCGGTTCACGTCCGCGTACGCGCGAGACACCTCGGTCCAGCGATGATCGATGCCGAGCGCGCGCGCCTGCTCCCGCAGATTCGTGTATTGGCCGCCCGGCATCTCGTGATTGTAGACATCCGCGGTTCCCGCGCGGATATCCGACTCGAACGGCGCGTAGTAACGCCGCACGCCCTCCCAGTACATCGACGCCTCGTGCAGACGATGAGGATCGAGTCCGGGATCGCGTGGAGAACCTGCCAGTGCTGCCGCGATGCTCGAAAGATTCGGCTGCGACGTCAGACCGCTCATTGCGTCGAGCGCGCCATCGACGGCGTCGCACCCTGCGTCGATCGCCGCGATCACCGACGCGGCGGCCGCGCCGCTCGTGTCGTGGGTATGGAAGTGCACCGGCAAGCCGGTCTCCTCCTTCAGCGCGGTGACGAGCGCCGCCGCGGCCGACGGACGGCAGATTCCCGCCATGTCCTTGATACCCAGCACGTGCACGCCCACACGCTGTAGTTCTTTTGCGATCTTCACGTAATAGCGCAGATCGTATTTCGGCCGCGACCGGTCGAAAATGTCGCCGGTGTAGCAGATCGCGCCTTCGCACAGCGCGCCGGTCTCGCATACCGCGTCGATCGCGACGCGCATGTTGTCGACCCAGTTCAGCGAATCGAACACGCGAAAGAGGTCGACGCCCGTTTGCGCCGCCTGCCGCACGAAAAAGCGCACGACGTTATCCGCATAGTTGGTATAGCCAACCGCGTTCGACCCTCTCAGCAACATCTGGAACAGGATGTTGGGCACGCGTTCGCGCAGTAGCGCGAGACGCTGCCATGGATCCTCCTTCAGAAATCGCAATGCAACGTCGAACGTGGCGCCACCCCAACATTCCATAGAAAAAAGTTGCGACAGATTGCGCGCGTAGTACGGCGCAATCGGCAACATATCGGCGGTGCGCAAACGGGTGGCGAATAGCGACTGGTGAGCATCTCGCATCGACGTGTCGGTCATCAGAACACGCTTCTGGTCCAACATCCATTGCGCGAATTTTTTCGCGCCGAGCTCACGCAGCAGATCACGCGTCCCTGTTGGAACGGGCCCGGCGATGCTGCTCGCGGCGACCGGTAAAAGCGGCTCGGAATGAAGCAAGTGCGGCAGCGTGCGTCCCTTCAACTCGGGATGACCGTTGATGCTCACCTCGCCCAGATAGCGCAGCAGTTTCGTCGCTCGGTCGCGCCGCTTTGTGAATTCAAGCAATGCCGGCGTCTGGTCGATAAAACGTGTCGTCACGTCGCCGCGCCGAAAATCCGGGTGATTGATCACGTTTTCGAGGAATCGCAAGTTGGACGCGACGCCACGAATGCGAAACTCGCGCAATGCACGGTCCATTCTTCTGATCGTCTCATCCGCGTGCGGCGCCCAAGTCGTGACCTTGACCAGCAGCGAATCGTAGTACGGCGTGATGACTGCTCCGGCGTAGGCGGTGCCGGCGTCCAGCCGAACCCCGAAGCCGGCCGCGCTGCGATACGCGGTCAGTTGCCCATAATCGGGCAGAAAGCTGTTTTCAGGATCTTCAGTCGTAATGCGGCATTGCAGCGCATGCCCGTTGAGTGCAATGTCGGACTGATGCGGCACCGCGGCGCCATGCGTGCCGGTTCGGTCGCCGCTGTTCGATCGATCGCCCGTCACGCCAATCGCGCCGCCTTCCGTCACGCGAATCTGGGCCTTCACGATGTCGATGCCAGTCACCATCTCAGTGACCGTATGTTCGACCTGAATGCGCGGATTGACTTCAATGAAATAGAACTGCCCGGAATCCGCATCCATCAGAAACTCTACGGTGCCAGCGTGCGTGTAGCCGACCGCGCGCATCAGCCGCAGCGCGGACTCGCATAGCAACGCACGGCTCGCATCGTTCAGGTACGGTGCCGGTGACCGTTCGACCACCTTCTGGTTGCGTCGCTGCACGGTGCAGTCACGCTCGTACAGATGCACGAGATTGTCGTGCAGATCACCGAGTACCTGAACCTCGACGTGGCGTGCGCGACGAACCAGCTTCTCCACATACACTTCGTCGTTACCGAACGCCGACAACGCTTCGCGCCGCGCGGCGGCGAGCGCCGCTTCCAGATCCTGCTCACTTTCGAGGATGCGCATACCGCGTCCGCCGCCGCCCCAACTCGCTTTCAGCATCAGTGGATAGCCGATCTCATTCGCGAGCTGCTTGCAGGTTTCGAGGTCATGCGGCAATGGATCGGTGGCGGGCATCACGGGTACGCCGGCCGCGACTGCCGCATTGCGCGCAGCCACCTTGTTGCCAAGCATGCGCATGATGTGTGGCGACGGCCCGATCCAGCGGATACCGGCTGCAATCACTGCCTCAGCGAAATCCGGGTTTTCCGACAGAAAGCCGTAGCCCGGATGAATCGCATCGACCTTCGCCTGGACAGCGATCCGCAATACGTCGTCGATATCCAGATAAGCGGCGAGCGGCTTCTTGCCCTTGCCGACCAGATAGCTTTCGTCGGCTTTGAAACGATGAAGCGCAAGACGGTCTTCCTGCGCGTAGATCGCGACCGTGCGGATATCCAGTTCCGCCGCAGCGCGCATCACGCGAATGGCAATCTCAGAGCGATTGGCTACGAGCAATGACTTGATCGGTGCGTAATCCATTGGGTATTGAGTAGTTATATCGACTGACGGGTGCGAACCTGCACCCGCCGTCATACCGCGTCTCGGGTCAGGACTGTTGAGCAACGGGCTGTTCGCGGCGGTACAGATTAATCACCGCGGAAAAATCGAGGCGCCCTTCGCCTCGTGCGCTTAACGTCTGATAGAGCTGCTGCGACAATGCGCCAAGGTAAGCCGGCTGCCGCGCAAACTTCGCGGCATCCGTCGCGAGACCCAGATCTTTCAGCATTAGATCCGTACCGAACCCGCCGGTATAGCCACGCGACGACGGCGCTGAATCGAGCACCCCGGGAAACGGGTTGTAGGTATCGGAACTCCAGCAACGGCCGGTCGACGTGTTGATGATGCCGGCCAGTACATTAGCGTCGATGCCCAGCGCCTCACCGAGCGCCATCGCCTCCGAAACGCCGGCCATCGTGATGCCCAGCACGAGGTTGTTGCAGATCTTCGCAACCTGCCCCGTCGACGTTTCGCCGCAATGGACGATGTTCTTGCCCATCACCTGGAGTAGTGGCCTGACCTTCTCGAAAGCGGCTGCACTAGCACCGACCATGAATGTCAGCGTACCCGCCATTGCACCGCCCGTCCCGCCCGACACCGGAGCATCGACAAAGACACTGCCGTGCGCTTCGGCGGCCTGCGCCATCGCCTTGACCGTCGCGGGATCGATCGTGCTGCAGTCGATGATGAAGACGCCTTCCGGAACCGCGCCCAGCACACCGTCCTCACCAGTCAGCACGCTTTTTACGTGTGCCGCCGCGGGAAGCATGGTGATCACGCACTCGACACCCGTCACGGCTACGCCGGGCGACACTGTCGCCGTCGCGCCGGCGCGCACGAGTGTCTGAACCGATTCAGAATTCAGATCGAAGACATTCAGTACATGTCCCGCTTTTAGAAGATTGAGGGCCATGGGTGCGCCCATATTGCCGAGCCCGATGAAGCCGATTTTCATAATGCTGTCTCCGGGATCGAACGTTAGCGCAGACTGATCGTCGTATTGACGCCGTCGTTGACGGTCGCGTCGTCGAACCAGCGAGCGGTCACGGTTTTGGTCTGCGTGTAAAACTGCACGACCTGCTTGCCGTACGGGCCGAGATCGCCGAGCTTCGAGCCGCGCGAGCCGGTAAAGCTGAACAATGGCACGGGCACCGGAATAGGAATGTTGATGCCCACCTGGCCGACGTCGATTTCGTGCTGGAATTTACGTGCCGCGGCGCCGCTTTGCGTGAAGAGACCCACGCCATTGCCGAACGGATTGGCATTCACCAGTTCGATCGCTTCATCGAGCGTGTCGACGCCCAGTACCACGAGAACCGGGCCGAAGATCTCATTCGTATAGACGCTCATCTGTGGGGTGACGTCAGTGAAAATGCAGGGGCCGATGAAGTTGCCATCTTCGTAGCCGTGTACTCTGATCTGGCGGCCATCCAGCGCAAGCGTCGCTCCTTCGCTGACGCCCTGTTCGATCAACTGCAGAATGCGAGCTCTCGCCGATCGGGATACCACTGGCCCGACATCCGTTTTCGGCTCGTGGCCCGCGTTCACTTTCAGTGCTTTCGATTTCTCCACGAGTTCGGGCAGCCATTGCTGAGCCGCACCCACCAGCACCACCACCGAAGTCGCCATGCAGCGCTGGCCCGCCGCGCCGAAACCAGCGCCGACGAGCGCGTTCAATGCCTGCTCGCGATTTGCGTCCGGCAGCACGACAGCATGGTTCTTCGCGCCCATCATCGACTGCGCGCGCTTGCCGTGTTCGCTGGCAAGGCGGTACACGTGCTCTCCGACCGCGGTCGATCCGACAAACGACACAGCCTGTACGCGCGGATGTGTGCACAGTGCATCCACGACGTCCTTGCCGCCATGCACCACGTTCAGCACCCCCTTCGGCACGCCTGCTTCGATGGCAAGCTTCACGAGTTCCATCGTCGACAGCGGATCCTGCTCGGACGGCTTCAGCACGAATGTATTGCCGCAAACGATCGCCATCGGGAACATCCACAGCGGAATCATCGCCGGGAAATTGAATGGTGTAATACCGGCGCAGACGCCGATCGGCTGACGCAGCGTATAGGTATCGACACCACCGGCAACGCTCTCCGCAAATTCGCCCAACTGCAGCGTGCCGATGGAACACGCATGTTCGACCACTTCGAGGCCGCGGAAAATATCGCCTTCCGCATCGGGCAGCGTCTTGCCTTGCTCGGCCGTCAGCACCTTCGCAATACGCGACATGTTCTCGCGCACGAGCGCCTGAAACTTCAGCATGACCCGCATCCTTGCGCCGATCGACGTATTGCGCCACGAAGCAAAAGCCACATGCGCGGTTTCAATGGCGGCGTCGACCTCCGCGGCCGTCGCGAACGGTACCTGCGCGAGAATCTCCTGAGTCGCCGGATTTACGACATCGCGCCATTGCGTCGTGCGCGACTCGGCGAACTCGCCGTTGATCAACAACGGTACCTTCGAGACTTTCAGGTTTGCTTCGGATGTCACCGCATTCATTTTCTAACTCTCTCCAGTTACCGGCGCGAAGATGCGCCGAAATTTGACTTCGACCAGGATCTCTTTTCGGACTGCGTTTATTTCGCGGCGCAGCTTTGAGCCTGAGATGCGGTCGAGTATAGTGAGCTGAATTTGCACGTGGAATGACCTAAATCGCCCATCAGTTATGCAAAAATCCACAAGCGGCTTTCTCGGAATCGATTGGGACGACCTTCGCTATTTCCTTGCGGTCGCAAGGACCCAAACTATCAGCGCGGCCGCAAAACGCCTCGAAGTCGATCACACCACGGTCGCGCGCAGGGTGCGCGAACTCGAGAACTCGCTGCGTACGGTGTTGTTCGAGAAATCGCGATCACGGGGCTTCGTGTTGACCGCGGAAGGTCTGCGGCTGCTCTGTCACGCGGACAGGATCGAGAGCGAAGTGCAACTGGCCAGCGAGCAATTTATCGGCGGCGCTGATCTGCTGTCGGGACACGTCAGAATCGGCTCGACCGAAGGATTTGGTTCCTTCTTCCTTGCGCCTCAACTCGCGCGCTTTGCCGCGGCGCACCCAGAAATCTCGATTGATCTGCTGCCCGTTCCGCACTTCGTCAGCCTGTCCAAGCGCGAAGCGGATATCGCGATCCTGCTCGAACGTCCCGAACGCGGGCAGTATGTGCAGACCAAACTGTGCGACTACGCGCTCAGGCTGTATGGCACCACCGAGTATTTGCGCGACCACCCCGTGTCGTCGAACATGCAGGATTTGCGCCGGCACAAGTATCTGAACTACGTCACCGATCTGGCTTTTAGTCCCGAGCTGCTTTATCTCGATCGGACCATCCCGGACGCAACGGCGAATCTGTCCACGACGAGCATCGTGGCGCAATATCACGCAGCGTTGCAAGGCAAGGCGCTGGCCATCCTGCCGTGCTTCATCGCCGAGGCGGATCCGCGGCTGAGCGCGGTTTTTCCGGACGAATTGGTCATCACCCGCCGGTTCTGGTTGTGTTGCCGGGAGGATTTGCGAAATCTGCGGCGGATATCCGCGCTGTGGGATTTCCTGCGTGAGACCGCAGAGTTGAACCGGCCCTTCCTGCTCGGGGAAAGTCCGGTGATGAAATTTCAGTCGTTCTAGCCAATCGATGGAATCAATGGGCCTGCAATTTGCGCCGCAAGGTTAGCGAATCACAACCGGCATCGAGCCAATACCGGTTGTGGTTTTCGTCGGCGACGAAAACCTCGATGCAGACACGCAGACAAACGCAATGCAGCTCACGTGCGTCGTTCAGCGATTGACGAGACGAGCAGGCGCGGCCGCGAAAATAAGAAGCGATCCGAACGCGAGGAAGGCTGCGACCACCGCTACACCGATATTCGTGCTGGCGGTCGCATCCTTGATATAGCCGATCATGTACGGACTGACGAAACCCGCGAGGTTGCCCACGCTATTGATCAGAGCAATTCCGCCGGCCGCCGCGACACCTTTGAAAATAGCGGTCGGGCAGCCCCAGAACATCGTCAACGCCGAGAGAACCCCCGTGATGGCGAGCGACAGCGATATGACCGTCATGACCAGATTCGCACTGAGCGTGGTACTCGCAATGAGGCCGATCGCTCCAAGCGCGCACGGAATCGCAACATGCCATCTGCGTTCATGCAGCCGATCCGAACTGATGCCGAAGCCGATCATGCCGATCACGGCGCACAGATAGGGAATCGCCGAATAGATGCCGATCTGAAGCGGATCCTTGACACCGGACGCGTTGATGATCGACGGCATCCAGAAAATCATCGCGGTCACGCCCATCATGATGCAGAAGTACGTGATGCATAGCAGCCAGATGCGCGCGTTCCTGAGTGCGGCCGCGAACGACACATGCTCCTTCTGCTTGCCGTCTGCTTCGACATTGGCCGTCAGAATATTTTTCTCTTCACTTGTCAACCAGTCTGCCTGTGCAACACTGTCTTTCAGCACGAACAGCACCACGATGCCCATCAGAACCGACGGAATGCCTTCGACAAGAAAGAGCCATTGCCAGCCGCCGAGCCCGTGTACACCGGAAAGCGAGTGCATGACCCACCCCGACAGCGGTCCCCCAACGATTCCCGAGATCGGCACGGACGTCAGGAAGATGGCCATGACCTTACCGCGCCGTTGCGCGGGATACCAATAGGTCAGATACAGGATCATGCCAGGATAGAAGCCGGCTTCCGCGGCGCCAAGCAGGAAACGCAGCACATAGAACGCCAGCGGCGTACGAACGAACATCATGGCGACCGACAGCAGGCCCCACGTGATCGCGATGCGGGCGATCCAGCGGCGCGGCCCGACCCGATAGAGGATCAGGTTACTCGGCACCTCGAAAATGAAGTACCCGATAAAGAAGATACCTGCACCCAGCCCATAAACCGTCTCGTTGAATCCCAGGCTGTCCAGCATCTGCAATTTCGCGAAGCCGACATTGACGCGATCGAGATACGCGAGCAAACCGCAAATAAGCAGAACCGGGATAATTCGCCAGCCCGTTTTCGCATAGGCGCGGTTTTCGATATTGCGCACGGCGCCTACATCAGCGAGAAGCGTCGCTCCTTCCATACCTGTCTCCTTCCATATTTGATTTAGTACGACGGAATCGATAGCCCATCGGTTAGAGCATTGTCGGCGCGAGGATAGCTCGAAGCTTCGGTGTTTTCCCTCGCCGGGACATAGGAATGAGAGATGCCGTCATCTCCGTTTGCGATCGCTCGATTGCCCCGGCGCTTCACACGCGCCACACCGCCGGGCCGGGCCAGACCGTGCCGAAAAATGGTTGCGCCGCGCTCCACTCTGGATGCATGATCTGCGGAATCAAGCGCGATACCTTCATCGGGGCCGCAGCCTTCGGCTCGCAGACTTTTCATTCAGTCCCACTCGGTCGTCAACATTCCCAATGGAACTCCGGCAGATCAAGTACTTCGTCGTCATCGTGGAAAGCGGCAGCATCTCCAATGCCGCGCAACGGCTCTTCATCGCGCAGTCGGCCTTGAGCAGACAGATCGCGGACCTCGAGGCGGAACTCGGTTCGCCATTGTTGATACGAACCCGAACGGGAGTACGGGTGACCGAGTCGGGTCAGATCTTCTACGACTACGCGAAGGCGATCCTCAAGCAGCTCAACGACGCCTGCCATGCAGTTCGCGTCTCGACTGACGCGATTACCGGCTCGGTCACACTCGGGGTTCCGCAAAGCGCGTCCGTCGCGTTGGCATTGCCGCTGCTTCAGGCCACGCGAGAAACGCTACCGGGCGTGCTGCTGCATGTGAACGAGGAACTCTCCGGAAATCTTCTCGATCAGTTGCGCCAGGGTCTGGTCGACCTCGCGATCTTTACGGCGAACATACCGATGTCGGCCGATCTGGAATTCAGTCCGGTGCTTCGGGAAGAGTTTTTTTGGATCCGGGGCAAGCACCACGCGGCGCCCTCGGGCTCCGATGCCATACGGCTGGAAGAGATTTCGAGGTATCCGCTCGTGATGGCCGCCACACAACATGGCCATTGCACTCGGGCCGTCGTCGAAGACCGATTCGCAGCCGAAGGTCTGCCGTGCCCTCCGTTGCTGGCGGAAATCAATTCCGTGCACGTGATGAAGAGTGCCGTGCAGGCGGGTGTCGCCACGGCGATACTTCCGCTTGCTCTGGTGAAAGACGAAGTCGATGTCGGCACACTCTTCGCGCATCGAATCGGCACGGTCCCACTTGAGCGCGTTCTCGGCATCTGCATGTCGCGCGAACTGCCGCTAACCAATGCAAAACGAGCGGTCAGCGCAATGCTCCGCGATGTCATGCAGTCGCTGTCCTTGCACGGACAATGGCCGGGAAGCGAACCGACCGAGCCCGCTGGCTGACGCAGAGGCTCCGTGCCAGCTACGCTGCGATTCGGTCATCCACCTGCTACGAGCACGGCGACACGCACGATTGACGGCCCCCCGCGCGGTGACGAACGCGCGCCACCCCGGTGGTCAAACAGGGTCACGCCACGCAGTAGTCCGTTCTGGGAATGGTCCTCTCCATCAGGACGCTGCGATCCACTGAATTGATGTCGGTGTGCCCGCAGAAGGCCATCGTCAAATCGAGTTCCTTGCGAATTAGTTCCAATGCCAGCTTGACGCCTTCCTCGCCGTAGGCGCCGAGCCCCCAAAGATGCGCGCGTCCAATCAGCGCCCCCCTGGCGCCCAGCGCAATGGCTTTGAGAACGTCCTGCCCTGACCGGATACCGCCGTCGATCCACACTTCGGTTGCGCGGCCCACCTTATCGACGATCTCGGGCAACACGGCCACGCTGGCGGGCGCGCCATCGAGCTGACGGCCACCGTGGTTACTGACGATAATCGCGTCCGCGCCGGCCAACACTGCGGTTTGCGCGTCCTCCGCGTCGAGCAGACCTTTGACGACGAGCTTGCCGCCCCAGCGCGCCTTGATCCACTCGATGTCTTTCCAGCTCAGCGCCGGGTTCAACTGCTGCCCGATCCAGCCCGAAAGCGAATGCACATCCCCCACCCCTTTTGCATGTCCGATGATATTGCCGAGATTGCGACGGTGTGTGCGAAGCATCCCCATGCACCACTTCGGTTTGGTCAGCATGTTCGACAGGCTCGAAATAGTGAGTTTGGGCGGCGTCGACAAGCCGTTTTTCGCGTCCTTGAACCGATTACCCAATACCGACAGATCGAGCGTCAGAATCAATGCATCGCAGCCGGCCGCCTTCGCCCGGTCGATCAGGGAAAGTAGGAACTGTTTGTCTCGCATCACATAGAGCTGAAACCAGAACGGGGCATCGGTCGCGCGCTGGATATCTTCGAGCGAAGCGATGCTGAGCGTGGACAGTGTATACCGCACGCCGGCGGCTACTGCTGCCTTCGCCGCCAGAATCTCGCCGTCGGCGTGAACCATGCCGGCGAGGCCAATAGGCGCAATAGCAACCGGCATCGATACATCGACACCGAGCATTTTCGATTTCAACGAACGTCCATCAATCGATCTTCCCACTCGCTGGCGCAGCAGAATTTCCTTGAAGGAAGTCTGATTCAACTGATACGTCTGCTCGGTCCACGAACCGGAATCCACAAAATCATAGAACATCCTCGGAACGCGGCGAGCCGCGATCCGTCGAAGATCTTCGATATCGCTAATAGTCTTCAATTTGTCTCCTTCAAGTCTTCGTCGAATATCTTCTGGTGCGACACAACCGCGAAACTACCGGCGTGGCGGCGAGTCGTCGACCATGCGTTACGGCCCATACCAGCGCTGCTCGGACAACATGATCTGGTGGTGCGCCATTCCCGCTGGAACCATCGGAAAGCAATTGGCTTGCGCGGCAACGCGAACATCGAGCAGATAGGGCCCGCTCGTATTCATGCATGCGTCGATTGCGGCGTCGAGCGATGCCGGGTCGTTGGCTTTTGCCGCTTGCCAGCCGAACGCATGCGCCAAAGCGACGAAATCAGGCAATGCATCGGTATAGCTGTGGCTATACCGGCCACCGTAATTCAGTTCCTGCCACTGGCGGACCATGCCCATGTAGCCGTTGTTCGAAATAATCAGCTTGACGTCGCATTCGTGCTGCTTCGCGCTCGATAGTTCCTGGATGTTCATCAGAACGGACGCGTCGCCCGAAATGCAGATGACCGGCTTGCCGGGATGAGCGATCTTCGCGCCGATCGCCGCCGGCAAACCGAAACCCATCGTTCCCGCACCGCCGGAGCTGATGAAACGGCGCGGCAGTTCAATCGGCAGATGCTGCGCGGCCCACATCTGGTGTTGGCCAACGTCCGTGGTAATGAACGCATCGAGCCCGTTCAGGCGAGCGGCAAGTGTTTGAAGCAAAACCTGCGGAAGAATTTCGTCCCGTCGCGGCAAGACGTGAAAAGAGCGCAGCGCACGCCATTTGCCAATCAGTCTCCACCAGCTATTGAGCCTTGCGCGGTGCACGCCGCCGTTCGCCGCGAGCGCCTGGCGCAGCGCGATCAGTGCATCGAGACAGTCCGCCACGATAGGCACATCGGCTTTGACAACCTTGTTGATCGAAGTCGGATCGATGTCGATATGCACGAATTTCGCGTTCGGGCAGAAGCCGTCCAGCTTGCCGGTCACACGATCGTCGAAGCGCGCGCCGACGCACACGACCAGATCCGCGTGGTGCATCGCGAGATTTGCTTCGACGGAGCCGTGCATGCCTAGCATGCCGAGGAAATGCGCATCGCTGGCCGGAAACGCGCCTAGCCCCATCAGCGTCAACGTGCACGGCGCACCAGTCTCCCTGACGAGCGACGCAAACGCCGCGCACGCCTCGTCGCCGGAAATCACAAGCCCGCCCCCACCGTAGAAGACCGGGCGCTTCGCTGCCCGTATCAACGCAAGCGCTTCCATGATCGACCCTTTATGGGCCGGCTTTTGCGATGCAGTATATCGATGCAGATCATGCGTGTCGCTCGAATTCTCGTGCAAGACGGTCATAGCAGCCTGCATGTCTTTCGGAAAATCGAGCAGCACGGGTCCTGGCCGCCCGCTTGCCGCAACCCTCAGCGCTTTCTCGCAAAGACACGCAATTTCGCCCACGTTGCGGATTTGCCGCGACCATTTGGTGACGGGCCGCGTAATGCCCATCGCGTCACACTCCTGGAACGCGTCGGTGCCGATCGAGCTGGTCGCGACCTGCCCGCTGATGCACAGCACCGGCACCGAATCGGCCATTGCATCGAGCAGGCCCGACACCGTGTTAGCGACGCCCGGCCCCGACGTCACGAACACCACGCCGACTCTGCCGGATGAGCGCGCATAGCCTTCGGCGGCATGTACGGCCGCCTGTTCGTGCCGAACCAGCACATGTCGCAGGCGGCCATCGGCATGCAGTGCATCGTAAAGCGGCAACACCGCGCCGCCCGGATAGCCGAATACAGTGTCGACACCGCATCTGACGAGTGTTTCGATCAGAACGGCAGCGCCGCTGCGCGGCTCACCTGGCGCCTGCTGTCGCGGCAGCGCGTATTCCGTACTCGCAGGCGTCGGCGCGCCCGTGTGACTGCTGGCTGTCTCCCTGGCAGTCTCCCTGTCTCGCTCACATGTCTCCATCTTTCACCCGCACGTCAGCCAGCGAGACGCTGCTCCATCTGTTGATCGTCGATTCGTGCACGGCCCTCGCGCTGGGCGGCCACCGCGGCCAGGCTTGCCTCCTTCACGTGTCCGAATCCGCGCACCCGTTCAGGCCAACTGGCCTCCTCCACCGCCTGCGCGAGATTCGACGCATCGAGTCCCGCCAGCAGCTTCTCGATGCTGTGCCGATACTCGACAATCAGACGACGCTCCATCTTGCGTTCGCCCGTATGACCAAACGGGTCGAACCACGTACCCCGCAAGCATTTCAGCTGCGCGAGCCCGCGCATCACCTGCCACATCCATGGGCCATATTCCTTTTTTATCGGGCGGCCAGTGGCGTCGGCTTTAGCCAGCAGCGGCGGCGCCAGATTGAATCTGAGCGACACCTTTCCTTCGAACTGCGCATGCAGTTTGTCGAGAAACCTGCCATCGGTATAGAGACGAGCGACCTCGTACTCATCCTTGTATGCCATCAGCTTGAAGTAGTACTTGGCGACTGCCGCTGTCAGCTTGCTGCCACCCGTGAGCCGCTTTTCCTGTACGCGCACGTAGTCGACGAAATCGCGATACTGCTTCGCATAGGCGGAATTCTGATATGCGGTCAATTCTCTCATCCGCTCGTCGATCTGCCGATCCAGCGTCGGCGGGAATGAAATGGTGACGGTCTGCGGCGGCGTGGCCAGCGCGCTGACGCGTTCCACGTCAACGGCCGCGTGACGTCCCCATGCAAACGCTTTCCTGTTCGCATCGACGGCGACGCCATTCAGTTGGATCGCGCGATTGATCGCGGTCTCGCCGACCGGGATATAGCCCTTCTGGAATGCAAAGCCGAGCATAAACAGGTTTGTCGCGATCGAATCGCCCATCAGCGCGGTGGCAATCGTCGTTGCATCGATAAACTGTGCGCTGTCGCCGACCGAATCGGTAATCAACTGGATCAGTTCCTGTTCCGGATACACCCAGTCCGGATCTTTCGCGAACGCGCCGGTCGGCTGCTTGTGCCGGTTGACGACCGCTGCGGTCCGCCCGCGGCGCATCTTCGCGATCGCTTCCTGTCCGCCCGCGGTCAGCAGATCACAACCGAGAATCAGATCCGCCTCTCCGGCGGGAATCCGCGCGGCGATTCTGTTTTCTGGTAGCCGCGAAAACCTGACGTGCGACGTGACTGCGCCGTTCTTCTGCGACATGCCGGTCATGTCCAGCACCGACACGCCTTTGCCTTCCAGGTGCGCGGCCATACCGAGCAACGCGCCGATTGTGATCACCCCGGTGCCGCCGATGCCGTTGACCAGTACGTTGTAAGCGTCGTCGCAGGAGGGCAACGTGACTGCCGGCAATGCGCCGAGCGCGTCGAGGCTTGCGCAGTCAACCACCGCTTTCCTGCGCAGCGTACCGCCCTTGACGGTGACGAAGCTCGGGCAAAAGCCGTTGACGCATGAAAAGTCCTTGTTGCATGCCGACTGATCGATGACCCGTTTGCGGCCGGTGGACGTTTCCAGCGGCAACAGCGACGTGCAGTTCGAGCGCGCGCCGCAATCGCCGCATCCTTCGCATACGGCATCGTTGATGAAGAGCCGCTGGTCCGGATCGGGAAACTGTTTTTTCTTGCGACGACGACGCTTTTCGGCCGCGCAAGTCTGATCGTAGACGAGCACCGTCACGCCCTCGACCTTGCGCAGTTCCTGCTGGATCGCGTCGAGATCCTTGCGGTCATTGAACGTCGCGATATCCGGAAAGCTCGCTCGCGACGCGTAACGGCCGAGATCTTCCGTCACGATCGCGACGCGCTTCACGCCTTCAGCCGCGAGTTGCCGCGCAATCCGGTCGACGGAGATCGTGCCGTCCACGGGCTGCCCGCCCGTCATCGCCACTGCGTCGTTATAGAGGACCTTGTAGGTGATATTGACGCGTGCCGCAACCGCGGCGCGAATCGCGAGCGAGCCAGAGTGAAAATAAGTGCCGTCGCCGAGATTCGCAAACACGTGGCGCACTTTCGAGAACGGCGCCTGACCGATCCACGGTGCGCCTTCGCCACCCATATGCGTGGTCGTCCTGTTGTGCTCGGGGTAGATGGCCGTCGCCATCACATGGCAACCAATGCCGGCGAGCGCGAAACTGCCTTCCGGTACCTTCGTCGACGTGTTGTGCGGACACCCGGAACAATAATAGGCGGGACGTGTAGGCGCGGCGAACGAGCGCGACAGCATCCGTTCCTTGTCGTCGATGAACTGCAGGCGCGCCGCGATCGTGTTGCTCGAATGAAAGCGCGCAATACGGCCAGCAATCACACGCGCAATCTGTGCGACGGAAAAATCGGTTTTCGCGCTCAGCAGCCACTCGCCGCGCGAGCCAGCCCATTCTCCGCTTTCATCGAATTTGCCGACGACGCGCGGCCGTACGTTTTCCTTCCAGTTGTATAGCTGCTCCTTCAACTGATATTCGACGATCTGCCGCTTTTCCTCGACGACCAGAATTTCCTCCAGCCCATCCGCGAATTCGCGCACCCCTTCCGGCTCAAGCGGCCACGGCATCGCCACCTTGAATACGCGCAGGCCGATTTCAGCGGCCGTGTCGGCGTCGATGCCGAGTTCTTCGAGCGCTTCCATCACGTCGACATACGACTTGCCCGACGCAATGATGCCGAGCCGTGCGCTGGGCGAATCGATCGTCACATGGTTCAGGCGGTTCGCGCGAGCGTAAGCGAGCGCGGCATAAATCTTGTAGTCCTGCATCAGCGCTTCCTGCTTGCGCGCCTGGACACCGAGCGGGTCCTGCGAAAGCCGTGCATGTAGACCGCCTTCGGGCAGCACGAAATCGTCCGGAATCACCGTTTTGAGCTTGAATGGATCGGCGTCGACCGTCGCACTTGACTCGACGGTGTCCGCCAATGCCTTGAATGCAACCGCGCAGCCGGAAAAGCGGGACATCGCCCAGCCATGCAGACCGAGCGTCAGATATTCCTCGACATTGGACGGATACAGCACGGGAATCATCGCCGCCGAAAACGCGTGCTCAGATTGATGCGGCAGCGTCGATGAATACGCACCGTGATCGTCGGCGGCGACCAGCAGCACGCCGCCATGCTTTGACATGCCGGCATAGTTCATATGCTTGAACACATCGCCACAGCGATCGACACCCGGACCTTTGCCGTACCACATCGCGAATACGCCGTCATAGTCGGAATCGCCGAGCAGTTTCACCTGCTGCGTACCCCATACGGACGTGGCGGCGAGATCTTCATTAACTCCCGGCTGGAACTTGACGTGGTTCGCGTCGAGATATTTCTGTGCTTTCCACAGCGCTTCGTCAAAGCCGCCCAATGGCGAGCCGCGGTAGCCGGAAATAAACCCGGCCGTGTTCAGGCTATTCGCCTGATCGCGCAAACGTTGAATAATGGGAAGACGGACGAGCGCCTGAACACCGGACAGAAATACGCGCCCGGAAATCTTCGTATATTTGTCATCAAGCTTTACATCGGCGTACATCAAAGTGGCATCAGACGAGCCGCCCATATCGGGGGACTCGAGCCGGGTCGCATCCATTTCTGTCTCCATGAACCTTGTGTGGTTTGCGCGCTCCGCCGGTCATCCGCCGATATGCGGGCTACGGTTGGAGCGGATCGGCCACCGGTAGTGGCCTTCGACGCATCGTCGCTTGACGACTACGGGTAACGGGAAGTCTATTCGCGCGGATGGCAGGGCGGAAATACAGGATCGCGATAGGCCCATCTCGGATCGAGATGGCTGTGCTTCGTCTGTTCGGGAAAAGCTGTGGTTAGTCAGGTCCGGCGCTCAGCGCTCGCCGTGCTGCGCATGATCGTAGTCGCTTTTTGCCTGCCGTCAGGTAGTCGATGTCGATCACGAACGGCGATATCGAGGTCTGTTAGATGCAAGTGCTGCTGATCGAGGCAAGTCGCTCGGCGGTAATCCGCCCCTTCATTAAGTGGGATCAGAAGTAGAATTTCCAGCGAAGGGCGTTCTACGCAATGAAGAAGTCGGAGTTTACAGACAGCCAGATCATGGATGCGCTCAAGCGGGTGGAGTCAGGCATCGCCGTACCGGAGGTCTGCCGCGAACTGGGTATCGGCACGGCAACGTTCCACAACTGGCGCGGCAAGTACGGCGGCATGGACGTGTCGCTGATGGTGCGAATGAAGGAGCTTGAAGCGGAGAACGCGCGACTGCGCAAGATGTACGTCGAGGAGAAAATCAAGGCCAGATCGTCGCGGAGGCGCTAGCAAAAAAAGATTGAGGCCATCTACCCGCCGCGAGATGGCCAGAGACGCAGTAGCACGCCGGGGCATATCGATGCGGCTTGCGTGCGAGGCATTTGGCATCAGCTGGACGTGCTACCGCTATGAGCGGCTGCGAAATGAAGAGAATGAGCAGATCGCCGACTGGCCGCAGAAGCTAACCGACAATCACCGCAACTGGGGCTTTGGCCTGTGTGTCCTGTACCTGCGCAACGTAAAGGGCTTTGGTTGGAACCACAAGCGTGTGTACCTGATTTACCGGGAGCTCGAGCTGAACCTGCGCATCAGGCCTCGCAAGCGGCTTGTATGCCACGCGCCGCGGCCACTGCTTGTGCCGGTGTCGGTGGATGAGGTGTGGTCGATGGACTTCATGCACGACCAGTTAAAGGATGGTCGCAGTATCCGGCTTCTCAACGTGATCGACGATTTCAACTGGGAAACGCTGGGCATCGAGATTGACTTCTCGCTACCTCGGCGCGCTTCATACGGGCTCTGGACTAGATCATCGGCTGGCATGGAAAGCCGATGGCGACACGGTGCGATAACGGCCCGGAGTATCTGAGTGAAGCGATCACGCAATGGGCGATGACGAACGGTATCGCGCTGAACGGTTCTGTCGCGATAAGGTAGGTGGCCGGCGAGAGCGCCGAAATAAAAGGAGTGCTTATGCAGAGAGTGAATAGAATTGCTGGACGGGAGAGAGTGTCTTACGGCCGTTGTTCATCTGACCTTTGCGAATCATATGCATGGTCTCGATTCCGCCCAGAATGATGCGTGCGCAACGCAAATTCTTGAAACCCATCATTGGGCGGGTTCGACGCTTGATGGCCCGGTGATCCTGTTCGACAACGTTGTTCAGATACTTTTTCTGGCGGATCTTGACTGGCGTTTCCCGCTTGGCGTTGATCGCTTGCAAGGCAGCCAGATTCGATCCGCTCCTATCGATCGTCACGGTCTCGGGTTCGTCATTCTGGTCGATTGCCTTTTCGAAATAAGCCCGGGCCGCAGCCTTGTCCCGTCGGGCTCGCAGCAGAAAATCAACGGTGTTGCCTGCCTTGTCGACAGCCCGGTAAAGATACCGCCACTCACCCCTGCTTCGAATGTAGGTCTCGTCCATCCTCCAGCTCCTGCCGACCGCCCGTTTGCACCGTCGAAACGCCTTCTCCAGGACCGGCAAGAGTTTGAGTGCCCAACAATGAACCGTCGAATGATCGACCGCAAGCCCGCGCTCGGCCATCATCTGTTCGAGATAACGCAGGCTCAGCGGATATGCCACGTACCACCGAACGCAGAGCAACATCACGTCCAGCGGATAATGCAAACGTTTGTGCACTTTTGCTACTGCCGGACTCAGCTTCTGGTTCATCGTTCACGCCACGCATTCAAGGCCCGTCAGCATCGCAGAACGCCTTATTGCGACAGATCCCGAGAAACCCCGTCGGAGCGATGCAGACTTGCCCTGCATTTCTGAACTTCGCGAGTGCGATGCAATTGATGGAGAGCTCGATATCTGCATCATCGCAGACGATCGCAGGCGCATGCCCGCCCAACTCCATGGACACTCGCTTCATGTGCTTCCCAGTAACCGATGCGAGTTGCTTGCCGACGGGTGTCGATCCCGTGAACGTCATTTTCCGGATGATCGGACGAGTGATCAGATGTGCGACTTTGCGTACAACCTGGTTGATCGGGAAATTCCATGGCGTGAATGCGGCAACCGGACCAACGAGATCCTTGACCACCATCTGCCGCACCGCCATGTTGGTACGGTGCGGCACCAGTCGACCGTAGTTGCGCAGCCCTTCGTCCGCAAACCAGTCGATGATGTCTGCCGCTGCAAGCGCTTCGGCCGTGGCCTCGCCCAATGGCTTGCCTTGCTCCGTGGTGACGAGCGAGGCAATCAGGTCGGCGCGATTACGCATCAGGTCGGCCGCTTTACGCATGATTTTGCTGCGCTCCGTTGGCGTAAAATCTCGCCATGTCTCGAAGCCATTCTGAGCCGAAGCCAGCGCGCGATCGAGGTCACCACGGCTTGCATGCGCGACACGTGCGACTTCGCTGCCGCTCGCCGGATTGTGTACTGGGAGCGAGCGGCGCTCGACGGCGTGCTGCCATTCCCCATTGATATAGAGCTGCGTGTCGGTATAAGCCATTGCGTTCTTTTCCCAAGGAAGTCGATCTAGACATTGCGGCGACGCCGATGCCCGTCAGTTATTGACGCCGGCCTTAACGGGCCAACACGAGACGGCCCTTGACATGGCCGGCTCTCAGCCGCTCCAGTGCCGCGTTGACTTCGTCAAAAGCCACTGTTTCGATGGGTAACGGATCGATGACTCCAGATTTGGCAAGCTCGATCAATTCCTTAAGCTCGTCGAGATTACCGACGAAGGAACCCTGAAGCGTGATCGCACGTTGCACCAAGGGCGGAAGCGAAAGCGTGATGTCGCCACCGAAAAGTCCGACAACGATGCAGGTGCCGCCCTTGCGCAATGAAGCAATCGCAAATGTCGCTGTGGCGCTATTTCCGACAAAGTCAACAACCGCTGCGGCACCGCCGGCATCCGCTAACACGGACAACGCGTCGCCATCGCGCGGATCGAGCGTCAATGACGCACCGCACTTCAATGCAAACTCACGCTTGTCCGCGTCAATGTCGGCAACAGCGATGCGCCGATAACCCAGTGCAAGCGCAATCTGGAGTCCACTCAGACCAACCCCGCCCAAGCCCATGAGCACGAGCAGATCGTCCTGTTTGTCGATCGTTACCTTCCTCAGCGCACTATAAGCTGTCAGTCCAGAACACGCATAAGTAGCGGCGAGCGCCGGCTCTATGCCCGTGACATCCACGAGATACTTCGGGTCGGGAACGACACATTGTTCGGCATAGCCGCCCGCGCGAGCGACACCGATGTAACGCGGCTTCGCGCAAAGATTTTCCTTGCCGGCCTGGCATACCTCGCATTCTCCGCATCCCAGCCACGGATAAACCAGAAACGTCTTGCCGATCGCGCTGTCGTCGATGGCGGCATTCGGGCCTTTCGCCACCAGACGACCGAGTACCTCGTGGCCCATGATCACGGGGGGGCGAATGCCACGATCGACCAGATTTGCCCGCTTACCGCCCCCGAGATCGTAATACCCGTCCTGCAGATGAAGATCCGTGTGGCAAATGCCGCAACGCATCACCTCCACCACGACTTCGCTGCCGAGCGGCTGATGATCGCCGCGCTCGATTGCCACAACGGGCTCACAAAAACATTGCACCGCATACGCTTTCATTAACGTCTCCACGCTTGACTGCACGTTCGCAGGCTTCTCCATGTGTCTTCGTCGAAGCCTTCTTCAAAGTCGGTTGTTGCCTGATCCGCTGGAGCATATGCAGGCGTTTCCAGCGGTCTGTATGGTCCAGGTTCTTAAGGCTGCTCCGATGTGCGATACCCTTTTCCCTCGCCCAATTGCAATTTCATCGCGGTCTCATGCTCAAATCGGGCATCGATATCTGAAATTTCAACGCCCGCTGTTTCATGGATAGTCAACCCGGCCAAGATGGCGAAGGCACCCAGCACCATGACATAGACGATGTACGCGTGCTGGTGCGATGTACTGGCCGTATAAGCATTCAGGTAAGGCGCGGTGCCACCGAAAATTGCTACGGAGATAGACGTAACCAGACCGACTCCCCGGGCTCGTGCATAGGTGGGAACCTGCTCCGCCAGAACGGCCGGATAAATCGACGTGATAATCGACCATGCGGCAAGACCCAGGATCTGTGCCACAAGAAAGGTACGCGGATCATTTCCGATCATGATTGAAATCGGATAGGTCAGGATGACGACCGCTATACCCCATACGACGATCGTCACCTTTCTTCCATATCGATCCGACATCCAGCCTGCGAGCGGCAGCCAGATCAAACACAATGCCTGGGAAAAGAGACTGATCGTGTACGCGACGGAGGCATTCATGCCCCTGGAGATTGCGACGGAAGGGGCGAACGTGAACCAGCTATAGTACGTGGCGTTCGCCGCGGCGCAGATCATGATGATATTCAGGCTAACCCGTAGCATCTGCTGTGGGGTCAACCGGCGAGTTTCATGCTCCTGTTCGCGTTTGACATCTTCGAAAATCTCGCTCTCGACCGCGCTTCTGCGGAGAAACAGCGCGTACAACCCTAGCAAACCGCCTACTGCAAAACCCAACCGCCATCCATAGGCATTCATCGCCTCGCGGCTCAACGTCGAACTGATCAATGCCGCCAAAGCCGTTGCCGCCATCACGCCGACCGTCACACTGACATAGACGGAACTCGACCACAGGCCGCGGCGTCTGGCAGGCGCGATCTCCGTGATGTAGGTATACGACACGCCCGACTCGCCACCATGCGCGAGCCCCTGGATCAGCCGAAATACCAATAGCAGAGCGGAGGCCAGAAGACCCACGTTTTCGTAGGCCGGAATAAGCGCCATTGCAATACTGCTCGCCGCCAGTGTGGACATGGTGATGACGAGCGTCGTTTTGCGGCCGAACACGTCACCGATCTTTCCAAACAGCCAACCGCCGATGGGACGAGCCACGAATCCGCCGGCAAATACTGCAAGTACCGAGAGAAGCGCGGAATGCGGGTCTGTTTTCTTGAAAAGACTCTCGGCAAGAGAGCTCGAGAAAAGACCGTACAGTGTCCAGTCAAACCACTCCAACGCATTGCCAATAGCTGCCGCGCGAAGCGAGCGTCGCGCAGCGCCATTCGAATCGTTCAATAACATCATCTCCTCCATTTTTTATCTTTATGACGCAGGTATTTCCGGGTTTTCAGATCAAAAATCAACCACCCAAGACAGGCATCTCAATTCCGGATTTTTATTGGATATCCCTGTCGAACAGACACGAACTCTGAAGAGCGTCTGGCGTTCGACAGCGCATTCAAAGGTCGCATCTGAGTAAAACCCTGCCGACCCCGTTCGAAATGGGAACGACCGGCTCGCCCCGCGAATCAACCGTCGCAAATGCCCTAGTCAGGCACGGGCTGCGAGTGCGGCGGCCGCGATGCCCTCGATCCAGTTCTGATGTGCATCCAACGCGGGACGCGGTCGAAGTTGCGCCAGTTCCCTGGCCGCTGGGCCAAGCAGCGATTCCTGCCAGAGAATGCGTACGCGAGTGCCGGGCAGATCTTCGATCAACCAGGCACAGTGGGCTTCGGCAATCTTCCGCCCGTCGCTCTCAGTCCACCCATGCCAGGCAAGACGACCTGGCACGCCGTCGGTCGGCGCAACGTATTCGTTGATCTCGGCCTGCACCGGCACACCGCCGACGACAAACTGGAAACGAGTGCCAAAGCGCAGTTCCGTCCCGTCCCGGTCGTGGATGCGGATCTGCTCGAACTCTCCGTAGCTCTCCGACCAACGCGCCGTATCGGCAAGGAACGGCCACGCACGCGCGGCGCTCAGGCCTGCCACGATCGTTTCATTCGATACGTAATAGTCGGTCGTGCCTGGCAGATAGCCCTCAGGCCAGAGAATTTCGCTCATAAACCGTAGTTCCTATAAGGTGGCCCGGCGGCAATATCCGGGCTCGTAAAACACATATGTCGCGCCAACTGCACCGCCCAACCGACGCCACCTTGTCTACTGTCCAACACCGGCAGCGACAGCGGACCGATTAGCGAGACAGGCCGGCACGCGCCCAGGACGCAGCGTGCCGATCGCAAAGAAAAAGAAGGACGCGACGAGCGGTTGTCCGCCGAAGCCCGTGCTCAAACCTGTGCCGGCCGCCCGTCGCGCACACGCCAGAGGCCGAGCGGGTTGCCGTCCTGCAATGCAGGCGGCAACAGGCTGTCCGGCACGCCCTGGTACGCGACGGGCCGCAGGAAGCGGTCGATCGCGGAGCTGCCGACCGACGTGAAGCGCGGGTCCGTGGTTGCGGGGAACGGGCCGCCGTGGATCTGCGCATCGCAGATCTCGACCACGTTCGAGAAGCTGTTCGCAATGACACGCCCAGTCTTGCGTTCGAAGATCGGCATCAGCGCGCGGGCGAGGTCGAGATCGGCATCGTCGAGATGCACGACGATGCTGAGCTGGCCGCGCAGATGCCGGGCCACTTCGCGCATCTCGTTGAAGGACGAGCAGCGGACCAGCAGGGCCATCGGGCCGAACACTTCCTCGGCGACGCGCAGGTCGGCGATCACCGCGCGGGCATCCACCTCGAACAGCAATGCCTCGCCGTCGAACCGCCCCTCGCCTCGCAGACCGCGTGCGATCTCGGTCACGCCGGCCGCCTCGCGCGTCCGCCCCACGCCCCGCTCATAGTTGCCGTGGATGTCCGGGCTCAGCATGGTCTGGGCCGCGGCCGAGGCGAGTCGCTCGACCAGCGTCGCGCGCAGCACATCGAAACCCTCGCCTTCGATCGCGAGCACGATGCCGGGCTTCAGACACATCTGGCCGACGCCCGCGACCATCTGCTCGACGAAGCGAGTGGCGAATGTATCCGCGCGCGCGGCCTGCGCCGCCGGCAACAGGAAATGCGGATTGACGCTGGCCATCTCGGCAAACACGGGAATCGGCTCGGCACGCTGCTGTCCGCGCCGGTAGATCGCCATGCCGCCCGCTTCCGAACCGGTGAATGCAATCGCCTTGATCTCGGGGTGATCGACGAGCGCTTCGCCCAGTTCATGGCCCGCGCCCGTTAGCAGCGAAAACACACCCTCGGGCAGCCCTGCTTCGGCGACCGCATCGCGAATCGCGCGGCCGACCAGTTCCGATGTGCCCGGATGCGAGGGGTGCGCGCGGCAGACCACCGGCGCGCCGGCCGCGAGCGCCGAGGCGGTGTCACCGCCCGCCACCGAATAAAGGATCGGAAAATTGCTTGCGCCGAATACGCCGACAGGTCCGAGCGCAACCTTATGCATGCGCATGTCCGGGCGTGCACCACCGGCCCGGTCCGGGTCCGCGCTCACGAGCGTCGCCGTGCGCCACAAGCCGCGCCTGACCACATCTGCGAACAGGCGCAACTGCCCCGCCGTCCACGACACTTCGCCTTCGAGACGCGGACGCGGCAAGCCCGTTTCCAGCATGCAGCGTTCGACGATCTCCGGCGCGCCGGCCTCGAGATTCGCGGCGATGCGTTCGAGAAACAGCGCCCGAGCTTCGGGGGCGCTGCCGCTGTAGATCTCGAATGCTTCAGCGGCGAGACGGGCCGCTCGGTCCACCTCGTTCGCGCCCCCGCCGCCGAACGGCGGATCGATCGTTGCGTCGGTCGCGGGATTGAACGCACGCAGTTCGGCGCCACCGCCAAACACGTCCGCCGCGCCGATCAGCATATGGCCGGTCAATCGCATCATGTACTCCTTGATCTGAAGAAAGTGAGAAGGCTTTGCGTTCAGGACGGGTCGGCGACATGCACGACCATCTTGGCCTCGTTGCCGCCGCCGAGCAGCGCAAGCAACGCAAGTGGCGCGTTCTCCAGCCCCTCGACGATCTGCTCGCGATAGCGCAAGTCGCCCGAAGCGATCAGCGGCGTGGCGACCGTGCGCCACTCACTGGCATTCTCGGGACGGTCGAGCACGATGAAGCCCTGGATGCGCAGCCGCTTCATAAAAGTCGTGCGCAGATTGGGACCGGGTGCCGGTTCCGCGTCGTTGTATTCGGCCACCATGCCGCACATCACCATGCGACCGAAATCGTTCAGCAGCGGATACACCGCGCGCTGCACGGCCCCGCCGACGTTCTCGAAGTAGACATCGATGCCCCGCGGGCAAGCCTCCCGCAATGCAGCGGACAAGTCGGGGACTGAGCGATGGTCGATGCATACATCCGCGCCCAGCACCTCGCGCACATATCGACATTTCCCGGCCCCCCCGGCAATGCCGACGACCCGCGCACCGACCCGCTTTGCGAGCTGCACGACAACCGACCCGACCGCGCCGGACGCAGCCGCCACCACGAGCGTTTCGCCCGGTTGCGGCTGCCCGATATCGCGCAGGCCGGCATACGCCGTCGCGCCCGGCATGCCGAGTACGCCCAGATAAGTCGAATAGGGCACGCCGCCCGGCAATGCCGTCAGTGCCGTGCCCGGCGACACGATATGGCTTTGCCAGCCACGTGCACCGAGGACGATCTGGCCGGCGGCGAAGTCCGCATGCCGCGAAGCCACCACCTCGCCGACGGTTTCGCCGGTCATCGGCTCACCGAGCTTGACCGAGGGGGCGTACGATGCAGCATCGTCCATACGGCCGCGCATATACGGGTCGATCGAAAGCCAGAGCGTGCGAGTCAGCACTTCGCCTTCGGCGATGGCGGGAATGTCGTGTTCGACGACAGCGAAATTGTCGGCTACGGCCGTGCCTTGTGGACGGCTGCGTAGAACGACGGAACGACAGATGGCGGTCATGGGCTTCCAGAGGACAGACAGGGAAGCGCGGGAACAACACGGACGCAAGGCATTGCGTACCATCCCCGCGCAAGGGCTATCGTTATCCTACCCACCGAGATTGGATTGATAATCGCCTCCGAATGCAGATGACTCGTGCATTCAGCGCATGAATTGGGCGCGTTTCCTTGACGGCATGGCCCGCACCGGGAGTCGCGGATGCACGTGACATCACGAGGCACGTGCTGGCAGCCCGATCAGCACATATCCAAGCCAGGCATCACTCGCAAGATCTCATTCGGCAGGCACGCCAATAAGCTCAGTCAGCACATCGACAAACGCGCGAAGTTTCGCCGCCGGCTGCGCCAGCGCTCGTAAGACATGGATACCGGTCTGCAATAGCGGAGCCTCGGACAGCCGAGGCAAAACATGAACCAGCCGTCCTGCGCGAATGTCTTCGCCGACGACCCAATCGGGCAGCAGGGCGACCCCGAATCCCGCCAGCGCAGCAAGCCGCAACGCATCGAAATCGTCGCAACGGAAAACAACATCGTCACTCCGCTGCTCAATCGCATGCCCCAGGACATCAGCCCATCCCAACAAGTCGGCACCATGCAGCTTGTCGATCAATCGATGTCCGAGGACTAAGTCCACTGCATCGCTCAGCTGCGGCGCCGTTTCGAGATAGGCAGCGCTGGCGCACAACACCCTCCGCTGCGTCGCTACGCGCGTCGCGAATAATCTACTATCGGCCAGTTCGCCGATCCGGATCACGGCATCGAGCCGCTCGGCCACGGGATCTGCTAGCCGTTCGGTCAAATCTAGTTCGACGCGCAAGCCGGGATGCTTCGCGGCGAGCGTCGATACGACGGGAATCGCGTAGCGCTTTCCGAAAGTCGGAAAGCAGGCAATTCTGAGCACGCCCCGGATTTCTCCCTTCATCGAGGCGATCTCCTGCTGCGTATCGTCGAGTTCGTCCAGCACGCGCCGTGCTCGCACCAGCAACCTCTCTCCGGCATCCGTCAGCGTCAATGCGCGCGTCGAACGAAGAAACAGCGCGGTATCGAGATGCGCTTCGAGCGCATCGATCTGCCGCGCGATCGACGACGGCGTCATGCCACGTCGCCTTCCCGCACTGGAAAAACTCGCCTCGCGTGCGACATCGACAAAAACTCCGAGATATTCCGCGAATCGCTCTGTTTGCATTTGTGCACCCTGTGCAAAGCCGTTGATGGCATTTGGCGGATTATCACATCCCCAGTTCGCCAATAAGCTTCTTCCGAACTGCAGCTATGCAGCCCTCACTGGAGCACATTCATGAGCAGCGAATACGATCCGCTTTACCTCTACATTCACGGCGAATGGATATCGGCCGGCAGCCGCGATACGGCGACCGTGGTCAATCCCTCGACGGGTAACGTGCTTGGCCATGTCCCGCATGCCACGCAGGAGGATCTGGCGCTTGCACTGCGTGCCTCCGAACGGGCATTTCGCGTGTGGCGCGATACCCCACCGTACGAAAGAGCCAGGATCCTCAAGAAAGCGGCGGAGCTGATCCGCGAACGATCCGCCCATATCGAACGGCTTTTGACGATGGAACAGGGCAAAGTGCTGAGCGAGAGCCGCTACGAAGTCGCGAGCGCGGCCGACTACTTCGAGTGGTTCGCCGAGGAAGGCAAGCGGACATACGGACGCGTCGTGCCCTCGCGCCGGCCCGAAGTCCAGCAGCTCGTGAAACGGCAACCGATCGGTCCTGTCGCGGCATTCACGCCGTGGAACTTCCCGGCGATTACGCCTTCGCGCAAGCTGAGCGCCGCACTGGCCGCAGGATGCTCGGTCATCATCAAACCCGGCGAGGAATGCCCGGCGACTACGCTTGCCATTGCGCGCTGCCTGCACGACGCGGGGCTGCCCGCCGGCGTTCTCCAGGTCGTATTCGGTGTGCCCGACGCCATTTCCTCGTTTCTGATCGCCTCGCCAATCATCCGTAAGGTGACGTTCACGGGATCTGTACCGGTCGGACGGCTGCTCGCCGCGCGCGCCGCTGAAGGCGTCAAACCGATCAGTCTCGAGCTAGGCGGTCATGGCCCGGTCCTCGTGTTCGGAGATGCCGACGTCGATGAGGCTGCCCGGTTGGGCGCGGCAAACCGCTTCCGCGGTACCGGCCAGATCTGCATTTCGTCGACACGGTTCATTGTCCAGAGGAGCATCTACGAGCGTTTCGCCGACAGCTTCGTCGCGGCTGCCAGGGCATTGAAGGTCGGCGACGGATTGACGCCCGGGATGCAGGTCGGACCGCTCTCGAACCCGCGCCAGCTCGCGAAGATCGAAGCGATGGTCGCCGATGCCGTACAGCATGGCGCAAAGGTGCTGGCTGGCGGCAAGCGCATCGAGGGCGCCGGGTACTTCTACGAGCCGACCGTCCTCGCTGACGTGCCCATGAGTGCACGTGTCATGCAGGAAGAGCCGTTCGGCCCGATCGCCATCCTGCTGCCGTTCGACGATGTCGACGATGCGTTAGCGGAAGCGAACCGCCTGCCTTACGGATTATCCGCCTACCTCTTTACCCATGACGCTCGGACCGCGATCAGAGTCAGCGACGGCCTTGAAGCTGGAATGATCGGCATCAACCACTTCAGCATGATAGTCAGCGAGCTGCCGTTTGGTGGGATGAAGGAAAGCGGCTACGGCTCTGAAGGCGGAACTGAAGGCATCGAGCACTACCTTACGACCAAATTCATCAGCCAGGTGTGAAACACACCCAACCATTTGCGAAGGAAAAACTCATGAAAGCGGTCGATTTCAAGGATTTTGGCGAGGCCGAGGTCCTGCAACTGGTGGAAGTGCCAGAGCCCGAAGTACGCGACCATGACCTGCTCGTGCGCGTCCATGCTGCGGGCGTCAACCGCGCAGACATCATCCATCGTCGTGGCGGCTACGGGCGGCCGAACTTCGGCGATTCAGAAATCATGGGACTTGAGATTGCCGGAGAGGTCATCGCCGTGGGATCCGATGTCCACGGCTTCGGCATCGGCGATCGAATCATGGGCATTACGGGAGGCGGCGCATACGCAGAAGTGGCACGCCTCGATTACCGGATGGCGCTGCCTATCCCGGGCGACCTCGACTATGTGCGGGCGGCGGCCATCCCGGAAGTATTCGTGACGGCCCATGAGGCGCTCGTGCATCTCGGCCGCCTGAAATACAGACACAGCGTCCTGATACATGCCGGCGCGGGAGGCGTCGGCTCGGCAGCCATTCAATTGGCCCGCGCCATCGGTGCCCGGGTTTTTTCGACCTCCGACGCGAAAAAGCTTGCGCATCTGCAAAAATTCGGCGCGTCCCGCGGCATCGACTATCGTACGGAGGACTTCGTGGACGTCATCAAGGAGGAAACGAACGGGCACGGTGTCGACGTCATCGTCGACTTTATCGGGGCCCCCTATCTCGAACGCAATGTACGTTGTCTAGCTGACGGCGGCCGGTTGATACAGGTCGGCATCCTGGGAGGTACGGAAGGCGCCAGGCTCCCGCTGGATCGCGTCTTGCATGGCCACCTACAAATCATCGGCACCGTCATGAAATCACGGCCGCAAGCGGTCAAGCACCAAATGGTCAGCCGTTTCGCCGCATGTTGGTCGCGGCATTTCGAAGAAGGGACGTTGTCTCCAGTCATCGACAGCGTGTTTCCTCTCGCCCAGGCAGCCGACGCACATCGGCGGATGGAATCAACGCTCAATGTGGGCAAGATCGTTCTCACGACCTGATGTGGCCGATGTCAGGCATCCCAAGGCGGCGTGATGAACTGCTCGACCAGCCAATCCGCGAATACGCGTGTCTTGAGCGGCGTATAACGCGTGGACGGACGCACCAGGTGAATCCCGCCGCTATGCTCGAACTGCCAGTTGCCCAGCACGCGCACCAGCCGGCCGCTCGCGAGTTCGTCCGCGATCAGCCAGCGGGCGCAAACCGTGATGCCCATACCGGCCACCGCCGCCGCCACGAGACTCGTCGAATCGTCGGCGATAAGCCGGCCACTGACTCGTACAGCCTCGGCCGTTTCGCCATTGCGAAAATGCCAATCTGGGAAACCCTCTAGCCGCGAATTGGGCAGACAGGCATGCCGGGTCAATTCGTCCGGCGAAGCTGGGGTACCATGGTGCGCAAGATAGGCTGGAGAAGCGACCACGATTCGATCATTCGAGGTCAGCCTGCGTGCAACGAGGCGGCTGTCCGCAAGATCGCCAAGACGAACCGCCAGGTCGAAGCGCTCATGCACGATATCGACGTAGCGATCCGAAAACTCCGCCTCGATCGTCACCTGCGGCCAGGCCGCCAGAAAGACCGACAGCATCGGCCCAATCCAGCGCTGGCCGAATGTGCTGGGCAACGCGATTCGCAACAGACCCGACGCAACTTGGCTGGTCTGGGTAATCTCGGCCGATGCCTCGTCCATCATCGAAAGCGCCGCGCGCATCCGCCGATAGAACGCTGTCCCCGCTTCCGTCGGCGCGAGACGACGAGTCGTACGCTCTATCAGGCGCACGCCAAGGCGGCTCTCCAACGCGCTGACCCGTCGTGAAACAATCGACGCGTCACGTCCGAGCATGGCGCTCGCCGCGATAAAGCTTCCCGCATCGAATGCAGCGAGAAAGGCCAACACCTCATCCAGTTCCGCACCATCCATTTATTGATTCCAATTCGTTCGCCGATTTTCGTCAGTCTTCCCAGAGAGGCAACTCAGCAACGGTGATCCCGTCGTCAAAAGGTATTGACGCGACCGTGCTAGCTATCCACGCGTAAGCCGGAACCGGTTGGTCAGACCGAGTCGTACTGCCTCCGAATATGTTATCTCACCACCAGATTCCCAGTTGCTTGATCGTCTGTGCGGTCGTCCACAGCGCATACGTGAAAAATTGGTAATTGATCGACGCCGCCAGATATCCGTGCCCTTACGGGACACACAAACATCCATGCGTCGCCCACGAGGACAAACTCAAACTTTTGTCCAACCACTTCGCGCAGATGTGACTCGATGCAGAAATTTCGCGGCCCCAGCCTTCACAATCACTTGCAAATATGTCTTGCTTGCGCAGTTGCCGCACGAGTCAGCAGCTGGACGTATAGGGTGGACTGCCCTTAAAGCACGGTCAGGGCACGCATTAGTTCGATGAAGCGCGTGGGTATCGCTCATCGACCCGCTTCCAGAATCGAGCCCGTGCGATGGTGCAATCCCAGTTCCTGCTGCACGAGATTCATCAAACGCGTCAAATCCCCGTTCCCGGCTTCCGGCGGGCACCAGTTCTCGAAGTGACTTACCGGCATGATGAGCCGCACGCTGTTTGTGAGAAACACCGCATCGGCACGACGCAACTGCTCGACATCGAAAGCAGCTTCCCGAACAGTCAGTCCGGCCAGCGGCGCCAGCCTGATGACGAGACCGCGCGTAATGCCGTCGAGTACACCTGTCTGCAACGACGGGGTCAGCATCGTATCGCCCTGTAGCACGAAAACATTGGCCATGCTGCTACACGCGACATGGCCTTCCGCGTTGAGAAGCAGGGCGTCGTCGGCACCTTGCTTCTGCGCATCCATAAGCGCCAGAACGTTATCGAGGTAGGCCAATGACTTTATTCGCGATAACGGCGAGCTTGCGTTTCGCCTTATCGGGCTCAGTGCCAGAGTCCGCGAAGCGAACGCGAGCTGAAGCTGCCACTCCGCACGGGAAGCAAACACAGTTGCGCGCGCGTGCGCTGAAGGCAACAGTCCACGAGGCCCTTGGCCGCGCGTGACCGTCACCCGGATCACTGCGTCGCCCGGCGCAGCCGCCACCAGTTCGTTGACCGCTTTGGCCGCGATAGCCGGGTCCCACGAAATCTGCAACTGGTGGCAGCCTGAAGCCAGACGTCGCAGATGTTCGTCGAGCAGCACAGCACGGCCGTCGAGCACCAGCACGGTTTCGAATACGCCGTCCGCCAGCAGCAGCCCTCGATCGGACAGATCGAAGCGGCCCTCGGAATGCTCCGTTATTGCGCCGTTGAACCACATCATGACGGCATTGCCTCCGCTATCGCGAGGAAATTCCGGAATAGCGCGTGACCGTGGCTGCTTAGCACCGACTCCGGATGAAACTGAACGCCAAAAGTGCGGCCGTTGTCATGTGCTACTCCCATGATTTCGCCCTCGCGCGAACGCGCCGTGGCTTTCAACTCGATGTCGTCTTCGTGAAGTTCAACGATCAACGAGTGATAGCGCCCCGCCGGCAGCGGATTGGGCAAATCCTTGAAAATCCCAGTGCCGTCGTGATTAACCATGGAGACCCGGCCATGCATCGGCTCTCGTGCACGCGTGACCTTTCCACCCAGCGCCGCGCCGATGCATTGGTGTCCCAGACAAATGCCCAGAATGGGAATCCGGCCATTGAAACGTTCAATGACCGGAAGGCAAATCCCCGCTTCTTCGGGACCGCAAGGCCCCGGCGATAAAACAATAGCGTCGGGAGCCATCGCTTCGACGGCGGCCAGATCGATCTGATCGTTGCGCACTACTTCGACCTCTCTCCCAAGCTCGGTGAAATAGCGTGCGACATTGAACACGAACGAATCGTAGTTATCGATAATGAGTACCATGGCATTGCCTCTATCAGAGAGATTCGAAAGCACGAAATATCCGCTCGGCTTTTGTGAGCGTTTCTTCATATTCGAGCCGGGGATCGGAGAGCGCCGTGATCCCGCCACCGGCCTGAAACGAGGCGACGCCGTTCTGAAAAAGCACGGTACGTATAGCGATATTCGTATCCGATTTGCAATTGAACGAGTAGTAGCCAATCGCACCGCAATAGACACCACGCTGGTCCTGCTCGATACGCGAGATGATCTCCATCGCCTTAATTTTTGGTGCGCCGGTTATCGAACCACCGGGAAATGACACGCCCAGCAATTCGGCCGCGGTTTTGCCGGATGGCAGAACGCCGGTAACGGATGAGACAAGATGATGAACGCCCGAATAGGTTTCCAGCACGCACAGGTCGGGGGTTTTAACAGAATCGGGCAGGCATACGCGGGAAAGATCGTTACGCAGCAGATCGACGATCATGAGGTTCTCGGCGCGATCCTTTTCCGAGGCCAGCAGTTCGTCCGCGATGGCCTGATCTTCCTGCGGGTCGATCGCCCGGCGCGCCGTGCCTTTGATCGGGCGGGTTTCTACCTGTGATCCATTCACTTTCAGAAAGCGCTCGGGAGAGCTGGACGCGATCGCCATCTCGCCGCGGTCGATAAACGCAGCGAACGGTGCCGCATTCGCCACGCGCAGGCGCTGATAAAACGCCCATGTGTCGAACCCGGCCGGCAGATCGGTCGTGAACCGCTGCGAGAGATTGGCCTGAAATATGTCGCCGGCGAGAATCGAATCGACGACCTCCTGAACCGAGGTCATGTAGCGCGACTGCGTGAAGTTGGACGTCCAGCCGTCCCGGCCAATACATATGCCGGTTTTGCTGTCGCAGTCTTGCGCCGAATTTTCCGCCAAAGCCGCTTCGATCTGATTGGCTCTCGACGTAGCCCGTTCCGCGCGTTCGTCCGCCTGCAGGTGCGGAAAACCGGTGGAGATGATCCACGCTTTTTGTTCAACGTGGTCGAACGCGCACAGCGCGTCATAGAACATGAGTTCGATATCGGGAATCGATCCGTGGTCGGGTTCGCGGGTCGCGGGAAGTTGCTCCAACGATTCACCGAACTCATAGGAAAAGTAACCTATTGCGCCGCCCTGAAAAGGCGGCAATCCAGGAATATCGGGCTGTTCATACTGCTTGAGCGTGGCCGCGATCGCCTCTAACGGCGTCGTGCCGACGGGCTCGTCGTTCCAGTACGCCACACGCTCCTTCGCCATTAGTGTTCCGAAAGGATCGACGGCAACATAGGAATAGCGCCCGTGATTATCATGGCGCATGGCGCTATCGAGAAAAACGAGGCCGCCCTTATTTCGCAATAAAGAAGCAGCGTGCACCGGCTCGATCCACGGCAACGAGCGCACTACAGTTGAACTCATGATGATTATCCATTGGTAAAAGCATTCGTGATTTAAACCATGCGTGCGACTAGCGCTTTGCCATCAGGCCGGAAAAAGGCCACACCATGACCACACCATGGCTACGCAATCCGGCTGCGCGGAAGATCGGCGGCGATGCTGGGTTAGCGCTACAGGGATGCCGCCGGCATGCAGGGCAGCGAGTATCGATTCGGCGTACCAGTGTTGTGCCTGTCAAACAGCGTAACCATGCGTGGCAAATGCACGCCGATTCGCCTCGAGATCGAGCACTCCGATTTTTTTCAACAGACGCAGCAGGCGGGATTGAGTCTCTTTGACGCTCGAGACGTGATTGTCGAAAAAAGCCGCTTCGGAGTCCGCGATGATTTGTTCCGTATGTTCGGCGGAGAAATCGCATGCACGCAGAATTCTTCGTTCGAACTCCCGCTCGGGATCGACTGCCAGATAGTCGTCCAGATAGTCGGGCAACATCGTTCCGAAGTGCGCTCGCGTAGTGTCCGGCAACTCCGACCAGCGCGCGGTCATCAAATCGGAGAAATAACTGGAGTGCCGGCCTTCGTCGCGCACATGGTCCTTCATCAAGGTGATGAAGGAATGGTTCAGATTCTTTTCCCGTCCCATGCTGGCGACTTCGTCCGTCAGCACATTCTCCGCGATCGTCACGGCCAACAGGTTGAAGTCTCGTCTCAGCTCATCCGGCAACGCGGCGGTAGTGCGCTCGACCGCGTCGAGCTTCCGGTTCGTTTGGGGAATCCGCAGAGGTTCGATGCCACTGTGCTGCTGCAGTTGCAACACATAATCGAGTGCAACGTGAGCGTGGTAGCCCTCGTCGATGATGACGGTCAGCGCCTGCAATCTGCTGGCGTCGCTGATGCCCGCGACCTTGCCATGCAATACGTCGAGACTGGCGTGTATGACAAACTTTGTTTCCATCAACCCGACGTTGTACAGAAACAGATAAGCATCCTGGGTGATGATGTAAGACCGCACCTGACTTCCCCGCGCGAGCACGAGCGGATGGTCGCAAATAACACAGCGCGACAGCGGGTGTACGAGCCCATCGCCTGAACAGTCCGATGCGAAGATACGCGGCGTATGGCGAACCGTCGCTTTCTCGTACCAGCTATCCGTGACGTCTTTCCGGGTCATTTCTGCCTGCAGCATGCCTGCTCTCCATTCAAGCGAGCCGGACGACCGCTCGCACCGCACCCATGACCTCCTGGCCGGCACAGCGGGCGTGGAGTCGCACCACGACGCGTTTGTCCGTCAATTTCTCTTCGACCACACCGCTGACCTGCAACTGGGTACCGACACCGTCGTCGGGCACGACCACGGGACGGGTAAATTTCTGCACGCTGTACTCGATCAGAGCCCCGGGATCACCGATCCAGTCAGTGACGACCGCAACGCTTTTGCCGATAGTCAGTAGACCCTGCGCTACGACATCCGGAAACCCGACCTTTCTCGCAACCCGCTCGCTCCAATGCGCGGCGGAAAAATCAAGGCTTGCCCCGGAATGGCGCAGAACATCGACTCGATTGACAACAAGCGTCCGTTCGGGAATGACGGTACCCACTTCCACATCGCTATATCTGACTCGAGATGTCATGGGGCATCCCTCTCCGTACCCGCCGTGCCGCGGGAAATCACGGTGTTCACGACCGTGCACACGAGTTCCCCTTCCACGGTACGGATTTCGTGTGTGGATGTCCATCGTTCGTGTTCGCCTATTTCGGTCATCTCGTCGATAACCGTGGTCTGCGTAAGAAAGTCCCCCGCAACAATAGGCCGGCAATGCACGACACGTTGTGAGCGAAGTACGCATACGGGATCTTTCTTCTTGCCGAACTCGGGGTCGTAGAGCGGCCACGCTCCAAATCGGAAAAACAGTGAGGCCGCAAAACTCGGCGGTGCGATCAGGTCGCGATAGCCGAGTTGCTGCGCGACGGTCAAGTCCAGATACGCGGGATGGAGGTCACCAGTCGCAACGGCTAGCTCACGGATCTTTTCCTGGGTTACCTCGTAGGTGATACCAGGGTCATTGGCTCGACCAATGAAGTTTCGATTCAAGGCCATATTTTTTCTCTAACGTTATCATTTGCTTACTATAAAAAATCCACAAAAATGTTTTTGTAATTTACCGATAAACAAAAATAAATCCGATACAAGAAACGATCAGCCATGGGCCTAAGCTTGTCTATAGGAGGCGCACTGACGTCATCTTTTCGATTGTGATCATTTATTGATCACCCGAAAGAAAGATTGAGTGCAGCATAGCAAACGTTTAACGTTTTATTTATGCAAATAGCCATGAAAATATACTATCCAACTGATTTATAAAAATAATGGAATTATCATTAATATGAAATAAAATTCGAAATGAATGAATCGGAAAATATTTCGACACTCCGCATTAAACAGAGCGGCTGCCGGCAATTAATTCCATTAAGCCGTATGTTTTTAGCGTCTCGGCCGTCAACGAATTTGCACCGATTGGCCTTGCCCGCGCTGGCGCAATCTCGCGACACGCTTATCGAACGCACGGCTCTTGAGTGGCGACGCACGAGCCGTTGGCCAGCGCAGAAGTGACGGTTGCGCAGGGCGCAGTCCACCTGCCAGCCGTTCGTCGATTCCACACTGGCGGTACCAACCACATGTCCGTTCTCGCGTGCATGGAATGTAGGCTCCCCGTCTCAAACTAGCCGAAGCCCGACAGACGATTTACGCCTCGTTTCCGTCGAGCAACCGTGTCATCGACGCGCGTTCCGTTGCGCGACGTCGCGATAGCAGTTATTGAACAGGACATGCGTCCGTGCCACACGCCGTCACGATTTGCGCGATGGCAGGCGCTAGCTCGCGCAGTTCCTCTTCGTTGATTCATAGTTGAATCGCTCGACCGCGGATTCGGCTCCACTCCACGTCGACGCATCGCGGCCTTATAGACGCATGATCGCCAGCTCAGGCGACGTCGCCTCCCACACGGTATGCGCGCGCTTCGTCACGCCTCCCGGCGCATCGACGATGATGTGCACGATCCCGCGCTCTCGCTCCATTGCCAGCGTCGTGTGACGGCGCTTTTCGCTGAGCCAACTCTCGTGACGAAAGTCAAACGCGGTGACGAAGGGGTGCATTCGCTCGGCACAGTGCTCAACATGTGCCCTCGCCTTTGGTGCCGAGGTGAACCAATGAAGAAACTGAAACCACAGTTCCTCGAGTAACGGCCCGCGGATTGTCCTTGTAATAGAGGTTCTTCTTGACCGCGTTGGGCAAGACGGCCTGCAGGCCCATGGGGAAAAATCGAGACTCGGTCTGGTGGCCGGTGAACAGCCGGACCGGAATATACTTTGGTACCACGGCGGGTTTGAAAAATTCCTCGACCTGCTTTGCTCGCAAAGGCCTTCCGATTTTTCTGATCTGACATACCACCGATATACCACCAGAAACCGCACGCTACAAAAAGACCGTTACGCCACTGCCGGAAAGCGGAATTCGCGAGACTGTAGCCGGGTCTATGAGGTCGACAAGACGGAATGGAGAAAACCACTGCGGAATTGATGTCCCGGTAGGGTCCACTATAGGCCACCTGTGTGGCTTGCAAGCACCTAGAAAAGCGGGCATCAGCGTGGTGGACGTCGGCCGAGGGCACGCTACGGACGAGCGATCACCTCCGAACCGCTCCTGTCCCTAGGTTATCTCATTTGGCCGCGCAGTCATCCGAAGCCTCTTTTATGCAGACCATGGTGCTCATTCCTTTTCTGCAAGCCCTTGCTTCACGGGGATAGGCAGCAGAGTTCAGCAGTTGTCCTTTGCGCCGCGCCAGGTTTGGCTCCTACCGTTACGGATCACATCTTACCCATCTTCTCGCCAAATCAATTACGACCGAGTCCCCTTGATGCTTTGGAGCGGTATCACCTTGGACGTAAACGTCCCCCACTCGATTGTCAACCAGTCAGTCGGAACCTTGTACCGACGGCCGTTCCGTTCGAGCTGACCGAATCATACCGTCAGACATACCGAAATATCCTGCTGGCAGTCAACGGCTTTCTTCGTGCCGCATTGGCTGCACAACACCCGTTCAATCGAAAAACACGACAACCCGTTTTATCGAGACACTTGACGAGAACTGATATCTTTGCAGAACTGGACGTCACAATGACGGACGGTCTATCTCAAGCCAACCTGAAGTTCAAGCAAACCGACCCGCCGTGGAGTCATGACAGCTTCTTCATGGAGGCCATGCATCGGATACCGTTGGGAGCGGAAGCCCGTTTCATCGAAACCGTTGCGAGAGCCCCGGAGTTCGACCTTTACAGCTTCAGACATTTTTTAGAGCGAGTTCCGGAAAACTGGAAACTGCGGCCAGCCGTCTCCCGGGCACTCGCCAGTGCCTTGAAGGAGATTTGCCGACGTTATTACATGGAGATCAGAAAGAGTCGCTATTACGAACTATTTCCCTTCGAACTGGCCTGCGCAAAGTCAGGCGTAAGCCAAGTCGAGATCGTCGACGTTGTGTTGGCCGCGACCGGCGAGACCCCCGAGCTCATCGACACGGGCCGACTCTTCTCTCTTGTCGGACTCCTTGCGATCAAGCTGTCGCACGATGAAGCCTTAGACGCCCTGACATATGGACTCGACCTTTTTAACCTGGCACTGGAAGACAAGGACGGTGATGGACCGTGGCACGATGCTTTTTCATCACCCAGCGACATTCGGGAAGCGATTGCGGGCTATATCTGGTCCGCATTGGCCTCGCCGGAAGCAGTGCTGCGGTGGGAGGCCGCACACGCCGTCGTCGAGCTCTGTCGCTTCGGGCGACAGGATGTAGTTGATCGCTTGATCAGAATCGCTACGGCTGGAAACGGCGGTCCATTTGTGGACGTGAGATTGCCGTTTTACGCACTTCATGCACTCCAATGGCTTCTTATCGGCCTGGCAAGAGCCTCATTGGAAGCACCATCCGCAGTGGCCCCCTATTTCGGCCAGCTTGTCGATTGGGCCCTGACGGACCAACCTCATGTATTGATCCGTGCGTTGGCCTCGCGCGCCGCGCTCCAGCTTGTGGCAAACGGATGTCTGGTCGACGAGGATGGCCTCTCCGATCGTCTCAAAAATGTCAACGTATCGCCACTGCCTATTGTCGAGTCCGATGCCTATGAACGCCGTGCTTCTCGCAAGCGCAATAGCTCCGCGGGCACCGATGAAGACAGCTTTTATTTTGGCATCGACATCGGCCCCTATTGGTACGCTCCGCTCGGCCGGGTGTTTGCCTTGTCCCAGGACGACATTGAAGCCGAAACGCTGACGGTCATACGGGAGGATTTTTCCTGTGTTGCGAAGGGTCGTTGGGACGACGACGAACGGGCTCGCCACGGCCTGTACGAAGAGCAGCACACGTACCATTCCCACGGCTCATCGCCCAGGGCCGACAACCTCCAGTTCTATCATGCCTATCACGCGATGATGATTGTCGCAGGGCGGCTCTTGGCTACGACACCCACACACCGCGACCGAACCTATGACGAGGATGATGGGTTTGAAGGCTGGTTATCGGACCATAATCTCACTCGCCGCGACGGTCGCTGGCTTTGGGATCGGCGTGACCCTGAACCAGATTCGCGGGGTACGTGGCTAGAGCGCGAAAATGACCATCCGGACCGACGACTCTTGACGGAAGGTGACTTTGAGGAAGCGCTTGGAAACGGCGATAGACTCAATTTGTGGGGACATTGGTCAGAGTCCGATACACGCCGGGAGCAATCAACGCGTATCTACAGTGCACTTGTTACACCGGCCAGATCGGAAGCTTTGCTGCGAGCGCTCGCCACGACCACAGATCTGCATGATTACGCGATACCGAGTGCCGGTAGTCGTACGGAAATCGATGAAGACGGCTTTGAGCTTAAGGGCTGGGTGCTGGACCATAGTGACGAGAAGCGGCTAGATGAATACGACCGGTGGGCTGGAGGCGTTTCCTTCCCACCACCGCGTCCCGCACCATTCATCGCTGAACAGATGCGGATTGAAACAGACCCGGATCTTCGATTTTGGACAGATCAGAACGAAACGCGGGTCATGGAGAGCCAGATCTGGGGGCTATTACGACGAAGCGAAGCGCCATGAAAGTAGCAATCCCAATCGCGGCAGCCGCCTTCAGGTGTCGGCAACTTTCGTCAAAGCCATGCTGGATGGACTGAATCAGGACCTCATTATTGAGGTGCAAATTGAGCGGCGGCGCCGCTATCAACCATATGAAAGTGGTGAAAAGGATGACGACGAGCGAATCAAAACCATTGCCAAGCTCTACCTTCTCGGAAAAGATGGAAAATTGCGGACCATCTGACAGCGTTCAGCTAAAATCCTTATCGGCTACTGTCTGGCTGAAGCCGCCGAAGCGACACTGGACAAATCAAAGGAATGGGTAAAACTGGCAACGGCAATTGACGCCGATGGTGTTCCTGAAATTGTCATTCGTATTCTCTCGTCAACCGCCGACATGATGAAGAAGCCGGACCCTGACGAAGCAATGCGTTCGCTTCTTAAGTACCGAATCCAACGACTACACGGATTCCTGGAGATGGCCGAATCGCTAGTCACCACGCTTGAAGAGCGCCTTCGGGCGCTGCGATCTGCAGGAGAAAACACGACTGACAATTAGTCGTTCTCCGCTTCCGTTGGATGATTGCGTCTCAGTGGCGCTTTCGCTTATCGGATGCCGCGGTCGGCGGCGGCCATGAAAGCTTCCAGCATGTGCGGGACCAACGCCGCCGCGTCGACCGCGTCGCCGTATGTCTGCGCGTGCAGCACCGCGTAACGGTCGAGGTCGGCTTTCGGCTGACCTCGAGATGCTGCGCAATGTCAAATGGGGTGACGACTCATCCACCTCGTCCCGAAACCCGTCAATGACACCCATGCAAGACGCCATGCCGATGCGTGCTGCAGCCGCGCTCGGGAATGGCCCGCCGGGCACTCGCATCACTTCCGCAGTGACCACGTTACGCCGCAAGTCGGACGGGTCGACAATTCGGTACGAAACATTAGCCTCCGTCAAAGACACAAAGAAGACCCGCACTGAATCTCGAGTCCTAGATAGATGGCAGTGAACGTTCCCCCACTCGCCCTACGCGCCTAGACTCCTCATGCTAACGCGCAGCTTCGCCGGCCCCAATAGCGGAGGGAAACACAAACATCAAAGTTCCACGGTCGCATTTGGCTGTGCCCCCAGAGATACAGACGAAGCCTCGCGCTGTCCGAGCGATAGCGCTTGATTGCGCGCAAGCGACGCGGATGTTACGGCATTAAATAAATGCTTTCATAGATAGAAACGCCGAAGACTACACGTACACGCGCGTCACCGCCACCGTTTGCCACGGCCAACCCGAAGTCGCGAGTCGGGCCTCGCGCGCCGAACGACGAGCCCATCGGTTTAAATGTGGTCCACGTTAAGCGCAGGAGTGTTGTACGCGCCAATGTTCAAGGCGCGCTCAAAATGCGCGTCATTGCTACCGCATTCGCACTATCGAACATCCATTCGAATAGTAAATCGCGCAAAAAATTGTGCGCTGCACACAAGATTTTTGCGTTCCCGCAGACTTCGTTGTCTTTGAGACAGTTCGTCACCGTTCCCGCAGACTTTGTTGTGCACCGATACGAGAATCCACCGTCGCTCTCACATCGGATCATATGCTAACGATGCATTGCCCGTCATACCCGTTTTTTAGGGTGAAACTCTCAGCATCGCAGCGTGCTCGCCCACTCATGACCCTCGTCTTCGGCCAGTTCGCTGAGTGTCGCGACGATATCCCGTCGAAGACAGTAAGTGGCGAGCGTCCGAAGTACCAGTGGCCGGATGGTCCGCAGTTCGCTCACAAGATTTCCTGCATGTTCCAGCCCCCCGTGGCCGCTGTCGGCCAGCATCTCGATGATTGCCCGCTCACGATGCGAGACCATCACGCCAGGATGTTTCAGCGGAAGTGCTGAAACCGCATAGCATGGTTCGAGATGGGCATCGAAGAGAGGTCGTGGGTCGTATCGTGGAGACAGAAGCGTCTTCGCCCAGTCAGGAAACGCGAAATTGACGGAGCCCCGAAGGTACAGGCGTTCGTGGACATAAAGGTAGTGACGTACACCCTGACGAGCCAGCGCGCTGCGTCCAGAGATGTGCAGATTCGGCACCTGTCGCGTCAGATAGGCAACAGTCCCCTCGACCGATGGTTTGTCGCCTCTCAGAAGATACGCGTTGTCGGACAATTGGGTCAGCCAGCCGCTCCTCAAAAGCAACGGCACCTTCGCTGGCGAAACCCCAATGCTTAAGAGATATGGACGGTCAAATGGCTGCCCCCGCGTGGCGAAATCCATAAGGACCTGTACGTCGGTCGAGAGGTCCAGCGGCATCTAGCGTTTCACGAGGCCGTTTCAGTCAGAAAGCGGCCATCGGACGCGACTGACCGCCAGACAAGCGTCCGCGTTCCCGCCGACTCCGGATCGGGTTGCATCGGCTCACAGGGCGAGACTCGCCCCCCGGCATCGCTGTAAGCGAAGTACACCATTGCGAACCGCCCGTCGTCCGGGTAGGACCAGAATTCGTGAACAGCGACCAGCCGGTCCCATTCAAGCGCATAAACTTGCACGGGGTTGTCGTTCGCACCCTCAAGCATGGCTTTTAGAAGCTGTGGACCAGAAACAAAATACGAGTAACCATCGCCGTCGTCACGACGGGTCTGCGTAGATCGCACCACGAATACCGTCGAGTAATGCGTCACGCCGGTCATCTCCCAGCGGGTGAACACATCTCCGGTAAGTTTCATCGGCGATTGCCACGAGGATTTGGTGAAAAACATGTTGGAGAAGCAACGACGTACAAGGAACTGGGAGATAGATGCATCACGAATGAGTCGTAAATGCCGTGGTCATAAATGTATCATATTTTGAAACGATGCATCGCCTTCAATTCGCGCCCCGCGAATTCTCCCAGCTTCTCTCCTTTTCGAGCGATGCATTCAGACACGCAAGCACCTCAGGATTGACAAGGCCACGTCTTCCGAACAGATCACCAGTTAGGTCTCCAGGATCAGGCGCAATAACCGCCCCGCACTGCATGCTGTTGGTATCGACCGCAACCAGCGATAGATGGTTAGTCGGGATTTCGCATGCGACCCTGTAGTCGAATCTGCGTTGTCGTACATATCCACGCGCCGCGATCACAAGGGCAGCATATGCTGCGAATAACATTGCCTGGAGGGCGGCAGGTGACGGAAGGTGGCCTGCCAGTGCGTTCGTGAATCGTGCAGTCTGAAGCGCGGCGATCTGATCAAGTTCATAGCGCAGCACGCACAGCGACTCGAAATGGCTTCTCAAAAGCACGAATGCCAGTTGCGTGGCTGTCCAGGTGTCCTGCACCAGACACTCCCCTCCAGTCAAAACAAGCGGTGGAGGACACACATCGCGACGACTGCAGTCGATGGACGCTTTTAGTCGGCGCAGCACCGCGCAGTACGCTCTCCACAGGTCTCCGCTTGCGAGGTAGCGAGACCTTGAGGCGGCCTGTAAACTCGCCCACCTGACAGGACGGACCCGCCAAGTAAGGACAGTCCCATGGCGATGCTGCCGCGCGCAGCCAACGGGGAAGGGATGCACTAGATTAACGGTTCCCCGCCAGACTTCTACATCGGCAAAGCCAAGACAGAGAGCCGGATATCGCTTGCAGCGACGTCTCGCCTCGGCCATGAACAGCAGGTAACGTGGTGCTGCCTCAAGCCATTTGCGATATGGCCTCCCTCTTGCGGCCAGTTCGGCATAATGGTCGCGGAACGCTAGGTGGGCCTCAATAGTGAATGCCCCACCTGCCAGATGACGGCCGCAGCTCCCGCAATTAAAACGTTGACCAATGAGTCGGGGTGTCAGTTTGTACTCGCCAAGTTTCGCATCGCAGTACATGCACCGCTCTCGCAACTGGCATGCATGGACAAGGCAGTCCTCCAGCGCGGCAAACTGGTGCCACACACTGTGATAGCCCGCCTCGAGGCAAAGAGGACAGTAACGAAGGTTTTCGGACCAGAGTATGACCCGCAGCGGCTCTAGGTCTCCTATCTGGCGCCGCTCGACAAGAAAGTCATCCCATCCGACCAGCAACCGTAAAGCCGTCGTATCGAGCGTGCTACCTCGCGCACGCCCCCTTCCGAAGAAAAGCCGTTGCACGGCCGTAGGCGAAAGCTCATTGAGTCTGGAAATGCGCGTCAGCGACCCATACCACGACTCGTCAACTAACGGCGAAAATTCGTGGCCGACAAGGACGGGGCTGGTCCGCTCTCCCATCTCTAAACGTATCTCGTGACAGCATCGACAAGCGCAACGTCGGGAAGTCCGGAAACCCTTGGTCGATCGTCGTCAGGACGATCGCAAATGGGTCGTAAATGCCGTGGTCTGAGATATATCATAGTTGCTTCGCAACGGAAAGAAAGAGGGACTAGGAAAAGTTATACGTGGGAACTGCGCCGGTGGTTGCGACATGGACGCGGGTGCCCGCAATAGAGGAAGCGGGTGCAATTTCAACGGCCGCTGCGATGAAAATTACATCTATTACAATACATTATTGCCTGGTTCGTACGCCGCGTTTGAATTTCAACATATGTGCGATTTGACGATTTATCCTATGTCGAAAATCCGGGCTAAAAAGCGCTGAGGCGCTTCATCCATAGGTGGAGTTACGTCATATCTTCGTGCTCGGGCACTTGAGGCGATGTGCCCAGATACGCGCGCAGCACATGAACCAGCGCAAGCGCCGCAAGGCCGCTCCGTGCGACCTCACCGCCGAGATGCAAATCACTGGACTCAAGCCGAAGCAGACTCAGCACATGGGACAGCGCGCCGGATGACACATCGGTTGCACGCACATGTATCAACGGCGGCAAATGACGTAGCAGAAGATCGCTGACGTCATTCTCGAATGTGAACCGACCGCTGACCAGACTGACGGGCACGCCCTCGCCTTCGCAATAGTGACGCGCTACACCGTCTGCACCGCGCTTACTGCGCACGGTGGCCACGCCATCTTCCAGAACACACGCCAGGTTGCTTGCCGAACAGAACGGTCGTCCGCTGGCAAGCAGATAGAAGTCCCCCTCTTCCAATGCGATCGGCTCTTCACCCTCCAGCCACAAGTAAACGCGTCCGGACAGCACGCTGCCGAACTTGATGTGCTCGTACTCCGGAAAGCGTAACGCCCATGAGCCCTGTCCCTCGAAGCGGGAAGAAAGCACGCTGCTCACTCGCAGGGTCGAGAGCACATCGGAAAGAGCATCCATTTTTTGTACGATCTAATAGAAAAAGCACGCTTTTGATTATATTCAACGAGGCGAGAGCGCGCGATCATCCATGCCGTGATGTATTGACCAATGACATGGCAAAGGATCAGCGATGAAAGCGTGGGAGCTTGAAAAACTAGGCGGTGCCCTGCGTCTGACCGACAGACCGATTCCGGAGGCTCGCCCCGGAAGTGTCGTCGTCAGGATGGAAGCCTCTTCGTTGATGTCGTACATGAAGTCGTATGTCGACGGAAAACTGCCGATCTATCACGCGCCCAACAAGCCCTTCATTCCGGGCGGAAATGGCGTCGGCATCGTTCATGCGGTGGGTCCGGATGTGTGGCACCTGAAGCCAGGGCAACGCGTCATTGTTTCCTCGCATATGGTTGCGCAGGAGAACGTCAGCGAGCCGGGACAATTCCTGCTCGGCGTAACGGCGCTCGGTGCTGTTGCGGAAATCATGCAACGGGATTGGTCCGATGGCACGCTGGCCGAGTACGCGCTGCTGCCGGCCACGACCGTCACGCCGATCGAAGGCCTGGATGATCGCGATGCGGCGAATCTGGCCACCAGCATGCGCTACATCGTGCCCTATGGCGGCTTGTTACGCGGCCATCTCGCCGCGGGTGAAACATTAGTCGTCTCGGGCGCCACTGGCGCTTACGGCACCGCGGCGGTGCTGTTGGGCCTTGCGATGGGCGCCGGTCGCGTCGTGGCAGTCGGCCGTAACGGCGATGCGCTCGATGCGATTGCCAGCGCGGGAGGTGTCCGCGTTGCCACCGTGCAAGCAACTGGCGATATCGCAATCGACACGGCCCGCATCCGCGAAGCGGCTGGCGGCGGCGCCGATCTGGCCTTCGACATAGTTGGCGCAGCGACGAGCTCGAACATGACGATGGCGGCCCTTCGCAGCTTGCGCCGTGAAGGACGTCTCGTTTTGATGGGCTCGATGACCGCGCCGCTGCCGATTTCCTACATGGAGCTGATGTTCAACGGTTGGGAGATCACCGGCAACTTCATGTATCCGCGCAACGCTTATCGTCGTCTGTTCGATCTGGTTCGTTCTGGCCAGCTTGAACTCGACGCCATTCGAGCGATCACCCTGCCCTTGCGCGAACTTCCCCAAGGGATGCAAATGGCCACCGAGGCGGGAAGCTTCGAGTGCGTCGTCATGTTGCACTCCACCGAACAAACAGGAGCCTGATTGTGACCGCTATTCAAATCCCACTGAATTCCGGATTCGGATTTCATTCGACCGCGGACGACGTTATACGAGGCGTTGATCTCACCCGTAAGGTCTCTATCGTCACGGGTGGCTATTCGGGAATCGGTGCGGAGACTGTACGTGTTCTGGCGCGAAACGGCGCGACGGTTGTTGTCCCCGCACATAACCTGAACAACGCACGTCAAGCGCTGGGCGATCTTGCCGGCATCGAACTCGCGCGTATTGATCTGCTTGATCCAGCGTCGATCGACACATTCGCTGATGGCTTCGTCCGAAGCGGCCGGCCGTTGCATCTGCTCATCAACAACGCCGGCATCATGGCAACGCCGCTGGCGCGTGATGCGCGCGGCTACGAGTCGCAACTGTCCGCGAATCATCTCGGCCATTTCCGCCTGGTACAACGCTTGTGGCCCGCACTTCAACGGGCACAGGGCGCGCGTGTCGTCGGACTGTCGTCGGGAGCGCATCGACGTGCTGCGTTCGACTTCGACGATCCAAACTTCCATCAGCGCGAATACGACCGATGGATCGCGTATGCGCAGTCCAAGACCGCGATCGCGCTGTTCGCTCTCGAACTCGATAACCGGGGGACGTCTGACGGGATTCGTGCTTTTTCAGTCCATCCCGGACGTATCGAAACAGGCCTGCAACGGCACATCAGCGTGGCCGATTTGCAAGCGTTAGGTTTCCGCAATGCCGAAGGCAAGATCCCAGTGGATCAACTGCATATGTATAAGACCATCGAGCAAGGGGCAGCCACTACGGTGTGGTGTGCGACCAGCCCGATGCTGGATGGAATGGGCGGGGTGTACTGCGAGGACTGCGATATCGCCCCCGCCGTCAGTTCGGATCACAAGGCGCTGAACGGTGTGCTTCCGTGGGCAGCCGATCCTGTGCTTGCGCGGCGTCTGTGGACGCTAAGCGAGAGTTTGCTGGATTAGATCCGCGAGGTAGCAGCTGCCGTCGGCTATTTGCCGCAGTAGCACGCCGTGTCAAGACAGCGGTACGAACCTGTCAGCTATTTGACAGATTGACCGCTTATCGCCGCGCGAGTACAAGCACGTGCTCAGCCGCAACGCCAATCTCACTCATCACGCGATGGACTCGCGCCTAGCACGTCCATCATCTTCTCGCGCATCCAGCAAAGTGCCGGCGAAGCCGAGTGTCGCCGATGAAACAGAATCTTGAGAACGTAGCGCGGAACAGCAAAAGGTGTGGGATGAATGGCAAGCGGTATCGCGTCCGCCAGTTGGACCGCAACCCGTCGAGGCAGCGTAAGCAGAAGCTCCGATTTCGCCACGATGAATGGCGCGGCCATCACGCTCGGGAGTTTTACAGCCACGTCGCGCGTGAACCCAGCACGTAGCAACTCCGCGTCGATGACGCTGCCCTCGGTATTCCACGGAATGACGACGACGTGCTTCTCCGCCAGATATTGTTTGAGCGACAGTTTCTTTCTGATCCGTGGATGTCTATTCCGAACGACGACGACGTAGTCGTCCACGAAGCAATCGAGGGATTCGACACTCGTCTGCTGCATGCCGTCTTCGCCCGCAAAACCGAGGGCGAAGTGAACCTGTCCCGAGGTCAGGTCATCCAGCGATTCGCTCCGCGTCGAGTAGACCACCCGCACGCGAATGTGCGGCGCTTCGAGTTGCAGCACCGATATCAGTTGGGGCAAAACCGCGAACGCGGTGAAGTCCGTCGCGGCAATCACGAATTCTCGAGTGCTCGTCGACGGGACGAACGGGCCGATGTCGCCGAGCGTAGCTGTCAACGCCTGCAGCGCCTCGCGGACGCCCGGTGCCAGCTGTTCGGCTCTTGCAGTCGGCTGCATCCCGCTGCCGTGCCGCACGAACAGTTCGTCGCCGAGTGCCGCGCGAAGACGGCCCAGCGCATGACTACACGCCGACGCGCTCAGCGACAGTTCATCGGCCGCCGAAACGACCCCTCGATGCCGGAAGAGTGCATCGAACACGAGCAACAGATTGAGATCGACCCGCCTGAGGACATCATGCATAACGTGCAGCATTAGGTGAATAAAACGCAGTGCGTGCAGTTTGCACCTGTTTTACCATCATGTCATTCGCACTAATTTGGAGCGGATTTTCCGCTCGCTTCGCAAATGACGACTCCCACCTTCCGAACCGCGTGTCCCACTGATGTCGACCGCTGCTTCCAGATTGAGACTTCGGCCTATGAAGGCGACGAAGCTGCCACACGAGAAAAGATCGCCATTCGAATTGCCCAGTATCCGCAGGGCTTCCTCGTCATGGAGCTACACGGCACCGTGATCGGCTTCATCAACTGCGGCTGTGCCGACGAGGTCGTGATGTCCGACGAGGCGTTCAAGGAGCTGGTCGGACACGATCCTGCTGCCCCCAACGTGGTGATCATGTCCGTGGTGATAGACCCAGCGCACCAGGGACAAGGCTACGCATCTCTTATGATGCGTGCCTTCGTTGCACGCATGTCGGAGCTTGGCAAGAAGACCATTCATCTGATGTGTAAAGAGCGCCACGTCGCGCTTTATGAACGGTTAGGCTATCGCTATGTCAGGCTGTCCACGTCGGATCATGGCGGTATGTCATGGCATGAGATGGTGCGGATTCTTTAGAACAAAGGTCGGCCGAGAATTATCCATTGTCTTTTTTTTTAGACGGATGCATTATGTAGCAGACGACCCGCTGGCTCGCCACACTAGCCCGGATGTCGTCCGTTCCCTACCGTTCAAGGACACAAAATGGATCTGCAGCTCGCAAGTGTTTGGCTCGAGCGCCCGCACGTTGGCTTTTCGGATATTCACCAGTTTGCTACCCAGTGTCGCGACGCAGCCGCGGCTTCCGGACGCGAGTCCGCTGCCCTCGTGCTGCTCGCCGAGCGCGCGGCCGCGTTCAGCGAACGCCATGAAGGCGTGGCGCTATCGACGGAAGTCGTTGATGAGTTCCTTGCCGGCTTGCGGCAGGATACGAGAGCGTTGAAGGAGTCCAGTGCGGCGTCGGACGCTGCTTTCCTGGAGGCTCTTAATCGGTTTGCGGCCAAACTGGCACCGGCCATTGTCGTCTGAAGTTTGCGCGCACAACGAGGGTGTGCGCCAACACATGCCTGTGGTTCTGAAGTGCGCGTGAGCGTTCATGCACGCGCACGCATAGGCAGCGACGAAGAGCGACCGCCGGGCTACGGTCTAACCACGACTAGCTACGCTCGAGCAACGCCTGCAACTGGCGTGCGCCGTCTCGCCCCTTGGCGGCGCCGACCCAAAGCCTCTCGATCAAGCCGCGATACATTCGCACCGCGTCCGTCGATGTCGTGATCGTTGCAATACCCGTTCGCACGTTAGGAAGTTCGCCAAGCCGGAACGGCGACACCGCTACGTGCTGACTGCCCGGCTCCTCGAAAATCTGGAAGGTTTCGCTCGGCAGGTTGTCGCTGACGATACCGACCTGAACGCCGATCGGGTCGCTGTTCAACACCTCGATCATGTGCGCGACTTCCTTGCGCGCCGCGAGCTTGCGTTCAAGCTGCACACCTGAAGGCAGACCCAGACGCCCTACCAGACCATGGTGCAGGAACTGCTCGACCTGGCGCAGTCCGATCAGGCTGAGAATGCTCGGCCGATGCTGCTCGAAGAGTCTGCGGCGGGCCGCGAGAATTTTCAGCACATCGCTATTAATACGCTTTGAGCTTTCGCCAGTGAGTTCCGGCGGCACGCTTTCTTCGAGCATCGTGCGCAGATACTGCGCGTAAGCATCGGAGGTGAGCAGGAATGAAATCGGATCGAAGTTCGCGAGTATGCGCGTGGAACGCGACTCGAGCTGACGCATGCGCTCGAAGTAACTGACCGCGGAGTCGTGATATTCGGATTCGACGCCGAGCAGGTTCGGCAATGTCACTTCAAGTAGCGCCGCGAGGCGCTCGAGCGTTTCGATCTTGATGATCTCTCCGCGCTCGAGGTTGTAGACCGCGGCCCGCGAAATCGCCAGCCGCCCGGCGATGTCGTCGGAGCGCAGTCCGCGCGCCATCCGATAGGCGCGAAGGCGCTCGCCGATAGCGAGGAAGTCGAATGTGGGCGCTGTTTTGCGGAAATCTGAAACGTCGGCCACGTTACATCCTCGTATAAAAAACCAAACTGATTGTACCTCACACGACCGTTCGTACGATGACACCAGGGAAATTCCTGGCGTATTTTCGACGAAATTCCAGAGATTTTTCTATTTTGTATACTTGTCGTTTTTTTTGGACGATCGCAAGATACGTGTGTGACGCCGGCCCATGCGCGCGCCACAGATGCCCGAAATGCGTCGGCGACACGGACGACGCAAACCGGAACACCACGCGGCTGTCAGCAGAAACGAACAAGAGGTTTTCATGTCTGGTGCAAAATTCAAACTCCTGCCGAGTCTTTGTCTTCTCGGCTCCGCTGCGCTAAGCGCGCCCGCTTTCGCGCAATCGTCGGTGCAGCTCTATGGTCTGATCGATACGTTCGTCGGAGCCGTGAAAAATCCCGGCGGCCGTACGGCAGTGGTAACTCAAGGCGGCGGGATGTCCACGTCTTACTGGGGACTGCGCGGTACCGAAGACCTGGGCGGCGGCTATTCGACGTTCTTCGTGCTTGAAAGCTATTTCCAGCCTCAGAACGGCAGCTACGGCCGCTTCACGAACGACAGCTTCTTTTCGCGCAACGCGTATGTCGGCATTGCCACGCCCTATGGCTCCATTCGCGCAGGCAGATTAACGACACCGCTATACATTTCGACCATCAACCTCAATCCGTTTTTCAATTCGTACACGTTTTCCCCGTGGATTTTTCACACGTATAAAGGATTAGGCCCACAGGGCGTGGTGGGCGATTCGGGCTGGAACAATGCCGTCGCTTATACGTCGCCGACTATCGGCGGCGTGAACGGCACGTTGATCTACTCGTTCGGCAATACCGCGGGCGACGCCGGCGCACACAAGTGGGGCGGCACGCTCAACTATGCAAACGGTCCGCTCGTACTGGCGGCCAATTATCAGTACATCAACTACAGCAATGTAGCGGGCGATATCGCCACTGCACTGCCGGCGGTAATGGGCCTTAAAAGCCAGGATACCGTGCAGCTTGGTGGCGCGTACAACTTCACGATCGTGCGCGTGTTCGCCGGCTACATGAACATTCGCGACCACGCCACGCTCGGCACTACGACGACAAACTCAGAACAGCTTGGGGTCTCCGTGCCGGTCGGCGTCGGATCGGTGCTCGGGGACTTCGCCTATTCGAAATCGAGCGGCCCGAATAGCGGCAACGTTCACCGCACCACTTGGGCAGTGGGTTACGACTATCCACTGTCGAAGCGCACCGACATCTACGCCGCGTTCAAATATGACCACTTCGCGAGCCAATCCACGGGCCTCACTTACGGCGCCGGCATTCGTCACAGCTTTTGACGAAGCGGTCGGAAGCGGTCGGCGGATGGCCGTTTACGGGTTTTCACCAACGTAAATTGCATTGCGAGCCGAACTAAAACCGCGTAGTCTAAATATTTAGACGAGACGCTGAATCATCGAAATTCAGCACCCGAGACAACGAGCTTTCCATACAATCCACTACCCGTGGCGTCGCGAACTCAGCGCATTACATGAGTTTCCCGCTCAAGGTTCATCGAGAGGATCTGTGTCGCACGCTTCGTCTATTTTTTTGTATGGATAGCGTCATCGCTTGAGACACAGGCCTGACCGCCTGTTCTGGATTGAAGGAAAGGAAGTCTCCACATGGAGGAAGTAGTAATGGAAGCGAATGCAAATGCAACGGCTCACGATGCCGCTGCAACAGCCCCGGACGTCAGCCGTCCCAACAAATACGCGTGGAAAGCGCTGGCCGGTTCAGCAATCGGCTATGCAATGGATGGCTTCGACCTGCTCATTCTGGGGTTCATGCTGCCGGCCATCGCGCTCGAGTTGCATCTGAGCACGCAGCAGTCGGGCGCGCTCGTCACATGGACGCTGATCGGCGCAGTGGCCGGCGGCATCCTGTTCGGCGCGCTGGCGGACCGGTTCGGCCGTATCCGTGTTTTGACGTGGACGATCGTGATCTTCGCGTTGTTCACCGGCTTGTGCGCTTTTGCACGTAGCTTCTGGGACCTGCTGGTCTACCGGACGATCGCGGGTATCGGCCTCGGCGGCGAGTTCGGCATCGGCATGGCGCTGGCCGCCGAAGCATGGCCGGCGAAACATCGCGCGCGCGTCTCGTCGTATGTCGCGCTCGGCTGGCAGACCGGCGTGCTTGCCGCCTCGCTGCTCACCCCGCTGCTGCTTCCGCATATCGGCTGGCGCGGCATGTTCATGCTCGGCGTCGCACCGGCGCTCGTTGCATGGGTCGTGCGTAACAAGCTGCACGAACCCGAAGTCTTCGTGCGCAGTGCCAAAACGGCGACCAACAAGCGCAATGCGTTCAAGCTGCTCGTGGCCGACGCACGCACGACTCGCACCAGCCTCGGCATCGTCATTCTGTGTTCGGTTCAGAACTTCGGCTACTACGGCATCATGATCTGGCTGCCGACCTACCTCGCGAAAACGCTTGGATTCGGTCTCACGAAGTCGGCGCTGTGGACCTCCGTCACGATCCTCGGAATGATGGTTGGGGTCTATCTGTTCGGCCAACTGGCCGACCGCATTGGACGCAAACCGACATTCCTGCTTTTCCAGGCGGGTGCAGTCGCGATGGTCATCATGTACTCACGACTCTCCGATCCGGGCGTCATGCTGTGGGCCGGCGCGCTGATGGGCATGTTTGTCAACGGCATGATCGGCGGCTACGGCGCGCTGATGTCCGAGGCCTACCCGACAGCCGCGCGCGCTACCGCGCAAAACGTTCTCTTTAACATCGGCCGCGCGGTCGGCGGCCTGGGTCCCATCGTTGTAGGCGGTATCGCCGCGGCTTATTCGTTGCAACTCGCGATTGCGCTGCTCGCCAGCATCTATGTACTCGACATGGTCGCAACGATTTTTCTCATCCCCGAGTTGAAGGGCGCGGAACTGGAATAACCAGGCAGTTTGCCGCGAGCCTCCCGGTTCCCTATCCGGCTCGCGGCGTTATCGAAGAGCGGAGTCATCATGTCAGCAAGCCCGTGCAGCGCCGAAAACGCTGCCACTGTCGCTTCCTATCGTTGCAAAGTCGCTGAGCACTATTGGGTCAATCAGCGCTACAAGTACCTCCGTCTGGAAGCAGACGCGCCCATTGCGTCGATCACGAAGGCCGGGCAGTTCTACCAGCTCAAATGTCCGACGACGCTGGAACATGAACCGTTCCTGCTGCGTCCGATGAGCGTCTATGGCGCGGGTCCGGAAAACAACCGTATCGAGTTTCTCTACAACGTCACGGGCGTCGGCACCAAGGCGTTGGCGAGCTTGCACGAAGGCGCCTATATGGACATCGTCGGGCCGCTCGGCAACACGTTCACCTTCAGCGCGAACTATCGCCGCATTCTGGTGGTCGCGCGCGGCGTCGGCCTGGCAACGATGGCGCCGTTGATCAAACAGGCGCACGGCGCGGGTGTCGATATCACCGCGGTGATGTCGGCGCGTTCGCCGGCCGACCTGATGGAAAAAGAGTTTTTGCGCGGCGCGAGCGCGGATGTTCGCAGTGTGTTCGATGCCGACGGCAGCTCGTCGGTCGAAGCCATGGAGGTACTGCTTCGCGAGCTTATCGAAACGCAACGCCCCGACGCTGTCTACACGTGCGGCTCGCATCGTCTGCTGATGCTGTTGCAGCGCGTGCTTGCCGACTATCCGCGAATCACCGCCGAAGTCGCGATGGAACAACGGATGGCGTGCGGCATGGGCGTGTGCCTGTCGTGCGTCAGGCTGTTCGATTGCGACGGTGACCGTCAATTCCTTCGCGTCTGTCGCGAAGGCCCTGTATTTCCCATCCGCGAGGTGGTTGGGGAGGTGGAATTTGGCTAATTTAAATGCCCGGGTTGGCGAGCTGATCTTGCGCAACCCCGTGATGCCGGCATCCGGCTGTTTCGCGATCGAATATCAGGAAGCGCTGGATCTCAATCGCCTCGGCGCGCTCGTGGTGAAGAGCGTGTCGCCGAAGTCGCGCGCCGGCAATCCGACGCCGCGCGTGGCGGATAGCTACAGCGGCATGCTCAATTCGATCGGTATCCCGAGCAAAGGGCTCGAGTACTACCGCGAGCACGTGCTGCCGCCTTATCTGAAGTTCGACACACCGGTCGTCGTGTCAATTTCGGCCGACACCGCCGACGAGTTCGCCGACGCTTGCGAAGAAATGTCGCTGCCGGAAGTCGCCGCGATCGAGGCCAACATCTCGTGTCCGAATCTCGAAGCGGACGGTATGGCATTCGCGATGTCGCCCGATACGACTTACAAGGCCGTGTCGGCGATTCGCCGCCGTACCAGTCACCCGTTCTGGGTCAAGCTCACGCCTAACGCGAGCAACATCGCGACGGTCGCGCGAGCCGCTGAAGACGCGGGCGCGGACGCAATCGTGATGGGCAATACAGTGCTCGGCATGGCCATCGACGTTCGAACGCGCAAGCCGAAACTCGGCAACGTGATGGGCGGCCTGTCCGGTCCCGCGATCAAACCGATCGCGGTACGGCTCGTGCATCAGTGCTACCGGTCAGTGAGGATTCCGATTATCGGTTGCGGTGGCATTCAAAGTGCCGAAGACGCGGTCGAATTCATGCTCGCCGGCGCCAGTGCGGTGCAGGTTGGCACAGCGTCGTTCCGCGACCCGGGCGTGATGCAGAAGATCATCGACGGTCTCGACACGTACTGCACCGAAATGGGCGTCGAAAGCATTCGGGACCTGACCGGCCAGGTGAAGCTGGACCGTCAGTTGAGCGACCGCTGGCTGCGCTTTGCGCAGCAGTCGGGCTGACTCCTCGATGCGTGAAGGCAGTTCGTTCATCGGCTGCCTTCGCGAACACGCCGGAGCGTACCGGCTGATCGTGCTAATGGACAGGCATCATGGAAATACTTGAGCTTACCGGGCTCGCGCAAAAGCTCTTTGACGATATTCGCGCACTCTCGTCCGACGGTGTCGGCGTCACGCGAGACAGCTACGGCGCCGGTGAATCCGCGGCGGCCGATTATCTGCGGCACTTTGCCGAGCAGCATGGGTTGCACGTCGAAGCAGACCGTGCCGCCAATCTCGTCTTCAGTCTGCCCGGCGGCGACACCGGGCGGCCGGCGGTCTGGGTCGGCTCGCATATGGATTCGGTGCCGCAGGGCGGCAACTTCGACGGCCTCGCGGGCGTCATCGCGGGCCTGCTGTGTCTGGTCGAACAGAAGACGCGCGATCGGCCTTCGGCTACGCCGCTACGCGTCATCGCATTTCGCGGTGAAGAAAGCGCGTGGTTCGGTAAGGCCTATATGGGTTCGGGCTCGATCTTCGGCAAGCTGTCCGCCGATGATCTCGAACTCAAGCACCGAACCTCCGGAAAATCACTTGCCAGCTATATGCAGCAGGTTGGCGCGGACGTCGCCGCGATTGCGACTCAGGAACCACTGTTCGACAAGTCGGAAGCGAAGGCCTATCTCGAACTGCATATCGAGCAAGGTCCCATCATGGTCGCCCGCAAGATCGCACTCGGGGTCGTTCCGGGTATTCGCGGCAATGTGCGTCACAACCGGATCACCTGTGTCGGCGAGGCTGGTCACTCGGGCGCGGTGCCGCGCTGGCTGCGTCACGATGCGATGTTTGCCGTCGCGGATCTGATCACCCGGCTCGACGAACATTGGCGCGTACTACTCGAACGCGGCATCGATCTCGTCGTCACGACGGGTATCGTGGGCACCGATCCCGCGGAGCACTCTATCTCGCGCATTCCTGGCACTGTGCACTTCAGCTTCGAGGCACGCAGCAAGAGTCAGGACACGCTCGAAGGGTTTTACCAGCTGATGCGCACCGAGTGTCGATCGATTTCGCGCGAACGTGGCGTGAAATTCGAATTCGATCGCCGGCTCGAATCGTCGCCGGCCACGATGGACGAGAAGATCTGCGCCGAACTCGCGCAGTCATGCGAACGCATCGCAACACCGTATGAAATCGTGCCGAGCGGCGCGGGACACGATGCATCGCTGTTCGCCAACGCGGGCATCCCGAGCGGCATGCTGTTCATCCGCAATGAGAACGGCTCCCACAATCCACACGAAGCGATGGACCTCGATGATTTCATGCTTGGCGTGCGTGTGCTTGCTGACACCATCGATCATCTGTAACGAGTCCGCTTCGGCCAAGGAATAGCCATGGTTCAATCAATTACGCTGCGCCGCCCGGATGATATGCATCTGCATCTGCGCGACGACGCCATGCTTCGTACTGTGCTGCCCTATTCGGTACGCCAGTTCGCCCGGGCGATCGTGATGCCCAATCTGAAGCCGCCCGTCACGACCGTAGCGGCTGCGCGAGCCTATCGCGAACGTATTCTTCAGGCCTTGCCCGCCGGCTCTGCATTCGAACCGCTGATGACCTGCTATCTGTGCGACGGCACCGATGCGGCGGAAATCGAGGCTGGATTCAAAGAGCGCGTATTTACCGCGGTGAAGTTGTATCCCGCGGGCGCGACCACGCATTCCGAGTATGGCGTGACCGGAATCGACAGAATCGCCCGCGTGCTCGATGTCATGCAGGAACTCGGCATGCCGCTTCTTATTCACGGTGAAAGCACTGACCCGAGTGTCGACGTGTTCGACAGGGAAGCCGTTTTCCTCGACCACACGCTCAAACCGTTGCTCGATACGTTTCCCGCGTTGAAGGTTGTACTCGAACACATCACCACTGAACAGGCCGCGAACTTCGTCGCGGCGGACACCAGTGGCCGCCTCGCTGCGACCATTACGCCGCAGCATCTGCTTTTCAACCGGAACGCGATGTTCACGGGCGGGCTGCGTCCGCACTATTACTGCCTGCCGGTGCTGAAGCGCGAGCAGCATCGACTTGCACTTCGGCGCGTCGCGACTTCCGGCTCACGCGCGTTCTTTCTTGGCACCGATTCAGCGCCGCACGAGCGCGGCACGAAAGAAGCAGCGTGCGGGTGCGCCGGTATCTTCAGCGCACCGACAGCACTCGAAGCGTACCTGACAGTATTCGACGAAGAAGGTGCGCTCGAACACTTCGAAGCGTTCGCCAGCGAAAACGGTCGCCGCTTTTACGGTCTACCGCCGAACGAAGGCACCGTCACGTTGACGCGCGAGCGTATTAACGCTCCACGCAGCATTGCACTTGAGAACGGCAAATCAATTGAAACGTTCATGGGAGGCGACGAATTGCGCTGGCGCCTCGTCGATCCATCGAACGCATGAACTGCTATTGGAAGATCCATCGGAGAGCACGATGAGCAATCAGAAATTCCGCGTCGAGTATGACCTGCTTGGCGAACGACAGGTGCCGCAGGAAGCGTACTACGGCGTGCACACGCTACGGGCAAAAGAAAACTTCGAGATTTCAGGCACGGCTATATCAGCCTATCCCAATCTCGTCATTGCACTGGCGGCCGTCAAGCAGGCCGCGGCAATGGCCAATGCCGAACTCGGTTTGCTGCGGCCGGATTTGCGCGACGCGATCGTTGCCGCGTGCATCGAGTTGCGCGAGGGCCGATTGCAAGATCAGTTCGTCGTCGACATCATTCAGGGCGGCGCGGGTACGTCGACGAATATGAACGCCAACGAAGTCATCTGCAATCGCGCGCTTGAGCTGATGGGCCACGAGCGCGGCGAGTACATGTATCTTCATCCGAACGAACATGTCAATCTCGCGCAGAGTACGAACGACGTCTATCCGACCGCACTGCGCATCGCCACCTTCTTTGCGATCGAACATTTGCTCGAAGCGATGGCGCGGCTGCATGCGGCGTTCGACGAAAAGGCCGTCGAATTCGCCGGCCTGTTGAAGCTCGGCCGCACTCAACTACAGGACGCGGTTCCAATGACGTTGGGTCAGGAGTTCTCGACCTATGCGGTCATGATCGACGAGGATATGGCGCGCCTGCGTGAAGCGTCGACGCTGATTCGCGAAATCAACCTTGGCGCCACCGCCATCGGTACGGGTATTACCGCTCATCCGGAATACGCGCGCAAGGCGCTCGAAGCGCTGAAGCAAATCACCGGCATCGAGCTGAGCACCGCACCCAATCTGATTGAAGCGACTCAGGACTGCGGCGCGTTCGTGCAGATTTCCGGCGTATTGAAGCGCATTGCCGTGAAGCTCTCGAAAACCTGCAACGACTTGCGCCTGCTGTCGAGCGGACCGCGCGCGGGCTTCGGAGAAATCAATCTGCCGCCGATGCAGGCCGGCTCTTCCATCATGCCCGGCAAGGTCAATCCGGTGATCCCGGAGGTCGTCAATCAGGTGGCGTTCGAGGTATTCGGCAACGACATCACCGTGACCTTTGCCGCCGAGGGCGGTCAGCTCCAGCTCAATGCATTCGAGCCGATCATTGCAAGTGCGCTGTTCCGCAGTTTCAGGCACCTGAGCGCGGCTTGCATCACGCTTGCGGAGAAATGCGTGAAGGGCATCACCGCGAACGCGGAGCACTTGCGTGAAACGATGGACCGCTCGCTCGCACTGGCCACGGCGTTGAACCCCTATATCGGCTACAAGAACGCGACGGCGGTTGCCGCGGAAGCGCATATGCAAGGCACGACGATCAGAGAGGTGGTGCTGCGGCGCCAGTTGATGACCGAAACGCAACTCGACGAGGCGCTACGGCCGGAAGCGCTTATCGAACCGCGTATTTACGAAAACCTGGCGAACGTCGTTGCTGTTTCGGGAGCCGGTCACGAACAGAATGTCGTTGCACAGTAAATCATTGCATTCGCCATAACGAGTATCGGAGTTTGTATGTCGACGTCACGCACGGAGCTCGCGCTCACCACTACAGTCGCAAAGGCACTCATTGAAGCTGGGTGTGTTCAGTTTCGCGTTGACGAGCCGTTTCGCCTGCCCTCAGGGTGGACCAGTCCGGTCTATATGGATTGCCGCCGGCTGGTTTCGTTTCCAAAGCTTCGGCACGATCTCGTGAATAAAGCGCTGCAATTGCTGAGCGAGCGCAATTGCCTTGAAGGCGTCGATGCGATCGTCGGCGCGGAGTCCAGCGGAATAGCACTGGCTGCATGGGTAGCGCAAGCACTGCAATTGCCGCTTCAATACGTACGAAAGAAAGCGAAAGGTCTTGGCCCGTCGACACAGATCGAAGGCGTGGTCGAAGCCGGCGATCGCGTGTTGCTGGTCGATGACCTGATGGCCGCCGGCGAGTCGAAGCGCGAGTTCTGCCGCGCGCTCAACGAAGTCGGCGTGACGATGAAAGACATCTTCGTGATTTTCGACTACAGCGTGTTTCCAACGGCAGAGGTGCTGGAGCGTTGGGGCGTCACCGTTCATTCGCTGGCAGCCTGGCAAGACGTTCTGGTGGCCGCGAGAACGGATGGGCTTGCCGACAATCGCTCACTGAATGAGCTCGAAGCGTTTCTGAATGACCCTGTCGGCTGGTCTCATGCTCACGGTGGTGTCGTTTGGACTCGACGTTAAGGCTGCTGGCTAAAACACGTATGTAATGAAGCTCGATGTGCATTGCGTCGCACCCACGTGCAGCGTTTCCAACCTGAAAAGAATCAGAACACCCATGAACGAGCAGTTCAAGCAAAGCGCTCTCGCCTACCACCAGAATCCGAAACCCGGCAAGATTTCGGTCACGCCCACCAAGCCGCTGTCGAACCAGCTCGACCTGTCGCTGGCTTATTCGCCGGGCGTCGCCGCGGCCTGTATGGCGATCTACGAAACCCCGCTCGATGCGCAGAAGTACACCTCGCGCGGCAACCTCGTCGGCGTGATCACGAACGGCACCGCGGTGCTCGGTCTCGGTAACATCGGCCCGCTCGCCGCCAAGCCGGTGATGGAAGGCAAGGGGTGCCTGTTCAAGAAGTTCGCCGGCATCGACGTGTTCGACATCGAACTGAACGAATCCGATCCGGACAAGCTCGTCGAAGCGATCGCGATGCTCGAGCCGACGCTCGGCGGCATCAACCTCGAAGACATCAAGGCGCCCGAGTGCTTCTACATCGAGAAGAAGCTGCGCGAGCGCATGAAGATTCCGGTCTTCCACGACGATCAGCACGGCACCGCGATCATCGCGTCGGCTGCGATCCTGAACGGCCTGAAGGTGGTCGGCAAGAAGCTCGACGAAGTGAAACTGGTCTGCTCTGGCGCTGGCGCCGCGGCGATTGCGTGTCTGGATCTGCTGGTCAACCTCGGCCTGTCGAAGCAGAACATCCTCGTCACCGACTCGAAGGGCGTGATCTACGAAGGTCGCGGCAATCTCGATCCGTCGAAGGAGCGTTATGCGGCCAACACCGAGGCGCGCACGCTGGCTGATGCAATCCGTGGCGCCGACGTGTTCCTCGGCTGCTCGAGCGCCGGTGTGCTCAAGCCCGAGATGGTCGTCGAAATGGGCACCCAGCCGCTGATCCTCGCGCTCGCGAACCCGGAGCCGGAAATCCGCCCGGAAGACGCGAAGAAGGTGCGCCCGGACGCAATCATCGCGACGGGCCGTTCGGACTATCCGAACCAGGTCAACAACGTGCTGTGCTTCCCGTTCATCTTCCGTGGCGCGCTCGATGTCGGCGCAACCACCATCACCGAAGAGATGAAGCTCGCCTGCGTGCGCGCGATCGCCGAGCTGGCCGAAGAAACCGACCAGGGCGATGAAGTCGCGAAGGCGTACGAAGGCCACTCGCTCGAATTCGGCCCCGAGTACCTGATTCCGAAGCCGTTCGACCCGCGCCTGATCATCAAGATCGCGCCGGCCGTCGCGCAGGCGGCGATGGATTCGGGCGTCGCAACCCGTCCGATCAAGGACATGGACGCGTACCGCGAGGAACTCGGCACCACCGTCTACCGTACCGGCATGGTGATGCGGCCGGTGTTCGCGGCGGCGAAGGCCGCGCCCGCGCGCATCGTGTTCGCCGAAGGCGAAGACGAGCGCGTGCTGCGCGCCGCGCAGTTCGTGCTGCTGGAGAAGATCGCCAAGCCGATCCTGGTCGGCCGTCCGTCGGTGATCGAGATGCGTCTGAAGAAGATGGGCTCGAAGCTGAAGTGCGGCGAGGACTTCGAGATCGTCGATCCGGAAGACGATCCGCGCTACCAGCAGTGCTGGCAGGCGTATCACGAACTCGGCGCGCGCGTGGGCGTGACGCCGGATGTCGCGAAGGCTGCGATGCGCAAGTTCAACACGCTGATCGGCGCGATCCTCGTGCGTCTGGGCGAAGCCGACGGCATGATCTGCGGGATGATCGGTCAGTACCACACGCATCTGAACTTCATTGATCAGGTGCTCGGCAAGGCCGACGATGTGCAGAACTTCGCCGCGATGAACCTGCTGATGCTGCCGGGCCGCAATCTGTTCATCTGCGACACGTACGTGAACGAAATGCCGACGGCTGAACAGCTCGCCGACATGACGCTGCTCGCCGCGCGCGAGATCGAGAAGTTCGGCATTACGCCGAAAGTCGCGCTGCTGTCGAACTCGAACTTCGGCAGCGCGCCGTCGTCGTCTTCGCAGCGCATGGCTGCGGCGCGCAAGCTGATCACGGAGCGCGCACCGTCGCTGGAAATCGACGGTGAAATGCACGGCGACGCGGCGCTGTCGGAAACGATCCGCAAGGCCGCGTTCCCCGGCACGACGCTCGCCGGTGAAGCGAACCTGCTGATCATGCCGAACGTCGAAGCGGCGAATATCGCGTACAACCTGCTGAAGGTGGTGGGCGGTGAAGGCGTGACGGTCGGTCCGTTCCTGCTGGGCGCGGAAAAGCCGGTGCATATCCTGACGCCGGCCGCGACCGTGCGACGGATCATCAATATGACGGCGGTGGCTTCGGCGAATGTGATGCGTTAAGAGTTTGGTTGCTGCTGCGATAAGCGGCGGCAATCTGGCAATGCTGCGTTTCGGTCTTTACTTTCGGTCTTTACACTAGATCGATTACTCGAACGTCGACTCGACGAATGCCTTGACCTGATCGAGTGACGACAGGCATTGGCCGCTATAGCCCATGGCCCGAAATTCCTGTTCCGGTCCAAAGCACGCGAATGGCCTGTGAAAGCGCTGTGCCAGCGAAATTTCGTCGATCGTACCCGGGCCGCCGGGCAGCGCAATCACCACGTCGCTGCTGAGAATGTTCACGTAATTGCGGCTCAGCGCATTGGGCTCCGCATCGGGTTCGCGGCGTGGCAACGGCGTAATGATCGGCACATCGACATACGGATTCGGGTAGCCGTCCAGCGGTACAAAACCTGCGAGTGAATCCGTACGCGTTGGTAAGACGGCAATCGATCGGCCGCCACGATCAGGCACGCTGCAGAATGCACGCGTGACCGCCAGCATCACACCCTGCCCTCCGCCGGTCAGCACGTTATATCCGGCTGAAGCAATCCAGTGGCCGAGTGGTTCCGCCAGATCGGACCACTGTGTTTTTCCGGATCCCATCACGCCGATCGTCTTCATTCGCATTTTCGCCTGGCTCCTTAAAAGTATCGACGGTTAGCACCGCGCGCTATCTCCGATGGATATGTGCGCAGTAATCGCAACGTCTGCCACCGCAGGCGATATTGTGTCCGATACGCTGGCCAGCGGCGAGCGAAACGTCGCTTCGCTGCCGTCGATGAGACGATGTGATGCGCGGGTCGAAGCTATAGATCCTGGTGCTTTCTCCATATGCTACATATCCCCGATTATTTCAGCGCCTATTACGCGATATATCCGGCGACTGTCTGGCTTGCGGTCCGACGACCAAACCAGTTTCACGACGCGGCATCGACAGCTCCATCAGGATCCCTCGGCCGTTTACTCCGCGCCTTACCCACACGCGCCCGCGCATCCCCCCCCTGATGCGCAACCGGCAACAACACCCGTTGCCAGATCGCCGTCAGTTCTTGCGCGAAGGCCTTCGCATCCTTGCACGCCAGAGCGAACGCAGGATTACGCACGACGAACGCTTCCCGCAAGACATCGTCGACCATCGAGCCGAGACAATGAATGCGTAGCTCGAGCGCCTGCTCGCTCTCCGCGCATTCCGTGCTCGCGCGGATGCGTGTGAGAATCCGGCGCGTCCACAGTGCGTTGATGCGCTGCCTCTCCAGCAGCATATCCGGCGCGATACTCATCAATTCGCGCACGCGCTCCATCAACGCCGCGTTATTCGCGTAGTGCAACACGTACGCGTAATGCGTCAGGAAAATGCTCTCTTCGACGGTATCGCCGCCGGCCGCTTGTGAAAGCGTCTCAAGCGTCATCGTCCGGAATTCGCCCAGTACCTCGGTCACGATCTCGTCGATCGAGCGGAAATACTGATAGATGGTCGGACGCGATACGCCCGCCTCGGCCGCCACCTGATCCATATTCAACTGCCCGACGGGCGTAGTCTCGAGACACTGCGCCGCAGCAACTTTCAGCTGCCGACGCGTGCGCTCCCCTTTCTTCAGACCAGCTTCCGCCGCAAGGTGGGCCATCCGGCCGGCAAAGGTATCCAATTCTTTTTTTCTTGCCATTTTCTGACGCTCGTGTCAGGATAAATTTATGACGACAGTGTCAGTTTAACGCAGATGAAACGCAGACGAGCGTGGCCACTGCATTGCCTGCGCAACATCCGCGCTGCAGCGCACGCTCCTAGTCCCTCATATAGTCCCCGACAGGATGACCAATGAAGATCGACGATCCTTCCTTCTCACACGATGCCCTCGCCTCCTTGCGCTTCCAGAGCCAGCTTGCCTCTGCATTTCTCGGACGCACGTTCTCCGGCCTGACCGCGATCGCCTATCGCGAACTCGGCGAGGACGCGGTCAACGAGTTGTGGTTTCGCACGCTGACCAGTCATCAAGGCGATCGCTACGAGGAAGGCCTGCGCAAGCTAGGCATCGAGAACGAACCAGCAGCGGTGGCAGCGGCGAAATATCACTATTTCACCAACATCATCGGCGGACTGAAGATGGAGTACGTCGAGGAGTCGCCGCGCAAGGTATGGATTCGCTATATGGCGCCGATGTGGACATACGCCGGTGTCGCGTTGATGGCGATGCCCGCCAGCGTGCGCCGCACGGTGTTCGGCTCCTGGCATCCGCGCAATGGCCGCTACATGGGTAACCCCCGGCTCGGCTATGTCGCGACCAAGTTCTCGATGGATGGTGATCCGTACGACGAAGGTTACTTCTACGAATACGACCGCGACCTGCGCGAAGACGAAACCTATCGCATCGAAGTAGTACGCCACACGCCCGCCTTCGACCCCGCGCGCGCGCCGGTTCTGAATCCTGACCTTTGGCCCGAACCGCGCATGCTGAAAGCGCGGCCAAAGTTTTCGGCAGGCTACGTGCAGGCGACCATCGACAGTCTGTACTGGATGGTCGGTGAACTGCGTACGCATCAGATCGTGCGCAATACGATGCGCATGCTCGCGATCCAGATGGCACCGCAACTCGTCGAGCAAACCGGCGTGACCTCGCAAGACGTGCCGGGCATTCTGCGCTTTCACGAAACGCTGCTGAAGGCACTTGGCCGTGAGGTATCGGTTGAATCGACGAGCGCAACCAGTGGGCGCCTGCATCTATACACGTACAAGCCGTTCGATGACCGCTATCCGCCCGAACTGCATCAGGCCTTCTTCGAATTCCATTCGATGGCCACGCGGATGATTAGCGGCACCGTAAAAATCACCCGCGAGGAGACCTCGTCCGGCGAAGTCTGGCATCTGACCGAAACGGGCAACTGGCTTTACTAACGCTGATCTGGAAGGAGCAGCCGTGAAGAACCTGACGCAGAGCGCAACTGCCGGCGATCGCATGCACGCCGCGCAAGATGTTTCATCCAGCAAGAAGCTGAGATTGCTTGCCGGCACGTCAGCCGGCAACTTCGTCGAGTGGTTCGATTTCGCCGTGTATGGCTATTCGGCGTCGACCATTGCGAAGCTGTTCTTTCCCGGCAGCGACCCGACTTCGGGCCTGCTCGCCACGCTCGCGATCTTCGGCGTGACGTTCCTGTTCCGTCCGGCCGGCGGCATCTTTTTCGGCAAGCTCGGCGATCGCATCGGCAGGCGTAACACGCTGGCCATCATCATTCTGATGATGGGTGCGTGCACGACGCTGATCGGTGTGCTGCCTACCTATGCAAACGCCGGCATGCTCGCGCCGCTGCTGCTCGCCGTGCTGCGACTCGGCCAAGGCTTCTCCGGCGGCGGCGAGGCGTCGGGCAGTTCGACGTTCCTCAGCGAGCATGCACCCAGTGCGCGGCGCGGATTCTGGACCGGCATCTCGAACTCGTCACAGACATTGCCATTCGTGGTGGCAGCAATACTGATGACCATCATCGAAGCGTCGATGTCGAAAGACGCGTACATGTCATGGGGCTGGCGTATTCCGTTTCTGCTGTCCGCGCCGCTGTCGCTGGTCGGACTGTACCTGCGCACGAAACTGGACGACACCCCTGCGTTCGTCGACCTCGCGCGCTCCGGCCGCATCGTCGAGGCACCGGTCAAGGCCGTGCTCACGCATTACCGCAGGCAGATTCTGCTGCTCGCTGGCGTTGCGTCGCTGAACGCGCTCGCGTTCTACACAATGTCGAGCTATATGACGACCTACCTGAAGCAGGTGATCGGCTTGAGTCCGACCATCAGCCTCGTATCGAACGCGCTCGCGCTTCTGCTTTACAGCGCGCTGATTCCGTTCTTCGGCAGCCTCGGCGATCGCTATGGCCGCAAGCGCATTCTGTTCACCGGCGCAATCGGCCTGGTGCTGTCGCCGGTGCCCGGTTATCTGCTGGCCGCGCAAGGCGGCATGCTCAACGCGATCCTCGGACAGTTTCTGATCACGGTATTTCTGACGCTGACGGCATCGGTCGTCGCGGTCGTGCAATGCGAACTGTTTCCGACCGAAGTGCGCTACACCGGCGCCGCGCTCGGCTACAACCTCGGCTACATGCTGTTCGGAGGCACCGCGCCGTTCGTCGCGCAATACCTGGTGGTGCTCACCCATGCGCCGCTCGCGCCGGCCTTCTATATGTCGACGATCGCGATCCTCGCGTTGGTGCCGATCGCAATGCTGCCCGAAACTGCCGGCATGCGGATGTCGCGCGCCAATCAATCCTTCACGTCGCATTGACACGCCCGAGCGGAAATCACCAACCCATGTCTGACGCCGAATACACAGAAGAACGCGCCGTGGATGCCGCAACCGAATCCGACCGCGAGCGTTACCAGCACTGGCACGACACGTATCGCTGGCATGTGCCGGAGCGCTACAACGTCGCGCGCGACGTGTGCGACAAACATCCGCCGGAACGGCTCGCGATGATCGTCACGGGCGAAGCGCTCGAAGACCGCTTCGTCTACTGGCGCGAAATCCAGAGTCTCGCCAATCGCTTCGCGAACGCGCTGGCCTCGCAGGGCGTGCGCGCCGGCGATCGGGTGGCCGTGCTGATGCCGGCATCGGTCGATACCGCCGCCGCGATCCTCGGCATTCTTAAACTAGGCGCGATCGGCGTGCCGATGGCCGCGCTGTGGAGCGACGAGTCGCTTGCTTATCGGCTTCAGGCTGCGCAGGTCGCGCTGCTGATCGTCGACGATACGAATGCGGCGCGTGCACTCGGCAATACCCATCGCACGCTGCGCCACGACGCAGCGCATATCGCGTCGTTCGACGACACGTTCGTCACGGCCGACACCCGCGCCGACGATCCCGCGTTGATCTATTTCACGTCCGGCTCGACCGGTCATCCGAAGGGCGTCGTCGCACCGCATCGCGGATTGATCGGGCACAACGAGTTCGAGGTATGCCAGGACTTGCGCGAAGGCGAACGCTCTTACTGGATGGGCGACTGGGCATGGGGCGTCTACAAGGTTCTCGGACCCTGGCGCTATGGCGCGGTCAATCTCGTGCACGTATCGGCCAAACGCTACGATCCGGAGGGGCTGCTCGCCGCGCTGAGCCGCCATCAGGTGAGCAACGTATTCCTGAACCCGAGCGGCCTGCGTCTGATGATGAATGCGGTGCCCGACGCCGGCACACGCTATCCGCAAGCGTTCCGGATCTGTTGCAGCGCGAACGAGCCGCTCGGCAAAAGCGAAGCGACGTGGTTCAAACAGCAGTTCGGCATCGATGTACTGGAAAACTACGGCATGACCGAGGCCTATCCGATGATCGGCAACTTCGCCGGCTTGCGTATCAAGCCCGGTTCGATGGGTCGCCCGGTGCCCGGCTGGGACGTGCAACTGCTCGACGACGCCGAACGACGAGTCGCGGTTGGCGAGCAAGGCGAAATCTGTCTGCGCGCGCGCAGCAACCCGCAGTTTCCGCTCGGCTACTGGAACCGCCCCGACGATACACAGGCCGTGTTCGGCGGCGAGTGGTTCCATACCAACGATCTCGCGGTGCAGGATAGCGATGGTTTCTACTGGTACATCGGACGCAAGGATGATGTGATCAAGGCGTCCGGTTATCGCATCAGTCCGTTCGAAGTCGAGGAGGCCTGCTGCCAGCATCCGGCGGTGGCGGCGGCCGGTGTAATCGGCGTAGTGGATGCCGAGCGTGGCTCGCGCGTGAAGGCCTACATCGTGCTGGCCAGCGGCTATAGCGCAAGCATGCAGGTAGCCAACGACATCCGCGAATTTGTGCGCGACGCGCATTCGCAATTCGGCTACCCACGGGTAATCGAGTTCATCGACGAATTGCCGAGTTCACAGTCCGGCAAGGTCAATCGCAAGGCGCTGCGGCTGCGCGAACGCGGCACGGAGTTTTGACCTGTCGGCAGGCTGACACCTCACGAAGCAAGCTCGCGCACGGCGTCCCGCAGCCGATGCTCGTCGCGAACGTCTATCAACGCCCCTCTGCGTCAGCCACAACGATCGCCTCGATCGTCAGCCCTGCAAGATTGCGAAACGCCTGCAACCCGCTATGCGACGCGCTAGCGTCGGTGATCAGCGTCCACGGCTTTTCGAGCGGCGCCCAGTGCTGCTGGCTGTCACGATTGAGCTTGTCGGCGGTCACGAGCACGAACAGGCCGGCGGCCTGGCGCATCAGGCATTCCTTCAGGTAGGCCTGGTCGGCCGTCGCTTCGCACAGGCCGCGCCCCGGTACCACGCCATCGGCGCCGAGAAACGCCTTGTCGACGGTGATGCGCGTCAGCGCGAGCTGCGCGATCGGCCCGAGCGTGCTCATGCTCGATTCGCGCACCTCGCCGCCTATCAACGTGAGCGGCACGTTGCTGCCGGTCAGCGCCTGCACGACCAGCAGGTTGTTCGTCACCACCTGAATGTCGTGCCGGCCCGAGCGCGCGAGAGCCCGCGCGAGCGCGGCGGTGGTCGTGCCGCTGTCGAGAAAAATGGTATCGCCCGTGCGCACATGGGCGGCCGCCGCCTGGCCGATCGCGTCCTTCTCGGCCTGAAAACTCTGGCGGCGCTGTTCGAGCGATTCCTCGGGCGCGTGGTCGCTCACCGAAGCCGCGCCGCCGTACGTGCGCAGAATCAGCCCCTCGTCGGCGAGCGCGCGCAGATCGCGGCGCACGGTCGCCTCCGACATGCCGAAGTGCTCGCACAACTCGAACACTTCGGTCATGCCGCCAAGGACGGCTTTGAGCATGGCTTCACGACGACGGGCTACTTTCATGGGTGTTCAGCGTTGGGTTCGGGACGTCGCCGGGCGACGAGGCAGACCGTATGGACACTGCGGCGCGCCCGTAGTTTACCCCGTACTCTGTCCCCTTTCCCGTGCTTCGTGCTGATCCCGCCGTTAGCCCGACGCGTACGTCAGAACTTCATATCGATACCGAGGATCACCGCAACCTGGCTGCGCGTCGACGAAGGCGTGTTGTTCTGACCATCACCGATCGACGCAGTCGCGTTGATGATGTGCGTACCCGTGCCGGAAGCATTCGGTGTCAACGTGTTGCCGCCCGCCAGCTGGTACGCCTCCAGCGCATAGATAGCCGTGCGCTTGGACAGCGAATAGAACTGCGTCAGGTTGAACTGCTGATAGTGGGCCGCATCGCTGATCCCGTTGGCCTTGGTTGCAGCGGTATAGCTATATCCGGCCGCCAGATTGAGAGCCGGCATTGCTTGCCAGTGCAGGACCACACCGCCCGTGTTGAAGATCGCCTTGTCATGGAACGACGACGACGCGCCCGGCAGGTACTGCACGTTCGAGTACGACGCGCTGATATCGAACGCGGGCGTGAACGTGTAGCCGCCGGTCACCGCGATACGCTGCTGATTGGCCGCCGTCGAATAGCCGTAGTTGATCGCCGACACGGCCTGTTGCGCGCCACCGCTTTGTGCCGTGGAATTCGCTCCCCACGCGCCGCCGCCCACGGTGGCATTGTTGATGCGCATGATGCCCGCCGCAATGCCGACCGGTCCCTGTGCGTATTGCGCCGCCATGCTCCACGTCTGGCCGCTGCCGGTCGCACCCGCGACACCGCCGAGCGCGTACGAGCCGCTCACCTTCAGGCCGGCGAAGCTCGGCGACGTATACACGAAGTTGTTATTGATGCGGAAGCTCTTATCCAGCCCGTCGATATCGCCAGGGTGCGCGCCAAATCCGCCGCTCAGCCAGTTCGGCGAGCTGTACGGCTGCAACAACTGGAAATACGACGTGTACTGACGTCCGGCGGTCAACGTACCGTACTGGTTATTCGTCAGCCCTACATACGCCTGGCGGCCGAACAGCGTGTTCGCGAACTGCAGGCCACCCGTCGCGCTGTTGTAGCCGCCTTCGAGCTTGAAGATCGCCTTCGTCCCGCCGCCCAGATCTTCCGTACCCGTCAAACCGAACAGACTGCCCGACCACACGCCCTGGTTCATATAGAGCTTCGAACGGCCGCCGTGCGTTGCGCCGAGACTGCTCGAATTACTCAAATAACCAAGCCCTGTATCGACGACGCCATATAGCGTCACGCTGCTTTGTGCGAATGCCGGTACTGCCGCCATGACTGCTGCCGCCGCGATAGTGACCTTTATGGGGTTATATTTTTTCATCTCCACTCCTCCAGTATTTTAATGATGGCGCGATGCGACGCATCGCCAGAAAGTTAGCGTCACGATATTGACGGGCAAATAGCTTCCCTTGCCTCGTGCATGGCACAGGCTCAGGAGTCGTTCACCCGGAAGAATTACGTTCGATCGACGGCCTTTCCGTCGCCGAGTTCAGCAAGATCGCTCGCTGTACACCGTTCAATTAATTGCTTGCTATATCCCCTGCCTCGACGACAAAAACAGGACGAGTACCAGGTCATTCAAGTGGCCGCGATAAGGCAATTACGCATTTGACAGCCGGGACCATCAGGGAACCTGTTCAGCCTCCTATAAAGTTGAAGTTGCAAATAAAAGGCGCCTGATAAGCGGCGAATGATGTCGCCGCTCTCAAACGGAAATTCACGAGGCCCGAAATCCGGTTTCGCAATTCCACTGCGCGAATTGCCGTGACCTCGCTCGTTGCCATCGCATCGATTACAGACCAGCGCGCGGATGTTCACGAGCCGTCGCGCTATCCGCGCGGCGCGTCGCGAGATCCTGCGCCTGCTTCAGCGCTTCGAGCATGCTGCGTTCGTCGGCGATACCCTTGCCGGCGATATCGAATGCGGTGCCGTGATCGACCGACGTGCGAATCACCGGCAGCCCCACAGTCACGTTCACGCCGGCCTCCAGGCCCATCACCTTCACCGGGCCGTGGCCCTGGTCGTGATACATCGCCACGACCACGTCGAAGTCGCCGCGGCCCGCGCGGAAGAACAGCGTGTCGGCGGGCAGCGGGCCTTCCACGTCCCAGCCGCGCTCGCGCAGCAAGGTCACCGCCGGCACGATCTTTTCTTCTTCCTCGCCATAACCGAACAGGCCGTTTTCACCCGCGTGCGGATTGATCCCGCACACGCCGATGCGCGGCTCTTCGATGCCGGCGCGCAGCAGCGTTTCATGCGCGCGCTCGATCGTGCGCTGCACGAGGCCCGGCTCGATCTTGCGAATCGCGTCGAGCAGGCCGATATGCGTGGTCACGTGAATTACGCGCAGCCGCGGCGCGACGAGCATCATCGACACTTCGGGGATGTTCGTCAGATGCGCGAGCATTTCCGTGTGGCCGGGGAAAATATGGCCGCCCGCATGCAGCGCTTCCTTGTTGAGCGGCGCGGTGCAGATCGCGTCGAGTTCGCCCGCCGACGTCAGCTCGACCGTGCGCGCGATGTACTGGTACGCGGCATCGCCGGCGACAGCAGAGAGTTGGCCATAGGGCATCGACTCAGGAATCAGACCGAGATCGATGCAATCGACCACGCCGGGTTCGAAGCGCGCGTCGGCCGGGGCGTTGATCGAGCGCACTTCGAGAGTGACGCCCGCGCGCCGCCCGGCATCGACGAGCCGTTTCGCGTCGCCGATCACGAGCGGCCGGCAACCGTCGTACACCGACTGGTGCGCCAGGCTCTTCATGATGATTTCCGGGCCCACGCCGGCGGCATCGCCCATCGTGATGCCGATTACGGGACGATAGTTCATAGCTTCCTTTTTGCTGGGTTGACGCGGCGCTTGCGCGTCCGCTTGCGTCATGGCGACGAGCCGCTGCCACGCGCGATAAAGGGTGTCGGGGCGCCCGAAGCCGCCCGCCTTGGTGACGACGGGCAACACATAAGACGCGCCGGTGGCGGCCATCAACGGCACGCCGTTTTCGATTTCTTCGCTCACGCGCAGCTCGGCGATACCCATGGCCATCAGCAGCGCGCGCGCCGTTTCCCCGCCGGTGGCGATCAATGCCGCCGCATGCGTGGCGGCGCTGGCGAGGCGAGCCGCGAGCTGCCGCGCGAGCAGTTCGCCATCGGCGGGTTGCGCGCGGCTGGCCTGGCTCAACGCGACCACCGCGTGACGGCCGCGCATCAGCGTATCGGCGACGCGCGCGCCCAGCGTGATCGAATCAGGACTCACCGCGTCGAGCAGTGAAGCAACGTCGACGTCGAAGATATCGAAAGCACCGCTGCTGTTTGCGCGGAATGTGGCGACCTGCTCGTGCGAAACGCTCGACATGCTGCCCACTACCATCAGCACGCCGCGCGCGTGTTGCCCGGTCGTTGCGGGCAGCACGGCTGCGGGCGTTGCCGCGGGCGTTACGCTTGCCTGCCCGTGTGCGCCGGTCAGCGCGACGATCAATGTTTGCGCGAGTCCCGCCGCGCCGACCCAGAACACACGATCGAGCGTGGCCGAAGCTTGCGCGAGCACGGCGAGGTCCGCATCGGTTTCACTGTCGCAGACCACGGCCTCGCACTTCGCCGCGCGCAGCGCTTCGAGTCGTTCGCGCAACGGTCCCGCACCTTCGCGCACCACTTGCAGGCTCACATGCCCGACCTGCAGGCCAGCGCCGATCAACATCGGGCGCAGATCACCGGTGCCATCGATCGCTTCGTTGCGCCAGATTTCCGTCTCTTCGACCGGCACGCCGTGCACATGCAGACAGCCATTGCGGACTGTGCGGCCCGCCTCGGGCAGCGCGGGCGCGACGATCGCCATGCCCGCGTGAGCCGCGAGCGCGGCGACTTCGGCGGCAACGTTGCCGCGCAGCGTCGAGTCGATTTTCTTGTAGAGCAAGCGGCGGGCGCCGTGCGCGTGCCATGCCCGCGCATTCGCGCTCGCTGCATCGGCGGGCGACGCGCGGCGGGTATCGGTGTCGATCGCGAGCACAGCGCTTGCGTCCGCGTCGCCGGCCGTGGCCGTGGTCGCCGCGTTCAGACAGACGACGCTCGCGAGGCCGAGACGCGCGCACTTCACGGCGCAGTCGGCCGTGCCGGAGAGATCGTCTCCGAGTATCAGTAGACGCGGCTGGCGGGTAGCGAAGGTATTCACGGCAGCAAACGGCTATAGATCGCCTTGATGTCGTCGAGGCTCAGCGCCTTCGGGTTGTTGCCCAGCAGACGCTTGACCTTGGCGGCCGCCACGGCGAGCGCATCGAGATGCGTTTCGTTGACGCCGAACTGACGCAGATCCTGCGGGATCGCGAGCGCGGCGGTCCACTCACGCAGGCGTTCGAGAAACTTGTCGGCGGCGGTCTGATCGCTGTCGTCGTGCTGTGCGATACCCAGCGCGTGCGCGACGGTCGCAAGACGGCCGACGATCGCATCGAGGTTGAACGCCATCACGTGCGGCAGCAGCATCGAGTTGGCCACGCCGTGCGTGATATTGAACATACCGCCGAGCGGATAAGCCAGCGCGTGCACGGCCGCCGTGCCCGCGGCGGTCAGCGCGAGGCCGCCGTACATCGAGCCGAGCAGCATCGCTTCGCGTGCCTTCAGCGAGTGGCCGTTTTCATACGCTTCGAGCAGGTTCGCGCCAATCAGGCGCATCGATTCCATCGCGAACATATCGCTGATCGGATTCGCCTTGGTCGAGATATACGATTCGAGCGCGTGAATGAACGCGTCCATGCCGGTTGCGGCCGTGATCGGCTTCGGCAGATCGAGCGTCAGCGTCGCGTCGAGAATCACCAGTTGCGGCAGCAAATGGCGGCTCACGATGCCGACCTTCAACTCTTCGTCAGGCAGCGTGACGATCGCGTTCGGCGTGACTTCGGAGCCGGTGCCGGCCGTGGTCGGAACCAGAATGAGCGGCACGCCCGGTGTCTTGATCAGATCGATGCCGAGCCATTCGCGCAGCGGCTGCGCGTTGGTCAGGCGCACCGCGAACAGCTTGGCCGCGTCGAGCACACTGCCGCCGCCGATCGACAGCACCGCGTCGGGCGCGAACGGTTCGATCTGCTCGCGAAACACCGTTTCCACGTTCTCGATAGTCGGCTCGGGCTGCACGTCGCGCACGATCAACACTTCGACATCTCTCGCCTTCAGCGCCGCGACCACGCGCGCCGCCACGCTGTTCTGCTCCATCACCGGTTGCGTGATCAACGTGATGCGGCGAACCGGGCGATCGAGCAGTGCGAGCTTCTCGGGCAACTGGTCGAGGCTGTGGGCGCCATGCACGACGTGCTGGACGGTTTGGAAGTGATAGACGGGATTCATGTCGTAAGTCTCGATTTCGGTCTTGCGGGGATGCGTTGGTGCTTGCGGCTTCTGCGTTATTTGATCGATTCGATCAATCTGGAACGATTTTTCATGCGTAGATTGATCGCATCTGATCGATCGGCTCATGCTATTTGATCGAAACGTTCAATTCAACCGAGGGAAAACCCCTAAAATGATTGAATCGATCAATTTGAAAAATTTCGACCGAAATTTGCACGTTTGCCTTGCAGGGCAAACGCGCAGATCTCGTCATGGAAGTGGCGATCAGAAAGAAGTTGAAACCGTGCAACGACAGCCGGATCACGCAAGCCTGCACGGCGCGGCTTACCTACTTGCCGTCGTAGACCTCGATATCCTCAAGGGCATCAGGCTGATGTCGCTGCAAGCTAGGCAGAAAAATATCGTTGATCAGACCGAGCGCGGTCTGGTGGATCCGTTTGGCAATGCCCGCGCCTTCGTCTTCGCGGGCAACGACCACGATCGTGCGCCGGATCGGCACACCCGGAAAGCGCACCGACGTGATCCGGTCGCCGCGCTCGATCAGACGGAAGAACGCCAGCGGCGGCAACAGGCTCCAGCCGAGCCCCGAGACGACCATCTGCGCCGCCCCTTCGACGGTGTCCAGATGGTAGCGGGCAGCGGCCTCGATACCGGCCGCGGCAAGCCATCGATCGATGCTGGACAACATATGCGGATCGCGGCCATAGCGAATCATGCTCATGCCGGCGATGCGATCGAGCACCGGCATGTGCGCCTTCTCGGGCTCGTCGGGCAGGATGATGCGGTAGGACTCGGAGAACAGCGGCAGCGCGATCAAGCCTTGCGGCGGTGCCGCTTCGTCGGCCGTGATCACGAAATCGCAGCGCCGGTCGAGCAGCGCGATGATTCGCGAGGCCTCATAGCCGGTGTCCACGAACCATTGCACGGCCGTTTCCTGCAGGCTTTTGACCATGAACGGGCCGAGTGTCGTGGCAAAGCTGTTCAGCATGCCGACGCGCAGGATCGGCAGTTGCGCCGCCGTGTCGAGACGCAAACTGCTTTGCAGTCGCCGCACGCTTTCGACGACCGCGGACGCCTGCTTGAAGAAAGCCGCGCCTCGCAATGTCAGGACCGGCGGCCGGGTCGAGCGATCGAACAGATCGATCCCGCTAGCCTCCTCGAGTTTGACGATGGCTTGCGAAACGGCCGGCTGCGAAATGCCGAACTTCTCGGCCGCCGCGCTCATGCTGCCCGTTTCCACGACCGAAACGAAGATCGCGAGCCGATTCAGATTGATCTTTTCGCCAAACAAGCCATCCATTGATGAAGAACGCGGCACTTTCGGGGCGATCAATGTCGAGACTCTCCGCTTCCAGGTTGACCAGCGCGACGGGGTGGTTCGTCGCGCCGGAATTTTCCCATGTTTTATAGCCGTTCGGGATGCATCGTTCGGATGCGCCGAACGGTGGCCTACTTCAACTTGTGCTGCAGATCGGCGGGAAGAAAGCTCTGGTCGACATAGTCGCGCCAGTCGACTTTCTCCTTCAGATCGCCGGTCTTCTGCGCGAGGTCGACCAGCGCGTCGAGCCCCTTCGGATTGATATCGCCCTGGCCGAAGAACACCGAGCCGTCGGAAGACGGATGGTCGATCAGCTCGGCCATCATCGCGCGCACGACAGCGGGATCCATCTTGTAGACCCTGGCGACGATAGCGACCGACTCATCGCGATTGGTCTTCATGAACTGCACGGCTCGCCGGCGCGCCGCGATGATGCCGCGCAGCATGTCCGGATGCTCCTTGATCGTCTTCACCGACGTCACGCCGATCGACGTGTTGATCGCTGAGAACAGATCGCGCGACCAGAACAGCGCCTTGAACGTGCTCTTGTTCATCGTGTAGGTCGGCTCCGACACCAGAGCGAGATCGATGCCGCCGTTTTGCAGCGCCGTCAGCGCCGCGCCGTAGGCGCCCGTCGAAATCAGCTTGACGTCCGACGGCTTCAGGCCCGCCTTCTCGATCAGCATGAAATCCAGCGACTGGCTGGTGCTGAGCGGCGTCGTGAAGGAGATGCGTTTGCCCTTCAGGTCGGCCAGGGTCTTGATCGGCGAATTAGGCTTCACGAGCCAGACGAACTGCGCCGAGGTCTGCGTGTTGTCGCTGATGATCCGCAGATCGGAGCCGTTCTTGATCGCCTTCAGTGTCGGAATCAGCGCGCTGTCCGCATACGGCAGATCGCCGGCGATCAGATTACGCACTTCGGTGCTGCCGCCCGGCGAACCGATCACGGCCGACACGTCGACACCGGCATCCTTGAAATAGCCCTTGTCCAGTGCGATCGCCCAGGGGATCCCGATGACCGAACTGCCGTAATTGGTGGCGGCGATCTCGACACTCGACGCTGGTGCGCTGAGCGCGCCGCAGATCAGTCCCACGGCAACCACGACAGACCAAAGCCCACGCCTCGTTGTACCTGCTTTCATTCCTGCTCCTCCATTCTGATGTCTCGATTGATCTCGATTAATTTAGATGCGGCGATGCAAACGCTCGTCCAGTTTCATCAGCACACCGCTGAGCACCGCGGCGACGACGATCAGGATCAGCGTGATGGCGGAAATGTCGGTCACGACATTGTTCGCCACGGCGTTCATCAGGCGAAAGCCGACACCCTTGGCGGAGCCGAACATCTCGCAAAGAATGACGCCGATCAGTGCGCCCGAAATACCGATGCGCAAACCGGTGAAGATCTCCGGAATCGCGGCCGGCAACGCGATCGACCACAACGTCCGCGTCGTCGACAGGCCCATCGTGCGGGCGCTCTTCAGATAGACGGGCTTGATGTTGCGCACCGCGCTCATCGTGAAAAGAATGATCGGGATGATGCCGTGCAGCACGCCGAACGCGACCTCCGAACTCATGCCGATGCCGAAGAACAGCGTGATCATCGGGAAGAACATCAGCTTCGGGATCGAATACAGACTCGCGATCATCGGCTCCACCACGTCACCGGTCAGCTTGCGTAAGCCCAGGATTGCGCCGAGCAGAATGCCGAGCACCGTCTCGATCACGACCGAGTACGCAAATGCCGAGAACGTCGTACCGATATCACCCCAGAAGTCCGGCGACGCGAGCATCGCAATCGCAGTGCGGGTGGCCTGCCACGGCGAAGCCAAAGCGACCGAGCCGCCGATCACGAAGAAGATCTGCCAGAGCACGACGAAACCCACGGCGATCAACAACAGATCGAACGAACGTTGATGCTGTTCCCACCTGGAGCGCTTCGGCGCGGTTTCGATTGGAGTCAAGCTGTCGACGGTATTCATGCGAGCCCCCGGCGTTGGCGCAGGCGACGCTCCCAGCCCAGCAGCAGCCCGTTGACGACCGACACGATGATCAGCACCAGCAGCACGATCGCGTACATCTTGCCGTTATCGAAATCGTGGAACGCGTAGAAGATCTGGTAGCCGAGGCCGCCGGTCGACAGAATGAACTCGGCGCCGAGCACGCCGACGAACGCCTGCGCGATCGCGAGCTTCACGCCGTTGAAGATGTGCGGCGCGGCCGAAGGAAGAATCACCTGGCGCACCGTATCCCATTTGCCCAGCCGGAACACGCGAGCCGTCTTGCGCATCACCTTCGGCACGCGGTCGAGCCCGTTGAGTGTGCTGGCGATCATCGTGACCACCGCAAGCAGAAAACCCAGCACGATCTTCGGCGTGTCCGTCAGTCCGAACAACGCGATGAACAGCGGGTAGAACACGAACATCGGGATCGAATAGTAGATCGACAGAACCGGGTCGATTGCGCGGCGCAAGCGCGGCACCGCGTGCAGAATCACCGCGCCGAGAATGCCGAAGACCACCGCGCAGACGATCGCGATCAGCACCGAGCCCAAGGTCGCGACGATCTCCGGGGTCAGGCTGCCATCGAGCAGCAGGTGATACAGCGCGACCACCATCTGGCTCGGCGGAATCAGCGTATAGCTGCTGATCAAGCCCGTGCGGCACACAACCTCGACGGCAATCACGCACAGCACGACGACAAGTAATCTGATGCGTCCGAGCGTCATGATTTCGCCTTCCCATATTGGGTCGCGCGAATCGACTCGTCGCGCAGCAACGACCACAGGTGCGCGGTCAGCGTACCGAACTGCTCCGACGAAGCGATCCGGCTGTCGCGGTCACGGCCCCAGCCCGTTTCGATGATTTCGATAAAACGGCCGGGACGCGCCGACATCACGCCGACGCGGTCGGACAGCATCGCCGCTTCGTCGAGCGCGTGCGTGATCAGCACGACGGTCGCGCCGGTCGCGCGCCACAGGTTCAGCACCTCGTCGCCCATCAGCAAGCGTGTTTGCTGATCGAGCGCGGCAAAGGGTTCGTCGAGCAGAATCAGGCGCGGCTCCATCACCAGCGTGCGCGCGATGCACACGCGCTGGCGCATGCCGCCGGACAGTTGCGCCGGATACGAATCGCGGAATGCGGTGAGGCCAGTCAGCGCCAATGCACGCTCGGCGCGCTCGGTTGCGATCTTCGGGTCGACGCCGTTCTGCTTCAGGCCGAACGTGATGTTCTTCCACACGGTTAGCCACGGAAAGCTCGCATCCTCCTGGAACACGACGCCGACGCCGTCAGGAATGCTGCCCTGGACGCGCTTGCCATCCATCAGCACTTCGCCACCACTCGGTGTCGTCAGGCCGGCGAGCACTTCCAGAAACGTGGACTTGCCGCAACCGGACGGGCCGACGATCGAAAAGAATTCGCCCTGGCGTAGATCCAATGTGATCGGACCCATCGCATGCACGGCGGGCGCACCCGCGCGCGACGGGAAAGTCTGGCTGACGCCGTTCAACCGCACGATGGCGGGCAGCAACGACGCAGCAACGGAATTGTCGATATTCATAGCAACAGCATCTCCTCCTTATCCCAACCTCGTAGCGTCCGCATCGCGGCGCCACGAGACCACTACTCAATATGATTCAGACCGGCGTCATCCGGCGGTTGGCAACCACGGCATCGCGGCACGGCGCGCCGTCTCGAACGCATCGATCGCCTCGACGTAACCGAGCGTCACGTCGATATCGTCGACGCCATCGATCAGCCGCTGTTTGCGCAGCGCGTTGATGTCGAACTCGAACGTCGAGCCGTCCGGCGCGATCACGAATTGCGCGGGCAGGTCGATCGTGATCGACGCGCCCGGGTTCGCGCGCAATTGCCGCCACAACGCATGGATCGCCGGATACGGCAACACGATCGGCAACACGCCGTTCTGCAGACAGTTCGCAAAGAAGATGTCGCCGAAACTCGGCCCGATCAGCGCGCGCAGGCCAAAATCGAGAACCGCGTAAGCCGCTCCTTCGCGCGACGAGCCGCAACCGAAATCGGCGTCCGTCACGAGGATTTCGCATCCCTGATAGGCCGGTTCGTTGAGCGAAAAATCCGCGCGCGGCTGCTCTTTTTCATCGAAGCGAAGATCGTGCAGGAACGCTTCGCTGTAGTCGTGGCCGGGGCGGCGATGCCGGCGCATGTAGCGGCCCGGCAGGATCATGCCGGTGTCGATCTTGGCGATTTCCACCGGCGCCGCGACCGCGGTCAATGTGACGAATGGCTTCACGACGTCATCTCCTGTACTGCGATGCTGCGAACGTCGGCCAGGTGTCCGGCGACGGCGGCGGCGGCCACCATCGCGGGGCTCATGATATGGGTGCGAGCCTCGCGCCCCTGGCGGCCCTCGAAATTGCGGTTGGTGGTCGACGCGGAGCGTTCGCCGGGCGCGACCAGCTCGCCATTGGAGCCGTTGCACATCGAGCAGCCGGAATCACGCCACTCAAGACCCGCGGCCTTGAAGACCGCGTCCAGCCCTTCTGCTTCAGCCTGACGCTTGACCGACGACGAGCCGGGCGACACCATGCCGGGCACCGCGGAGCGGCGGCCTTTCAGAACCGCGGCGGCACTGCGCAGATCCTCGATGCGACTGTTGGTGCACGAACCGATGAACACGCGATCGATACGGATCTGCTGCAGCGGTGTTAGCGGCGCGAGATCCAGATATTCGAGCGCCCGCTCGACATGGCGACGCCGGTCGCTATCGGCGATGGCCGCCGGATCGGGCACGACGCCATCGATCGGCGAGCAGTCTTCCGGGCTCGTTCCCCAACTGACCATCGGCGCGAGCGTCGACACGTCGACGTGCAGCTCGCGGGCGAACACGGCGCCGTCGTCGCTGCGCAGCGTGCGCCAATAGCGCAGCGCTTCGTCCCACGCTTCGCCCTGCGGGCTTTTGGCACGGCCCGCGAGATAAGCGAAGGTGGTTTCGTCAGGCGCGATCAATCCGATCTTCGCGCCGGCCTCGACCGACATGTTGCAGATCGTCATGCGCCCTTCCATCGACATCGCGCGGATCGTCGAGCCCGCATATTCGATCGCATGCCCGACCGCGCCGCCGACACCGATGCGCGCGATGATGCTGAGAATGATGTCCTTCGGCGTCACACCGTTCGGCAGTTCGCCGTCGATCACGATCCGCATCGGCTTCGGACGGTTCATCCACACGGTTTGCGTGGCGATCACGTGGCGCAACTGGTTCGACGCGCCGATCGGCGATGCCAGCAGACCGAATGCGCCATTGGTCGCCGTGTGCGAATCGTTGCAGGTGATCATCATGCCGGGCTGCGCGATGCCGAGTTCCGGCGCGATCACGTGCACGATGCCTTGCATGCGGTGATGCATGTCGATATGCGGCAATGCAAAGTCGCGGGCATTTTCCTGCTGCATCTCGACGACGCGGCGGATTTCCGGATTGACGATGCCCGCGGTGCCGGCCGCGCGGTTGATGGTCGGCAGATAGTGATCGGTGACGGCCATCTGCTGCATCGAACGGCGGGCCTTGCGCCCTTCCAGCCGAAGCTGGTCGAACGCGAGGAACGCGCCGCCCTCGTTGATCATGTTGAAATCGACGTAAAGCAGATCCTCGCCATGTGGCGAGTTGACGATCACGTGGCTATTCCACAGCTTGTCGAACAGCGTCAGCGGTGTGCCCGCTTGCGTTCCCGCCTGCACGGAGCGGTCCGTCATGCCGAAGCCTCTTCGACCATCGCACGCGCCCGGCTCGCCAGCATCTGGATATCGCCCGCGACCGATACGAACTGACAACCCATGTCGAGCCATTTCCGGCCCGCGGCGCCTTCGGCGGCCGACATGCCGGCGAACGCGCCCGCGGCCTTGATCTTCGGAATGGCGCCGGTAATTGCGGCGAGCACGTCGGCATGACCGGACGCGCGCGCATGACCGAGGTCGGCGGCCAGATCGGCCGGGCCGATCAGCACGCCATGCACGCCGTCCACGGCCGCGATCTCCTCGATGCGGCTCAGCGCCGCGCGCGTTTCGATCATCACGATCAGACAGACGCGCGAATCGATTTCATCAAAGTACTCGTTGCCGCCGGCGTACTGATTGCCGCGATGAATCTTGGCGACGCTGCGCACGCCGTGCGGCGGATAGCGCGTTGCCGCGACAGCCAACTGCGCTTCCTCAACCGTTTCCACCATCGGCACCACGATGTTCTCGATGCCGAAATCCAGCAGTTGCTGGATCAGCAACGAATCCAGTTTGGGGAGCCTGACGAGCACATGCGCCGGCGTGCCCGCAATCGCCTGAGCCTGCTGCTGCACTGACATCAGATCGTTGGGCGAATGCTCCATGTCGATGTAGACGTAATCGCAGCCGCTGAAGCCGAGCGCCTCGGCGGCGATCGGGCTGCACAGTTGCGAGCGCAAGCCGATCTGCTGACGCCCAGCGCGCATTTCACCGATAAAGGATGGTTTTGTCTCTCTCGTTCTCGTCACGGCTTCACCGCCTCCAGCGGATTGATTGCCTATACGCGATATAGGCACATGAAAAACGACCGGCGCGCCGCGCGCCCTGCCATGGATGCGAAATGACCAGCAAGCCGCGTCGTCGATGGCAACGGTGTTGCCCCGCGAAACGTGCGCTGTCGTCCTGATGGCAAGCTGCCTGTCTCCAAAGTGAAAACGATTATACTTAATATAAGTTTTTGTGCAAGAAATCGTTCAAAGTGTGGGTCAAGCGCTGGAAATTTTCGATGATATCGATCTAATTATTTGTTTTTAAAGGATAATCACCCTCGGGCCGACACGACGGTCTGGCGCGCTGAAAAGTGTGATTTGGGCTCGGAAGGGGCCCGCCAGGCGAGGCAGAACAGCGGCGAAACGAAGGCGATGGAGTCGACGGAGGCGAAAATGAAACAGCCAAAGAAGACGGCGGCGATGGCCGCCGCGGTCGCCTTCTCGATCGCCGGCTGTGCGGCAGGTGGTGGAGAGAACGCCAGCAACGCGCATTTGAGCGCCGCGCAATGCCGCGATCTAACCGCGCTCAGGAATAACGCGCCATTGACACGCGAGCGCAACGCCAGCGAGATGGCCGCACTCGAAAAAGCCGGCTATCACCCGGGATGGATCGACGATCCGTACTATCCGGATGATCTACAGGCGGCCCAGCATCAGGTCGATCTCTGGTACCGGCAGGACTGCGTGAATACATCCGGCTCGTCGAGCTAGAACATGTCGGGCGCGGTTCGATGCGCCGCGGGCCGCGCGCCCGCTTCACCGTCATCGCGCGACGGTATGAATGGCCCGGTGATCATGTCCGAATAGCTGTGCCCCGGCCCGACCATCGGAAACACATCGGCGTTCTCGTCGATCATCACTTCAAGGAAAGCGGGGCCGTCGAATTCGATGAAAGCGGCGAGTTTCGCTTCGAGTTCGCCAAGCGATTCGACTCGCTGCGCGAACTCGAAGCCGTCGGCTCGAGCCGCCATCACAAAGTCTTTCCGATGCAGCGATTTATCGCTGACGCACAACCTTCCGTCGTAAAAGAGACGCTGCCATTGCCGGATCATGCCGTCGCCGGCATTGTTGAGCAGCAATACCTTGACCGGTACGCCGTAGGTGGTGGCTGTCTCCAGATCGCCGATGTTCATGCGCAGGCTACCGTCACCGTCGATATCGATGACCAGCGCGTTCGGGCGCGCGATCTGCGCGCCGATCGCGGCGGGCAGCCCGAAGCCCATCGTGCCCATGCTGCCTGACGTCAGCAAGCTCCGTGGTTCGACGAACGAGAAGAATTGCGCGGCCCACATCTGATGCTGGCCCACTCCGGTGGTCACGATAGCCCGGCCGCCGGTCAGCTCACTGAGCTTTTCGATGACGAGCTGCGGCTGGATCAGCGCACTGTTGCGGTCGTAATTCATGCCGTAGCGCCGCTTCAGTTCCGTGATGTGATCGAGCCACGCCGACGGCGCCTCGACACACGCACGATGCGCGATCAACGAACGCAAAGCCTCCTTCGCGTCGCCCACATGGGTCCAATGCGCGCGCTTGACCTTGTTGATTTCGGCCTCGTCGATATCGATGTGCGCAATATGACGCGCGCGCGGCGCAAACGCGTGCGGGCGGCCACCGGCAACCCGATCGTCGAACCGTGCACCCACCGCGATCAGAAAATCGCAATCTTCGACTGCATAGTTCGCGCAGGCCGCACCGTGCATGCCGAGCATGCCGAGGCTCAGTTCGTGTTTCGCCGTCAGCGCGCCGAAGCCCATCAACGTGTTCACCACAGGGATCCGGTAGCGCTCGGCAAACTGGCGCAGTTCATCGGACGCACCGGCGGCGATGATGCCGCCACCGACATACAGCAGCGGACGCGAGCTTTGCGCAAGCAGATCGAAGAATTCGTCACAGCGGGTGTTTTCGAGCCGCGCGCCCGTGGCCACTTTGCGCAGACGTTCGGAATAGCCGCGATACGCGAGCGTGCCATGCCCTTGCCACGTACCGCGCCAGTTCTGGATGTCTTTGGCCACGTCCACGACGACGGGGCCGGGCCGTCCGCTGCGAGCAACGTCGAACGCGGTACGCAGGGTCTGTTCGAGCTTGTGCGGATCGGTAACCAGAAACACCTGCTTCGCGCACGCCGACATGATGTTGAACACCGGCGCTTCCTGGAATGCGTCACTGCCGATCGCCGCGCGCGGCACCTGCCCGCAGATCAGTACGACCGGCACCGAGTCGCCGTTGCAATCGGCAATCGGCGTCACCGCGTTGGTCGCGCCGGGTCCTGACGTCACCATGAAAACACCGACCTTGCCGCTCGCGCGCGCATACCCCGCTGCCATGAAGCCGGCGCTTTGCTCGTTGGCGGGCACGACCAGATTGATCTGCCGCTCGGGAGCGTGCGCATGCTTTTCGTTGAAACGGAACACCGCGTCGTAGGTCGGCAGAATCGCGCCGCCGCTATAGCCGAATACGGTATCGACGCCCTGTTCGCTGAGTACGCGCAAGATGATGTCGGCACCCGACATCGATTCGCCGGCAAACGGCGCACTCTGAACTTCTGACGCGGCAATGGTTGGGTTCTGGCTCATACCTGACTCTTATCGAACGTTCAATGTGGTCTTCACCACTCGGCAACCGTCACGTCGTAGTCCTCGTCTTGAAACGCGACGAGAAACTCCTCCGCCATCAACCACGAGTCGACACTCACCGTTCGCGCGTTGAGGTCCACGTCCACTTTCGCGTCGGCATCCACCGACTTCATCGCATGCTCGAGCGTCGACAGAGCGTCCGGGCGGATTTCAGTTTTGATCGAGAACTTCATTTCACACCTCCACAGTCAGCAACATCAAAAAGCGAATCGGCTGAATAGAACGACAGGATTGAATGGCGCCGCCGACGCGCCAATCGTCGTAGCTTCTTCAATCAGTCCGGCTTGGCCTGCACCCGAGCCTGAAGCGCCGTCGTACGAGGCGCGCCGATCCAGTGAATGACGGCCGCGAGAACACCGATCGCGATACCAAACGCGACGATGCCGTTCCAGCCGAAGCGCGTCATCAACCAGCCACTGAGCGTCGCACCCACCGCGCCGCCGAAAAATGTCGCCGTCATATAGAGGCTATTGATGCGGCCCTGCGCGGTCGGATCGACGGCGAATGCGCGCGTCTGATTCGATACGAGACCGGATTGCACGCCGATATCGAGCACGATCACACCGGCAATCAACAGCACCAGCGAACTCGCCGCGCCGGAAAGAAGCAGATAAGCCAGCGTGACGATGCCGATACTCGCGCCGATCACTTTGCGAAAGCCGATCCGATCGGTTGCATTGCCGCCCAGCGACGCGGCAAACGCGCCGGCCGCGCCGATGATGCCGAAGCCGCCCGCCCACGCGCTGCCGAGATGCCACGGACCGCTCGCGAGAAGCGCGGCGAGATTGACCCAGAACGCGTTGAAACATGCCCACAGCAACGCCTGAATCACCATCGATTCACGTATCGGGCGGTGATCCCGCATCAGCGGCCACAGCGAAGCCAACAACCGCCCATACGACAGATCCGTCGACGGCACGCCGCGCGGCAGCAGCGACGCGGCGACAATCCAGACCGGCACCATGAAGGCCGCTTCGACGCCGTACACCGCACGCCATCCATACTTCGCGCCGATCACACCGGCAACCGTACGGCCGGCCAGGATGCCGACCATGATGCCGCTCACCACGGTGCCGACGTTACGCCCGCGTTCGTGAGGCAACGACATCACGGCAGCGAACGGCACCAGTTGCTGTGGAACGCAACTGACGATGCCAAGCCCAAACGACGCCGCGACCAGCGCCCAGATGCCGGGCGCGAACGCGGCCGCGAGGCCGAACCCGCAGGCGAGCACGATCTGGATCAACACGAGCAGGCGGCGATCGAACCGGTCGCCAAGTGGCAGCAGCAATGCGAGGCCGGTCGAAAAACCCAGCAGCGATGCCGCCGCGACGAGATCGACCGTCGTCAGGTTGACGTGCAGGCCCGCGGCGATCAACGGCAGGATCGGCTGCGTGCAATACACGTTGGTAATCACTGCGCCGGCAATGATCGCCATCATCAGGATCTTGCCGCGCGACGCGACCGTGGGCGTCGCGGGACCGGCGCTGGAGGTAGTAGAGCTGTTAGGGGTAGTTGAGCCGCGCACGGCAATCTCCTGGTTCGTTTGCTTGGGGCATCGACATCGACATGCCGCTATCGGGGTGCATGTATGAACGGTACGCGCTTGCATTCACAAAGAGAATCCATCAGGATCAAGATTCATCCTTCCACCAATTGAGAGGATCATGAATCGTCTCGAAGCCATGTCGATCCTGATCGCGGTCGTCGATGCGGGCAGTCTGTCGGCGGCCGCGCGTCATCTCGACATGCCGCTGCCCACGGTCAGCCGCAAGGTTGGAGAACTGGAATCGCACCTGAAAACGCGTCTGCTGCATCGCACGACGCGCACGCTTTCGCTGACCGAAGCCGGCGCCGCATACGTCGCTGCATGCCGGCGCATTCTCGAAGAGATCGGCGAAGCCGAGCGCGCCGCGACCGGCGAATACGCGACGCCGAAGGGTGAACTCGCGGTGACCGCGTCGGTCGCTTTTGGCCGTCTGCACGTGGTGCCGGTGATCGCCGACTTTCTCGCGCAATACCCGGAAATCGACGTCAATCTGATGCTGACCGACCGGGTCGTGCATCTGATGGACGAGCACGCGGACGTCGCCATCCGCATCGGCGAGTTGCCGGATAGCACGCTGGTCGCGAGGAAAGTCGGCGCGGTGCGACGGGTCATCTGCGCGAGTCCTGCATATCTCGACGCGCAGGGCGTGCCGGCCAAACCAACCGATCTCGGCGCGCATCGCTGCGTCTCGTTCGAAGCGCTCGAGTCGATGCGCGCGTGGACGTTCGGGTCCGGCAAGTCGGAGCAGTCGGTGCCCGTGCGGGCGCGGCTCGCCGTCAATACGGCGGACGCCGCAATCGCAGCCGCCATTCGCGGCGTCGGCTTGATACGCGTGCTGTCCTACCAGGTGGCGGACGCGATTCGCGCCCAACAACTTCGCATCGTGCTGGAGGCATTCGAAGCCGCGCCGCTGCCGGTTCATCTGGTGCATGCGGGGCAACTGCCGCTGCCTTTGAAGCTGCGGGCGTTCCTCGACTTCGCGACGCCGCGGCTAGCCGAGCGGATAGCGGGCGAATCGGGCACGGCTGGAAGAAGATGAACGCCACGCATCGCGCGTTACCCGCCATAGGTGGACTCCCAACCTCCTCCCAGCGCCTTGCAGAGCGTGATGAGATTCGTCGCGGCCGCCGCCTTACTCTTTTGCAGATTGCTCTGCGCATCGAGCAATTGCCGCTGCACGTTCAGCACGTCGAGATAGTCGAGCGCGCCGCCCTTGTAACGCTCGCGCGCAACCGCGAGCGCGCGCTCGTTCATGCTGACCGCGGCGGCAAGCCGATCGCGGCGACGTTGCTCGGCATCGTAGGTGACGAGCGCATCGTCGACTTCGCGCCATGCGCGCAGCACCGTCTGCTTGTAGACGATGGCGGCCTCCTGCTGTTGCGCCTCGCGTAATTGCAGCGTGCCCTTCAGGCGACCCCCTTCGAATATCGGCAACGTCAGCGACGGGCCGACGACGAATTGCCCCGACGCCCAACTGCCGAGATTCGACAATTGCAGACTCTGCAAGCCCGCGCTGCCGTTCAGCGTGATGCGCGGATAGAAGTCGGCCTTGGCGACGCCGATTTCCGCCGTCGCCGCATGCAACTGCGCGTCGGCCCGGCGGATATCGGGCCGGCGCTGCACGAGTTCGGACGGAAAGCCGATCGGCACCTTCGCGGGCAGCACCGGCACTTCACGCGATTCACCCAGCGTCTGTCGCAGCGCGCCGGGTTGCTGGCCGAGCAGCAGGCCAATCGCGTTGATCGTCGTTTCGCACTGCGCTTCGAGCGTCGGAATCAGACTTTCGATGTTCTCGACCTGGGCCGACGCATTCGACACGTCGAGATCGGTCGTCACGCCTTCATGCGCGCGAACCCGGGTGAGCTTCAGGACGTCGTTGGCGATCTCGAGATTTTCGTTCGCGATCCGTAACAGATCCTGCGTGTCGCGCAACTCGACATAGTCCCGCGCCAGCTCGGCGCGCGCGCTGAGCAACACCGCGTTACGGTCCTCGTACGACGCATCGGACAGCGCGCTCGCCGCTTCGACGCTGCGTCGCACGTGCCCCCACAGATCGACCTCCCACGACGCGTCGAAACCCGCCTGATACAGGTTATAGGCCGGCGAGCCCGCTGAGCCCGGCAGCGGCGCCACGCCGAGCGGCGCGCTGCCGGACGCCGATTGCGGCGTGCTTTGAGCCGGCGTGACGCCCAGCAATGACAGGATGCCGTTTGGGCTGCCGCGTTCGCGGTTGTACGAGACCGCGCCGTCGAGCGTCGGATATTCGGCCGCGCCGGCCACCCGGCGTTGCGCCCGGCTCTGCAGCAGGCGCGCGGAAGCCGCGGCCACGTCCAGATTGGCGTCGGCCAATTGCTTTTCCAGATCGTTCAACACCGGATCGTTGAACAGCATCCACCAGTCCGGACCGAACTGTGCCTGCACGGCCTTGCTCGGCGACTGCGCGGTCTGGGTGCGCTCGAAGACGTCCGGCGTCGCCGATTGCGGATGCTCGAAGTTCGGGCCCACCGTGCAGCCTGTCAGCGCGGCGCAAGCCACGACCGTCGCCGCGACGAACGCGCGTAGGGAGTATTGGGTGCCGTTCATTTTCTTTGCGCTCCGTCAGCTATCGCCTCGTTACCGTGAGCCACCGCAACCGCCGCTTCGACCGACAGCCCGACGCTCAGTGCGGACGCCGCGGACTGCCCGCGATCGATCGTGATCTTGACCGGCACACGCTGTACGACCTTCGTGAAGTTGCCGGTCGCGTTGTCGGGCGCGATCGGCGCGAAGCTCACCCCGGTCGCCGGCGCGAGACTATCGATGCGACCGCGAATCACCACGCCAGGCAGACTATCGACCGTCACGCGCACGCTTTCACCCGGTCGCATGTTGGTGATCTGGCTCTCCTGGAAGTTGGCGAGCACATACGCATCGGACAGCGGCACGATCGCCAGAACCGGCGCGCCGGGCGCGACGATCGCGCCGACTCGCGCCGAGCGGCGGCCCACCTTGCCGTCGACCGGCGCGCGAATCTGCGTGTAGGACAGATTGAGCTGCGCCTGCTCCAGCATCGCCTGCGCGTGCTCCAACGCGCCCGCGGCCTTGTCGCGTTGCGCGCGCAGCACGTCGAGGTTCTGCTCGATGGCCATCAACGCGGCCTCGTCATGCGACTGTTGCGCGAGTTGCTGCGCGAGCGTGCTGGAAGCGCGCTGTTGTTCCTGCGCGGTCCCCGCGCCGACATCGGACAGATTCTGGTAGCGCGACGCATTGGCCCGCGCAAAGCCAATCGACGCATCATCGGAGCGCAACGTTGCGCGTGCCTGCGCGACCAGCGACGGCTGCCGCGCGATCTCCGCGTCGAAGTTCGCCACCGACGCTTTCGCCACCGCGACCTCCGCCTCGGCGCTCGCCAGCGCGGCGCGATAGTCGCGGTCATCGATGCGTACCAGCAGTTGGCCCGCTTTCACGTCCTCGTTATCGTTGACGAGTACGTCCGTGATTTGCCCCGCGACGCGCGGAGCGACCAGCGTGAAATCCGCGGTGACGTAGGCGTCGTTCGTGGATTCCGAGTTCGGGCTCGACAACAGTTTCGTAGCAGCCCATGCCGCGAGACCGGCAACGATGATGGCCGCGGCAATACGAAGGAGCGTGAGCGGTGACTTTAACGGCGAATGCGTGATCGATGACATGGTTTGTCTCTCAATGCGAAGAAGGCGGCGTCGTGCTCCACGGCGGAAAGATCCGCACCGGCAACACGGGAACCAGCAGAAGAAGAGCAACGGCAACGCACGCCATCACCCGGTAGAGATCGGCCGAAGTCAGGACCAACGCCTGCTCGTGAATCCGGTGCGCCAGCTGACCGATACCGTAGGCCGTATCGGCACCCGGGTACGCGATCGGCGCGCGATTGCCCAACTGATCGACCAGCACGTTCGAATGGAAACGCTCGCGCGCGGTGCCCAGACCTTCGATGAGCCCGGTCGCCACGGCGGCGGAAAACGTCTTGACGGTATTGAACATCGCCGAAGCGAATGGCCCTTCGGTGGGCGGCAGCCCGGTCGTCACGCCCATCAGGATCGACATGATCACCAGCGGCTGCGCGACGATCTGCAATGCCTGCAGCAGGTAGAAGTTGTCGCGGATCCACTCGGAGGTCATCAAGCTGCCCATCGCGCACGTGATGAACATCAGCATCAGCCCGATGGCGATCACCCAGCGATGATCGGCGCGGCGTGTGTTCAGCAACGCGGCCGTCAACGGCAGCGTGATCAGCAGCGGAACGGCGAGCAACAACGACAGCGGCGCGGTCTGCAGCGGCCTGTACATATGGACTTTCGCCAGATATTGGCCGGGTATCGCCGCGAGACCGACCAGCAGGATTACGTTGCCGAGCAACGTGAAAAGGCCGTGCGTGAAATTCCTGCGCACCAGCAGTTGCAGCTTGAAAAACGGCACGGGCCGATACCATTCGTTGACCAGAAACACGACGAGCAGCAACCCGCCCGCGCAGAACATCACGCGGATAAACGCCGAGTCGAGCCAGTCGAGCCGATCGCCTTGCAACAGGCCGGCCACCAGCATCGCGACAGCGGGAAACCCGGTCAGCAGCCCGAGCCAGTTGAACGAACGGAATCGCTCGAGTTTTATGGGGTCCGCGGGAAGTCCTTGCTGAATCGCGATGCAGCACAACACGCCGAGCGGAATGATCTGCCAGAACGCCATGCGCCAATTGACGAACTCGGTCCACAACGCGGCGAGCGGCGTTCCCAGCGCCGGCCCGAACGTCGCCGTCAGCGCATAGCCGGCGAGACCATAAAGCTTCAGATTGGGCGGCAGATACCGCAGCGCCACGATGATCAGCATCGGCGGAAGACATCCGCCCGCGATGCCCTGAAGAATCCGCAATACGTATAGCGCCGGCAGATTCGGCGCCAACGGACACAGCAGACCGAAGAACATCGTCGCGAGTACCGCGCCGACCGTAAATCGCTTCAGCGTGAACGTGATGCCGAACCACGGCGCGAATACCATCGTCGCGACGTTCGCCGCTTCGAACAGCGCGGTGAGCCAACTGCCGTCGTCATACCCGATCGACAACGCGCCGCGGATATCGGTCATCGCAGCCGCGGTCACCTGCTCGTTGAGGATCGCCAGCAACGACGCGAACAACATACCGACGAGCCCGAGCGCAATACGCGCCGTGAACTGCACCTGCGCGGCAGCCGGCGGCGGCGCGGACACGACGCGTGCGGGGCTCGCTTCCAGCGCTTGCGGAACAGTTACCGCGTCGGATCCAATTGTCACAGGGTTCGCATTCATATGATTCGCTATTCAGTTAGCCCACGCACTGCTTGCACACAACGTTTGAACGCCTCGTTTCGTTAGCGTTACTGTCGATGTCGACGTGGATGTCGATACTCAGCTATCCGATCCGTTCGTCGCGCGTTCACGTTGTTCATCGATTGCTTCATTGTCAGATATCGACCACATTAGTTAAAGCGCCGGCTTGTCCGCTTTTGGGCCATCTATTGCGAAAATCCGGCCAGGGCGTCGCGCATTGGTCAGCGGATCGATACGAGTGGCAGGCCGTACGGGAATACGAAAAATGCGACGCACCGAGCTGGATTCGTCGGCGGTGGGACATTTATGCGCTGTTTTGAGTCAACTGAAGCGCGGACCGGCGATCCACCGGTTTGGGGCGCCTACAATCCGTGGATGGGTGTCGTGGCCGAAGCGGCCGACCCGGCTTACGGAGAGCAGCATGGACAGACTGCGCGAAATGGAATTGTTTGTAGCCGTCATCGAACAAGGCAGCTTTAGTGCCGCGTCCGAGAAATGCAGCCTGTCGCGCCCGGCGGTGTCGCACGCGATCAAGTCGCTCGAAAACCGCTTGGGCGTGCAATTGCTCGCGCGCACGACTCGCGCCGTCCGGCCGACGGATGCGGGCATCGCGTATCTGGAGGCATGCCGCAAGCTGCTTGATGGCATCGCCGATACGGAGTCGAGTATCGCCGGCAATCCTCGCAACCCGGTCGGCACGCTGACGATCACTGCCCCGGTGCAGTTCGGCCAGCGCTTCGTTGCGCCGCTCGTCAACGCTTACACGCTGCGCTACCCCGACGTCAGCGTCAATGCGATCTACGTCGACCGTCCTGTTCGTCTGCTCGAAGAAGGCGTGGATGTCGCGATTCGCATCGGCCACCTCGAAGACTCTTCCACGTTTGCGATTCGCCTCGGTTCCGTGCGGCGGCAAACTTTTGCGTCGCCCGCGTATCTCGCTGCGCACGGCGAGCCGGTCCATCCGCGCGAGCTGACACACCACCATTGCGTATCATTCACCGGCGTGTCCCAGCCATTCGACTGGGTATTCTTCGAGCACGGCGCGAAGATGCCGGTGCGCCTCAGGCCGCGCATGATCGTCAATCTGGCGCCTACCGCCATTTCGGCCGCGAAGGATGGCGTGGGGATTACGCAGCTGCTGTCGTATCAGGCGGCGCCTGAGGTGTCATCAGGGGCGCTGGTGCCGATCCTGCGAGCCTTCGAACCGGAGTCGACACCGGTCAGCCTGCTTCATATCGAACGGCGTGGCACGAGCGCGAAGATTCGATCCTTCGTGGACTTCGTGACGGAAACGCTGCAACAGAATCCGCACCTTCAGTGTGGAAACGGCTTGATGTCTGACGCGACGTGCGCGACGAGCTCTGGCCGCGATACGGCAACGGCTGCGGCCGTTCGGGACCAGGGTCTAGTCCCGCATCGAGTCAGCCGCGATACGCAGTTCACGATAAGCGCTGACCAGCGCATCGAGGCTGAATGAACGGTTCAGACCGCTAGGGTTCGGCAGCACCCATGCGCGCGCGCCGCCAAAATTGTCCGCTTGCAAACCCCATTCGATATCGCGCCGGCCAGAAATTTCGGCAAGCGCCATCTTGCCGAGAAAGGCGATGAATCGCGGCGCGTACTGTCGAACCTTCTGTTCCAACTGCGCGGCAGCGGCCTGGATTTCGGCTCTCGACAACTGGCTTGCGCTGGCGGTCGGGCGCGCAACGGCGGCAGTCAGCCCGTAGCCGAAGGTCAATAACTGGCGGTCGTTTTCGGGGCGAAATTCCTCGCTCGTATAACCGGCGCGATGCAGAACCTTCCAGAACCGGTTACCTCGGCCCGCAAAGTGATGACCCGTCGATGCCGCGCTCAAGCCAGGATTAATGCCGCAAAAAAGTATCGACAGGCCCGGCGCGATGACGTCGCGCAACGTCTGCGCCGAATCGGCATTCGTCATGGATGTCATCGTATGCATGCTCGCGGCCCGCGCATCGGCGTCACTGGCGCGCATCGGCTTCCGCCCTGAAGCGCATCCGATACTGCTTCGGCGTCACATTGAGCCGCCGCGAAAAGGTCGTGCGCATATGCGTGGCATTGTGAAAGCCGCATTTGAATGCGACCGTCTTCAACGGCGCGTCGGTATCCTCCAGCAGCTTCCTTGCTGTGTCGACGCGAACCTGCTCGACAAACACCGACGGCGTCACCTTTGCGTGCTTCGCGAACATTCGCGACAAGGTGCGCCGACTCACCGCGGCCGCGTTCGCGAGGTCCTCGATGGAAAGCGTATCGGTTATATGTTCGCTCACGTATCGATAGACCTTGCTGAGTATCGGATCCTCGCCCTTGCCCGCGCCGAGATACGGGCTGTACTGGGACTGCCCGCCTTCGCGCTGGATATAGACGACCAGGCGTTTTGCGACCCGCACCGCCAGCTCGCGCCCCCAGTCCTCCGCGACCAGCGCCAGACATAGATCGATGCCCGCCGTCACGCCGGCCGATGTGAAGAGCCGTCCATCACGAACGAAGATCCGGTTGGACTGCACGTTGGCTTGCGGAAATTCGTTGGAGAGCCGGTTTGCGTCCGACCAATGGGTCGTGACCTCCTTGCCATCGAGGAGCCCCGCGTGCGCGAGTACGAATGCGCCATTACAGATGGAGCCAAAGCGCTTCGCGTCGCGCGCCTGACTCTTCAACCACGCGAGGAATTCGTTCGATGGGCGTGCTTCGGGCAGTTGCGGCCCTCCGGCTATCAGCAGCAGATCCCATTGAATGTCACGATCGGCATAGCCGGAGGAAACGGCCAGTTGCATGCCGTTCGAGCACGTCACGGTACCGGGCTCGCGCGCGACGAGTGTCACTTCGTAGCGTTGCTGCTCGGACAGGAATGTATTCGCCTCCGCGAACACATCGAGCGGACCTGCCACATCCAGTGCCTGCACACCATCGAATACAACAATGGCGACTTTCATACCGTGACCTTCATGGTGGTAACTATGTTTTCCGTTAGCGCGCCCGGACATACCGGATCGATACGAAACAACCGGCACGCCGCGTTTCAACGAAGCCGTGCCGCAGCTTACCGCATCCGCCGTGGTCCTGGCCGTCAGTGTTTAGAAACAGTCTTGTATCCCGGCATAACGAATCCTTCGTTAGAAGCCTGCGCACCCGTCAGCATCACAAAACATGCTCGCATGGCCCAAAACGTTCGCTAATTGGCAAGCAAGCGCACCATTCGTGCATTTGCCCGGCGGCATCGACTAGCTAGACTGTGTGCATGGTCACCTTACTGGCTAACCAGCACATGCGTGTCGCGATGCTGCTCTATGCGGGGTTTCAGATGCTGGAAGTCAGCGGTCCGATGGATGTGTTTCATCAGGCCAACCGCCTGTACGGCGAAGTACTTTATGAACCGCATCTGCTCGGGCCTTCACCGGGGCCGGTCCGCTCGTCGAATGGTATTGCGGTCAACGCGACCGGGAGTCTGCTTGAAACGAGCACGCCGTTCGACACTATCGTGGTCCCCGGTTCGCCGGTGATCGGTTCGGTGCGCGAGCATCGCGAGCTGGTTGCGTGGCTAGGCGATGCCGGGGCCAAAACTCGCAGACTGGTGTGCATTTCCAGCGGCGCGTTTCTCGTTGCGCGCGCGGGTTTGGCCAACCATCGCTTGTTGGCCGCGCATTGGCGCGATGCTCATCGCCTCGCGGCAGAAAATCCACTGGTGCACGTAATGCCGAATCCGGGCTGTCTGAAGGATGGCAACCTGTATTCGTCGGGCGGCGCAAGCGCCGGCATTCACGTGGCACTGTCGTTGGTTCGGGAAGATCTTGGCGATCACGCGGTTAAAACGATTTCCGCGGCGCTGCTTGCGCCGCCGGATCAAAGTGCGGGACCTGAGAAAACAGCACCATGATAGACACGAACCTGATTCACAAGGCTCTCGCCAATCCTCTGCGACGAGACATCCTCGCATGGTTGAGGACGCCAGCCGAGGCCTTTCCGACATGCGATATCCACCTGGGGCAAGGTGTGCCCGCGCATGCGATCCACGCACGCAGCGCTCTTTCCCAGTCGACGGTCTCAGTGCATATCAGCGTACTCGTCGCGGCGGGGCTGCTGGTTTCGATGCAAGTGGGCCAATGGACTTTCCTTTCGCGCAATGAAGAGGTGATACGTGCGTTCGTGGAACAGATTCGTCAGCACCTGTAGGACCATTGCCATACAACGCTGCTTTCTCCAGCTCGCTCACTCTTTCGAACGCATCAAGCCCGGGCGAATGCCGAAGCGCCGCACCATCGCGCGGCTGAATGCATGTTCCGATTGATAGCCAGCTTGCGCGGCGATCGCAGCGATCGAATCTTTGGTGCGAAGAAGATTCATGCGGGCAAAATCGAGCCGCAAATCGGTGGCGAACGCGAGCGGGGTCTGCCCGGAAACACGACGAAAACTTCTGACCAGCGTTGCGCGCGAAGTGTCCGCGACCGCGGCGAGTTCGTCGAGCGTCCAGTTGCGCGCAAAGTCGTTGATCAAGGCCGTCACCACTCTCGACGTGACTTGATCGCCGAGCAGTCTGACGAGGCCGATCGTGGGCGGACTCTCTTCCAGGTGCAGACGTAGCAGCATCAGAAAAAGCACACTGGCAAGTTCGGTCGCAATCAATCTTCCGCCCACACGTCCTTCATCGAGTTCGTCGCGGATTGCGGTGAGCAACACACTTAAGCGGTCAACGACACCGTCGCCGGAATGCATCACGAGAAGATCGGGCAACACGGCCAGCACCGGATTGCCGGGCGTGTCGAATTCCAGACGCCCACAGATGATTTCGGTGTCGGGCGCGTGATCATGTGGGCCCGGCTGCCTGAGCGCATTCGGAATCCCGGCGGCAAGAGCGTCGGTTGTCGACGACTTTGCGGACCCGATCACATGCGCATTGCCGTGCGGCAAAAGGAGAACGTCACCCGTTTCAATCGTGAGCGGGCCGGCACTCACCTGTTCCACCACGCAACTGCCGCGCACGACGATATGGAACCATGCCTGACCGACCGATGCATGCCCGTTCGATCGGGCCCATTCGCTATCGAAGCGACACAGTTCGTCGATGATCGGCCGCGCGCGCAGTAGCGGCGCAATGCCCTCGAAGATGTCGATGGATCGAGCGATGGAGTCTGCCTTCATTTTGATCCTGTCGGATATAACAATGATTCTTTCGGTCATTTACATCTCCGGTCGCGCCTCCTAAGCTCCAGTCATCGAGATTCGCTCCGCCATTCAGATTTACCGCTTACGCCCTCCCTATTTAACATCAAAAGCGGGGACAGGCAACCCGAATAAATATTATAAAACCCATAGTAAATAACAGCATAAAACGGGAATGGCGATATGTCGAACGGAAATTGATCGCGACGAAATAATAGAGTGCGACAGTTCGGTGATTTCGTATTATTAATTGAAATCAACTGGCCTTTTTCGATTCGCGACAATTCACTGAAAAACCAGCAACTGACTTTCATGGGACCGGAGTAAGCGCTTTGCATGGGACCGGAGTAAGCGCTGAAGCGCCAACTCCGGATCGACAGCTAAAGCGCTAAGTCCGGTCGACCGCGATAAACGCATGGGACCGGACTAAGAGCTTTGCATGGGACCGGAGTAAGCGCTGAAGCGCCAACTCCGGATCGACAGCTAAAGCGCTAAGTCCGGTCGACACAGGAGATGATGCGATGCCCTCTATTACGGTACAAGATGGGACCCAGATCTTTTATAAGGATTGGGGTCGCGGTCAGCCCATTGTCTTTCATCATGGCTGGCCGCTAAGCGCGGACGACTGGGACACCCAGATGCTGTTTTCCTGCAGCACGGTTATCGGGTTATCGCGCACGACCGTCGCGGACATGGACGCTCGACCCAGACATCGGTCGGCAATGACATGGATACCTACGCGCGCGACGTCGCCGAACTCGTCACGGCGCTGGACCTGCGCGACGCGATCCATATCGGCCATTCAACGGGCGGCGGCGAGGCCACCCGCTACGTTGCGCGACACGGCAAAGGCCGTGTAGCCAAGGCCGTGCTCGTCAGTGCGATCCCGCCGGTGATGTTGAAGAGCGAGCGCAATCCCGGCGGCCTGCCGATCGAAGTATTCGACGATCTGCGCCAGCAGTTTGCCGCCAGCCGCACGCAGTTCTATCTGGATGTACCCGGTGGTCCGTTCTACGGGTTCAATCGCCCCGGCGTCAAAACAATCGACGGTGTGGTTCACAACTGGTGGCGCCAGGGAATGATGGGCGGCGCGCTGGCCCAGTACGAGTGCATCAAGGTCTTTTCGGAAACGGATCTGACCGAAGATCTGGAAATGATCGACGTGCCGACGTTGGTACTTCATGGCGACGACGACCAGATCGTTCCTTATCAGGATGCCGCGCTGCTCTCTTCCAAAATCCTCAAGAATGCGACGCTAAAGATATATCCCGGTTATCCGCACGGAATGCTGACCACTCACGCCGACGTGCTCAATCCGGATATCCTCGATTTCATTAAAAGCTGATACTGCGTTTCGCACACACATTCGCAGAAGTGCCATGACTATTTGTTGAATCAAGGGGATGCAAAATGTCTAAAGATGATTCGCCGCCGGATAATGCGTCGCGGCGCGGTTTTGTAGTCGGCACGAGTATTCTTGCCACAGGGGCGGTCATGGGATTAGCCGGGTCCGCGAGAGCGGCTGGCGCAACCGCAGCGGGTTCGCAAGACTCAACAAGCGGTCGTTCGGCCGAGTCGTCGGGTCAGGGAATGGGCGACATCCGCAACACGAATACCGCCGTGGTCTTCATCGATCCACAGAACGATGTTCTCAGCGACAAAGGCGTCAACTGGGGCGCGGTCGGCGCCAGCGTCACCGAAAATCACACCGTCGAGAACATGACGAAGATATTCGTGGCGGCCAAGCAGTTGGGATACAACGTTTTCATCTCGCCACACTTCTTCTATCCGACCGACTACGGCTGGCAATACTACGATCCGCTGGAAACGGAAGAAGTCAGGAATAAGTCTTTTGCGCGCCAGGGGCCGCTCAATCTGACTGGACTGAAGGGGTCCGGTGCCGACTGGCTCGATCAGTTCAAACCGTACATCGAGGACGGCAAGACCATCGTGGTCAGCCCTCACAAGGTGTGGGGACCGGAAACCAACGATCTCGTGCTGCAACTGCGCAAGCGTGGGGTTCAGAAAGTGATCCTCGGCGGCATGCTCGCGAACATGTGCGTCGAATCACATTTGCGGGAGCTGCTGGAACAGGGATTTCAGGTTGCGGTCATCAAGGATGCAACGGCAGGCCCGCGTCATCCCGTCTGGGGTGATGGCTATAAAGCCGCACTCGTCAATTACAACTTTCTCGCCCACGCGGTGTGGACCACGGATGACGTCGTCGGGAAGATGCGCGCGCGGGGGTAACTGATCCGGCAAACGCTGCAGTGGCTGCCATTCGCGGCGAGGGGCAAAGGGGCACAGGTCATGCTTCGCGACATCTCGCGAAGCATGACCTGCTCCGCTGACGAAACGCAGCGCTATAACCTGAAACTTCAAGACCTGGAACCTGGCAGCCCCCGCAACATCAAGGCCCCTGGTTCCAGGTCAACGCACGTAAAGCACAAGCATCACGGCACACCATCACCACCAACACGAGTCCCGATCACCACGGTCGCATCCCACGTTTCCGAGCGAACCACACGCGCCGCCAAACCCGCAGCTTCGATAATCGCTTTCGTGCAGTCGGCCGCGGCTTCGGACGTCTCCATCAGCAGACTGCCGCCTCGCGCGAGCCACGCCGGCGCCTCCCGCGCGACACGGCGCTGCACCGACAGACCGTCGGGCCCTCCCGCAAAGCTACGATGCGGTTCATAAAGCCGAGCCTCGCGAGGCAGCAGCTCTATTTCCAGCGTCGGCACGTAGGGCGCGTTAGACACAATCACATGGACCCGTCCCTTCAGATCGACGGGCAACGCTTCGTACAAGTCGCCTTGCACGACTAGCCCGCCCAACGATGCGAGGTTCTTCGTCGCACATCGCACAGCGTTGGTGTCGATATCGGATGCCCACACGGTGACAGCTTCGTCCGCGGCAAAGGATGCCGCAATCACGACGGCAAGCGCGCCCGATCCACAGCACAGATCCAGCAGCACACCGCCGGGCCGGAGCAAATCGATGGCTTGTGACGCAAGAAATTCGCTGCGGCGGCGCGGAATGAATACGCCCTCATCGAGCGCAATACGATGGCCGAGGAACTCCGCCCAACCCAGCACGTACTCAAGCGGAGTACCCGATACCCGTTGCTGCACGCTGTCGTGGAGCGCCGCCATCGGCACGGAAGAAACCAGCAACCGGGCTTCTTCTTCCGCATAGACACACCCGGCGGCGCGCAGCTTGTCGACTACAAAAAGATAGAGCGCTTCAGTCGCGCAAGAAAGTTCGTTGTAAATGTCGGTAGTCAATGGACAGGTCTTCAGTGGCGTTGAGGCGCCCACACCCGCTGTCCCGCATTAACGCCCGATGCATCAGGCCGACAGGAAGGAGCGCCGAATCAGACTGGGTATTCACAGCAGCCTCCTTCTTTCACGATGACGATGCCGCGCATGCTAGCACGATGACGTGGCATGCAGATTCCAGCAGGTAGTGCCGATACCAGTATGAAAGCTTGACTGCCTGACCACACGGCGGCGCGTTACCATGCGTCGGATATTTCAACGGGTGCCCGTCCCCCCCGAAAATCCCGACCATGAACCGCAAGCTCAACGTCCCGTCCGCCGAACCCGCGCCGCCGCGGGCGCAGGCCGCATCGGCCGCCCAGCCCGCGCCGCCTGCCGACGACGATGCCACCGCGCACTGGCAGCGCAATCTCTGCGTGTGCGTGTTCGGCTCGTTCACGACCATCGTCGCGATGACGCTGCTGCTGCCGTTCCTGCCGCTCTACGTCGAACAGCTCGGCGTGAAGGAGCATGCGGCGATCGTGCAGTGGTCCGGCGCCGCGTTCGGCGCGACCTTCTTCAGCGCGGCGCTCGTCGCGCCGCTGTGGGGCAAGCTCGCGGATCTGTACGGCCGCAAGCTGATGCTGATCCGTTCGAGCCTCGGCATGGCGATCGCGATGTCGCTGATCGGCATGGCGCATTCGGTATGGCAACTGGTCGCGCTGCGGCTGCTCGCGGGGCTGCTCGGCGGCTATGCGTCGGGCTCGATGATCCTGATTGCGACGCAAACGCCGAAGGAGCGTTCAGGCTGGGCGCTGGGCATCCTGTCGTCGGGGATCATGGCGGGCAATCTGGTCGGGCCGCTGGCGGGCGGTTTCCTGCCGCCGCTGATCGGCATCCGCGCGACCTTCTGGGCCTCCGGCGCGGCAATCTTCGTCGCTTTTCTCGCGACGCTCACGCTGATCCGCGAAAAGCCGGTGCGCAAGCGCACGGACGGCGCGCGCAAACAGGGCGCGTGGGCATCGGTGGACGACAAGGCGCCGGCCATCGCAATGCTGGCCACCGGCCTGCTGCTGATGGTCGCGAACATGTCGATCGAACCGATCATCACCGTCTACGTCGCCCAGCTGACGAAACCTCAAAGCGTGACGATGATCGCCGGCTTCGTGATGTCGGGCGCGGCGCTCGGCAGCGTGATCTCGTCGTCGCGGCTCGGCAAGCTCGCCGATCTCGTCGGACACTGGAACGTGATCGTCGCGTGTCTCGCCGTGTCGGCGGTACTGCTCGTGCCGCAGGCATTCGTCACCGCGAGCTGGCAGTTGATCGCGCTGCGTTTCCTGATGGGGATGGCGCTCGGCGGCCTGTTGCCCTGTATCGCGAGCGTGATCCGTCATAACGTGCCGGTGAGCGTGGCCGGCGCGATTCTGGGCTACTCCGTGTCGTCGCAGTACGCGGGCCAGGTGGCCGGCCCGCTGCTCGGCGGCTTCGTCGGTGGACATATCGGCATGCGCGCGGTGTTTCTCGGCACCAGCATGCTGATGGCGCTCGGCGCGCTGGCGAACTGGCGGGTGAAAACCGGCATTGCGCGAAGAGGGGCGGAGCCGCGTCACTGAGCGCCACCCATCCTCATTCGATCGCCTGCCGGCGTCGGCAAGCAACAAGCAACAACACAACGCCCCCCTCGCGCTTCGCTCGCGTCAGAACCGATGTCGCAGCGACAGCCTGACCGCAACCTGGTCTGGCCTCGTCGACGGCGAAATCGACGAAATCGCCGCGACAGCCGGCTTGCCCGTCGAATCGATGCCGCTGGCGTGCTGCCATACCGTGACGAAGTTCACGTCGGTGCGCTTGCTGATCACGTAGTCCGCGCCGGCATTCACCTGATCGTAGTGTGCCGAATCCGCATCCGTGTAGTCGTAAGAAGCCGCCAGCATCAGCGAAGGTGACAGGTCGTAGCGGACATTCGCCTCATAGCTGTTGAACGCGATGCTTCCGCCGCGAAACGGCGTGGTCGCCGTCGGCAGCACGTCGATGAAGTGCGTGTTGGTATAAACGAGGCCGAGGTGCGCATTACCGAGTGCATACGTCGCGCCGGTGGCGAGGATGTGAACGACGCTCGCGGATGCATAGCCGCTATAAACCGGGTTGGTCACCGGCGACGTATAGCCTGCAGAGCCCGGCGAAATAGTGCCGTCGTAGCCCGACACCGACGGATTGTTCAGATTCATGAACGCGACGGCCAGCGCGAACGGGCCGTGGTTGTAGTCGCCGCCGATGCTATAGACGCGGTTCGAGCCGAAATTCCCCGGTGTCCCGCCGAGGCCAAGCACGCCTTCCAGCTTGAGCCCATGGATAGACGGACTCGCATACTTGATCGAGTTGTTGACCCGCGCGGTCGAGTTCATGTTGTCGAAGTCGCCGGGATGCGTGCCGAACCAGCTCCATTGCGCCACCGCGGATTTCGTTCCGACGAATTCATACACGGGTTCGTACTGACGCCCCATCGTCACGGTGCCGTAGTAGCTGTCGATGCCGACGAATGCCTGACGCCCGAACAGCCGGCCGCCTTGCAGCAGCTTGCCCGAGCTGGTGTCGAATCCGTTCTCCAGCGTGAAGATAGCCTTGAGGCCGCCGCCGAGATCTTCCGAGCCGCGAAATCCGAGCCGGCTCGTGTTGTTCTGTCCCGTCACCGTTTGAACGACCGAGCCGCCGTGCTGATTGTTGGTATAGATCAAACCTTCATCGACGAAGCCATACAGCGTGACCGAACTCTGTGCGTGTGCGTAGCCTGCTGCCGCGCAACACATGAACATGCCTACGTTCTTCAGTTTCATGAAATCTCCTCCAGCGACTGATATTGATTTTTCAGAAAGTCCGGACGACAACGGGCAGCGGCGCATGCGCCGCCCATCAACGTGCCGTTACGAGTTTTTTCAGAGACGCGCCGATTGATCGACGGAGAATCCGTCCTTCACCCACAGCAGTGCGAACGCCGAAACCACGGGCCCGGCTGCGAGCAGATAGAACGGAGCGTGAAACGCATGGGTCCACTGGAAGATCAGCCCGGCGGCGGCCGGCGACCATGCGCCCGCGAATTGCCAGAGCCCGTTGGCGATGCCGGTCGACAGACCCGCGCCTGTCTTGCCGCCCGCTTCCGCGATCGTCGCGGTCATCAACGGCGACCATGCGAGCGACACGAAACCGACTGCCGCAGCGCCGATCATCAGTTCATGCTCGGTCTGCAGAAAGCCGAACGTGATCATCAACGCCGCGAAAATAACCATGATGATCAGCATGATCGATCTTCGAATCCCGCCCAGAAAGTCCGAAATGAAACCGACCACGGGTTTGGAAATCAGCGACGTCACGCCGAACCACACGACGATGGACCCCGCGACAGCGGGAGAAAGACCATAGCGTTTGACGATCAACGCATTGACCAGAAACGTGAAGCCCCACATGCCCCAGTAGCCGCCGAAGCCGGCGACGAGCAGCAGCACGTACTGCGGGTGGCGAATCAGCGAACCCGCGCGCACCGTCGAAATGACCCGCGACAGTTCGCGATTCGGGCCATCGCGTACGGCCCACAAACAGACGACGCCGAACAGCACGGCCGCGACGCCGATGATCTGATAGACCGCCTGCCAGCCAAAGTTATGCATCAGCGCCGGCACGAACGCATTGGTAATCACCACGCTCGCCGGCAGCGCCGTCAGCAGAAAGCCGATGGCCTTGCCGCGCTCCTTGACGTCGAACCACGCGGTGATCAGCTTGACGGCAGCCGCCACATCGCCGCCCGCCGCGAGCCCCATGACCGCCTGCAACACCATCCCCACGGCGATGCCCGGTGTCATGCTGAAGCCGAAGGTCGCGCATCCGAGCGCGATCATCGTTCCCGACAGCATCAATCGACTGCCGATGCGATCGGTCAGAAAACCGCCGAGCCAGTTGGCGATCACATAGCCGCAAAAGAACGCGGTCACGAAGACGCCCAGCGACAGCACCGGTAATCCAAGCGATGACGACGCAACGACCGCGACCGAACCCCACGCGAGCCGCGCAATCATCGTAAAGTCCAACGCGATCCAGCCAAGCAGAACGGCCATCCATTTATAGGTTCCCGACACCCGCACGGAACTCGATACGTCTGCGCGTACGGAATCCGATCGACTACTCATTTTTTGTCTCCTCCAAATCGGCATGCAGTTGCGGCACACGTCACGCGTCGCGACGTCCCCCGCTTTGCAAGCCCTCGATAAACGCCGCCGGCGATTACATTTGAACGACCACGCGAATCAATTCGCCGGATCAGTTCGCCGGTCCGGCAACAAATGCGTCGCAGAAAAACTCGTCCGACGGCAATGCGCGCAAAGACGTGAAGTCTTCGCGAGCGGCGCTGGTCATTGCCGGCGCGCCGCATGCGTACACCTGCATGTTCTCCAGCGATGGATGGTCGTCCATCACGGCCTGATGCACGAAGCCCGTTCTGCCGGTCCAACCGTCCTCGTCTTGCGGCGCCGACAACACCGGTATGAAGCGAAAGCCCGCACTTCTTTCGAGCCATTTCTTCGGTACATCCAGCGCATACAGATCCACCGCTCGACGTGCGCCCCAGTACAGGGACATAGGCCGTTGCACGTTGCGCGACAACGCGTATTCGACAATCGAATGGATCGGTGCAAAGCCGGTGCCGCTGGCGACGAAGATGATCGGCTTGTCGCTGTCCTCTCTCAGATAGAAATCGCCATAAGGCAACTCGACGTTGAGCACATCACCCGGCTGCAGTGTCGGCAGCACATTCCCGCTAAAACTGCCGCCTTCCACGTTGCGGATATGCAATAGCGCGCCGTCGGATGCGGACGGCGGATTCGCCATCGAGAAACTGCGGCGCTCGTTCTCGCCGAATACGACCTGCAAATACTGGCCCGCGCGAAACTTGACCTTTACGCCCGCCGGAAACCGCAACTGCAATTGCGTGACGTCGGGCGCGGGCCTGCTGATGCGGAATACTTTCGCCTTCACCACGCGACGCGCCGACGGATCGGCTTTGCTGATCGATGCCGGCGCAATGACCAGATCGCCCTGCGGCTTCGCGCGGCAATACAGAACCATGCCGCGCGCCCGATCGGCTTCGCTCAAACCTTCGTGAGCACCCGCGCAATCCACCTGCCCGTCGACGACACCGCCGCGGCAACTTCCGCAAATACCCTTCTTGCACGAATAAGGCATCTCGAAGCCGGCTCGCTGCGCCGCGTCGAGCAAGGTCTCCCCTTCGGCACAGTCGAATTGATGCGCTGTGCCGGCCACCTGAATCCGATAACTCATGACTTGCTTATCCTGTACTCAAACCTTTTCGCCAACCGGAGCGACAGGACGATTCAAAGAGGAATGACGAGCAGCGTATCGATGGTCGAACTGTCGCAGACGACCACGCGCTCCAGAAACTTCAGCTCGGAGCCGACGAAGATCACGCGATCCATATAGCAGCCCGTCACGAACAGATCGGTGCGTCCGTCGCGCATGATCCGATACGTCGCGAACGGCGTTTCCGTGCGCACTTCCTCCTGGTCGCGGCCGAGCATCGCCGACATACCGAGCAGATGGCGATAGCGATGCCCTTCGAAAATATTCGCCTCGCGCAATGCCGAGATGCGGTCCTTCAGCATGCCGCGCGAGTCGGCGAAGAAAATGCCTGCCGGCAAGCCCGCGCGATAGTTGTCGTGCGACGTGATGTTGTAAAGGCAGTTCTCGGTAAAGTAAGCCGGCCAGGACTCCAGATCGTCCGAATCGATAGTCCGGACATACGCCGCGTTGAGCGTGTTGATCTGCCACATCAGTTCGAGGTCGTTCATGCGTCAAATTCCCATGTGTTGACGATAGGCCTTCCAGAAGCCGCGCACCGCGGCTTCCGTGGCGCGCGTATCGGTCGTGGCCGTCTCGCCGCCACCCATTTCCAGTACGCCGTATTCATTCGTCGCGCTGACGACGCCGCGCTGCACGAATCCGCCCACCGCGCCGTCTTCGAGCGACACGAGACCCGCCGGGCCGATCAGATTCGACTGGCGGATGCGCATCCTCGTCATTTCGGGTGTGTCGTCTTCGAATCCCAGATAGGTCCAGTTCAACTGGGTGGCTTCAAGACCCTTCGGCAAGATCTGGCGCACGACGATGCTGTTGTTGACCTGGCCGAGCACGAAGCCCGGAAAGACCGAAAGGATCTGCAGCGTGATGCCGTCACCGAACTCGTCCACGCCTTCGAGAAAGCTCGGATCTTCGAGCCGGTAGGTTTCGCTGTCGGCGCGCAGCCCCTGGTCGCGATATTCGTCTCCGCCCGCGATCGACTTGTCGATCATCGAAAAGCTCACGTGATTGCCGCCATCGGGCGACACGATCAGACCGCCCTTCTGCGTCAGACGGTTGATCTCGAACGTCGTCAGAAACAAATGCAGCAGACTCGCGTGGTACGAGTCCTTCACGTTCTCGAAATAGAGCTTCCAGTTGTTCGGCAGCGCCTGGTTGTAGCGGCCGAGAATCCGCAGCGGCTTGCGCAGCACGCGCCGGATGCGCGCGAGCACCTCGTCGCCGATGTATTCCTCGATCGACGGAACATCGTCGGACAGGCTGCCGAATACGATGCCGCACAGCGTCGACACGCGCAGCTTGCGCGGACCGTGATCCTCCATGCAGAACGACTCCGGCATCCCACCTTTGCCATTGACGCCGTTCTGAAACGACACGCCCTTCAGGTTGCCTTCCAGGTCGTAAGCCCAGCCGTGATACACGCAGGAAAAGCTAGTGGTATTGCCTGAGTTCTCGAGACAGATCAGTGCGCCGCGATGCGTGCAGCGATTCTCGAACGCGTAGATTTCGCCGTCCTGGCCGCGCGCCACGACCACCGGCATGTCACCGGCGAACGTCGAAACGTAGTCACCCGGCTTGCGCAGGTCGGCTTCGAGGCAAAGGAAATTCCATACCGGACCTTCGTAAATTCGACGTTGCTCCTGAGCATATACGCCGGCATCGCCATAGACCCAGAAGGGCACGCGCGTCAGCTGATCCGTCGGCCATTCCGAGCGTACCGACGGGAACGGCAAGCTTTGCTCTTTCATTTCTCATCCTCGCTTGTTACGCATTTGAACCTTGCGCCGACAGGTCGAGCCGTTCGATCCGTGGCGCGATTTTTCGCAACTATGCGCCGCCGCCTTGATCAACGTCAATCAATTTCTATACTTTTGTGCGCTTTACGTTTTGTTTGTGCGCATTGAGTATCGATGTGCGTATTGATGATCAAAACAGAGTGCGTTATGATTCGTCCCACAGCGGAATTCGAGGGAGTGGCGAAGCGTTGCGGCAACGCATGCAGCACCGCCACTTCGTACTGTCAGCCGGTCTAGGCGTGGGAAATTCAGGCGCGGGAAAACATGAATACAGGCGAAGAACAAGAGGACGTACGTGACACCGACCGGGATTTCATCGGCGCTTTCGAAAAGGGGCTCGCGGTCATCGAGGCGTTCAACGCTTCCGACGTCGCATTGACGCCCGCCGATGTCGCGGTCAAGACCGGGCTCACGCGGGCGGGCGCGCGCCGCTATTTGCTGACGCTCGCCAAGCTCGGCTACGCGGATTTCGACGGAAAATTCTTCCGCCTCACGCCGCGCATTTTGCGGCTCGGTTATGCGTACCTTTCCGGCGCGTCGCTGACCAAGCTCGCGCAGCCGATTCTCGAAATGATCGGCGAGCGCATGAACGAGGTCGCGTCCCTGACGCTGCTCGACGGTAACGACGTGATGTTCGTCGGGCGCTCGTCGGCTACGCGCATCGCCTCTGTTTCCATCGGCATCGGCACGCGCCTGCCGGCGTACTGCACCGCATCGGGCCGGGTTTTACTGATGCATCGCACCGACGCGCAGATTCGCCAGTACCTCGAAGGCGCCGAGATCCAGCAGTACACCGAGAAGACGATCACCGACCGCGAACAGATCCTGGCGCAGTTCCAGCAATCGCGCAGCGACCGCTACTCGGTGATCGACGAGGAGTATGAGATTGGTTTGCGCTCGATCGCCGTGCCGGTGCTGAACGCGCGCAACCAGCTGGTCTGCGCGTTGACCGTCAGCGTGCATTCGAGCCGGATGACACCCGCCCAGATGGTCGACGAAATTCTGCCGGTTCTGGAAAGCGGTGCGCGCACGTTGGCGTCGATCGTTTAAGCGAGGGGCGCGGGGCGAACAGCAGACGGGCGCGACGTCTGATCGAGCTTGGCGCGATGTGCGACCAGGCGAGGGCCGCGTACGCTGCTTTTCGAAGTCAATTCCAGGCGGTGAATCGCAGATCGATCACGATCACGTTTCATGCGGGCGTTCGACGATCGCGAAATCGAGTTCCCGCCCATCGGGTAGTTGCTCGCGCAACACACCGGCAATCTGCTGCCAGACGCCGTTTGCTTCCCACTCGCGCAGCCGTCGCCAACAACTCGCACCGGAGCGAAACCCGGCGACGACCGACAGGTCACGCCAGCGCAACCGGTGACGCATCACATAGACGATGCCGCTCAATGCCTCGCGATCCGAGATCGGCTTGCGGCCACGCGACGGTTCCACGCGGGCCGGTCTGGCGTTCAGCAACGACGCGATGGCCGACCACGCCGCGTCGCTGATCTGCGCGTCAGCGGTATGCACGGCGGACCCGTACGCTATCTGTGCTTGTCGCGGGATCTGTGGGGATTTTCCGGCCGCTTTTATATCCGTTTCCACATCCCGTTTCTCTGCCCCCTTCCCGATGCGAGCGTCATGCTGTTGCTGCGCAGACTGTGTGACACGCGTCCCACGCGTGCGCCTGCGCGGCTTTGGCGATGACGCTCGAAATCCGGCCGCGACAAACGCAACCAGCTCATCGAGCGCCGACTGCAGATCGCTCGCATCGCACGATCCCGCCGACAGACTTTCTATCCGGCCGGGGTTGCTCAACGTGTAGTACTGCGCGCCGAGCAGGAAATGAAAGCGCCACAGCAACGCTGGATGCGACAGGTGCGGCAGTGCTCGTCGCAATGCCGCGATGAAATAACCGCTCGTTTCGTTGAAGTGGCGGCTGACCAGTTGCTGCGACAGTTCGGCATTCTCGTGCGCGATAACGGAACGCAGGCGGGTAAAGCGCCGCACACCCTCATCACCATCCGGCAATGAAAAAGCCGGGCTTAAAAACGCATGCAGAATCAACTCGAGATGCTCGCCGCTATCCGCGCTTTCGCTCTGCATGCAGCTATCGAGAAGCCGCAGACGAGCGGAATTGAGCGCACCGGCGCGCCGCACGAAGATCTCTTCGAGCAACGCTTCTTTCGAACCGAAATGATAGTGAATGGCGGCCGCGTTCACGCCGCACTCACGCATGACCGCGCGTAACGACACGCCCCGGTAGCCGTACTCGGCAAACATTTTTTCCGCCACGGCAACTATCCGGTCGACAGTCGCGGCTTCAGGTTTGCGCATGGGAAGAACCATCCTGGCTAAGGACCGTTGACAATCATCGAACAAAGGGCTGCTGCCCAATAAGAAAATCCGGTTATATCCAGTCTGTGACGAAACAACAGGATGCCGGGACTATTGCGCGCGTGATGTTATTGGCAGTGACCGACTGTCGGCAAGTTTCAATGGAGTGTTCCGCCGATCCGGCTTCAGTGAGCCAGAATCCTGGCCAGGAACTCTCTCGCGCGCGGGCTCGCGGGCGCGGCAAAAAATGCCTCCTTCGGCGCATCTTCGACCACGCGCCCGTGATCCATGAAGATCACCCGATCGGCGACACGGCGCGCGAATCCCATTTCGTGCGTGACGACCATCATCGTCATGCCGTCGCGAGCGAGCGCGGTAATCACGTCCAGTACTTCGCTGACCATCTCGGGATCGAGCGCGGATGTCGGCTCGTCGAGCAGCATCGCGTCCGGATCGAGCGCAAGCGTACGTGCAATTGCTACCCGTTGCTGCTGACCGCCGGACAAATCCACCGGCATTCTGTGCGCGCGCTCGGCCAGCCCGACCCGCGTCAACAGCGCCATCGCACGATTGCGTGCTTCTTCGCGCGAGCGGCGCAGTACATGGATTTGCGCCAGCATCACGTTATCGAGTACCGACAGGTGCGGATAAAGCTCGAAGCTCTGGAACACCATGCCGACTTTGGCGCGCAGTTTGGGCAAGTTCGTATTCCGCGCACCGACTTCCGTGCCGGCCACTTTGATACTGCCCGACTGATACGGCTCCAACCCGTTCACACACTTTATCAACGTGCTTTTGCCGGAACCGGACGGCCCGCAAATCACGACCACTTCACCGCGTTTAACCGACAGCGAGCAATCCTGCAGGATGGGTATGTCGCCATACGATTTCGATACGTTGCGAATCTCGATCATAGTGGGCGCGGCGGAGGTTTCCGCTGGAGCAGAAGGATTCACCAAGGGTTCTTCGTGGTTCAACGCGTCATTGCACATCATATTCAATCGCTCAGGTCCGTACCGCGAAACGCGCACTCAGCCAGCGACCGAACAACGAGACCGCCTGGCAGACAACCAGATAGACAACGGCGACGAAGCCGAGAATCAGCGCGGGCTCGAACACGCGCGCATTGACGAGCAGCGCATTGCCGGTCAATTCCTGCACATTGATGATCGACGCCACCGACGTGAACTTGATCAGCCGCACGTATTGGCTAATGATCGGCGGAATCACCGAACGTACGCCGATAGGCAACACGATCAGGCGCAGCACCTGCAAATACGTGAGACCACTGGCGAGCCCCGCCTGAATGAGTTTGGGGTTGACCGATCTCAAGCCGGAACGAATGTCCTCGGACAGATAAGCGCCGATAAAGATCGAGAACGACAGCACACTCGCCCAGTACGCGGAAGTCTTGTAGGCGAGCAGCGCGGGCAGCGCGAAATAGCAGAACAGCAACACGACCAGCAGCGGCGCGCCTTGCATCAATTCGACATATAGCGCGCAAACCCGCGCGACGACCGGCACGTGCAAATAGCGCAGCAGCGCCACGACTACGCCGATCGCCGTGCCGCATACGATCGAAATAGCCGAGATTTGCAGTGTCGCCAGCAGTCCCGCGGCAAAGAAATGACTATTCGTGACGAGCACGCTATGCATCGCGCAGCCCCTTCGAAGGTTTTGCCGTCGACGCAGACGCCGATGAGCGTATCGACGCACCGACCAGCATGCCGAGCAAGCGATTGACGATGCTGACCAGCACCAGATAAAGCACGAGCGTCATCGTATAGACCTCGAAGGTGCGAAACGTCAGACCATCGAGCGCGCCAGCCTGGTACGTGATGTCGGCGACCGCAATCACGGAAGCCAACGACGAGTCCTTGATCAGTTGCGAAAAAACGCTCGCCAGCGACGGCAGAATGCGGCGCAACACCTGCGGATAAACGATCAGACGTAGCGTCTGGAACTCCGTGAGGCCGCAGGCCAATCCCGCTTTCGCCTGACCGGCCGGCAAACCGAGAATGCCGGCTCGCACGACTTCGGCAACATAGGCGGACGAATAGATCGAAAGCGCAAGCGTCGCGCACGCAAAGGCCGGTAACTTCAGCATCGCGAGCGCCATGTACCAGATGTACATGTGGATCAGCAGCGGTATGCTGCGTATCAGCTCGACCCAGCCGATGGCCAGCGCACGCAAACCGCGAGCGCCAGTGGCACCGCAAGTACCGATCACTACACCAATCAGCGTCGCCAGTATCAGCGAGATCGACGCCAGTTCGACCGTGGTGACGAAACCGCTGACGATCAGGTCACGGTGCTCCCACAGCGCGCTCCAATCGAACGAATAATTCACGGGTGGCCCATTTCTTCGAACGATGCGAAATAACCGCCGGCTGTGCGCACGATCACGGGTTAATTATCCGAACCCACGGCAACGGTCGGCGCGAATCCAAACCACTTCTGGTAGATCTTCTGATATTCGCCGCTCTTCCACGCATCGTTCAATGCGCCGTTGATCTGCGTCAGCAGCGCGGTATTACCCTTGCGCACACCGATCGCAAACGGCTCGGAGCTGAACGGCTGCCCGACGATCTTGAAGTTCGGATTGTTCTTCATGAAGGCGCGCAAGATGTATTCGCTGCCGGTCAGCGCATCCGCGCGGCCTTGTGCAAGTGCCAGCCACGCGCTGTTGTAATCCTTGAAGCTCATCGCCTGCGCGCCCGGTGCGACTTTGGCGATCGTCTGTTCGAGCGTGGTGGCCTGCTGCACGGTCACGCGCTTGCCCTGCAAATCCTGCGGTCCCTTGATCGTACTGTCCTTCGGGACCAGCAGCGATTGATGACCGACATAGTAGGTGATACTGAAATCGATCACCTTCGCGCGCTCGGGCGTGCGCGTCATCGACGCGGCGACGAGGTCGACATTGCCGCTTACCAGTACCGGAATGCGCGTGGGCGACGTCACTTTGACGAATTCGACCGGCACACCCAGACGCTTTGCAACGAGCCGCACGATGTCGAGATCGAAACCGGTCGGCTGATTGTTGTCGTCGAGAAAGCCGAATGGCGGCGTGTCGTATTTGACGCCCGCCAGTAGTTTTCCGCGCTGCTTGACCAGCGCGACGCCATCCGTCACCTGCGCATGAGCCGTCGACAACGGCGCCGCGCTCACCAGCATCGCCAGACTCAACATCAGGATTCGCGCGGCCCTCGGCCATACATGGCTCAAATTCATCGTGTTCCTCGACGAGAAATCAATCAGGTCAGTAGGCTGGCTGACCAAACCAGGTAGATGAATCAGTGTAAGCGAGCCGGATTGGCCTCTTGTATTTCCCTTATCGGCGCGTTATTGGCCGCGCCCTGCTTCGATGAACTGCTTGAATGAACTGCGTCAGTCGGACCGGTTATAAGCCGCAGCCGAATCTCGCGATTCGTTCGAGCGCTTCATCGATGTCCGCGTCGCTCGACGACACCGATAAGCGAAGATGTCCCGCACCCGCCGCGCCAAATGCGGAACCCGGCAGCGACGACACGTCGAGCTTGTCGAGCCACGCACTGGCAAGCGCGCTGTCATCGATGGCTACGCGCGGAAACAGGTAAAAGCTGGCGCGCGGCGCGCTGCATTCGATACCGTCGATACGATCGAGACTCGCGGCCACACGCAACTGCCGCGCGCGAAAGCGCTCGCGATAGACAGGCACCAGTTCATCATAGAGTCCGAGTGCCTCGAGTCCGGCCGCCTGGATAAAACCCGGCACGCAATAGATCGAGTGCTGGATAAAGCGCTGAATCGTTTTTGCCATGCCCGTTGGCGTGGCCAGATAACCGAGTCGCCAGCCGGTCATGCCGAATGTCTTCGAGAAACTGTCGACCACGAACGTACGCGCGCGGCCCATTTCGGTAGCCTGCGGATAGGCGAAATCGCCCTCATGCAGCAAATCCGAATACACCTGATCGAATACCACCGCGAGGTTGTGCCGCTCGGCCAGTTCCAGCACGGTGTCGATCTCGTCCTGCGGCAGTACGCGGCCGCTAGGATTAACCGGTGAATTGACAATGATCGCCTTGGTGCGCGGCGTGATGGCGCGTTCGATCACCGCGCGGTCGATCCGGTCGAGCATCGGTACGATCACCGGGGTACCGCCGCACAGTTTGACGCAGGGTCCGTAGCTGACCCAGCCCGGCTCTGGAACGATGACCTCGTCGCCCGGCGAAACAGTGCCCATCAGCGCCGCCAGCAGCGCGAACTTGCCGCCCGGCGTAATCAGAATGTCGCTCTCTTTATAAAGCGCGCCCGAGCTGCGCCGTTCTCGCTCGACGATGGCCTCGCGCAGCGCGGGCATTCCAGCCGCGGGACCATAGTGCGTGTCGCCGGCCCGCATCGCGCGTTCAGCGGCATCGATAATCCGCTCGTCGGTTTCTATATTAGGATCGCCGCTCGACAGGCTCAGTATTCTGCGTCCCGCGGCGCGCGCGGCACGCAGGCGCTCCGTCATTTCGACGGTGGCCGACGGCTTCAATTCGGTGACACGTGCTGCGAGCGAGAGGGAAAGAGCCATCGTTAGTCCTGAATCCACAGTCAAATCTGGCGATTGGAAAAAACGGCAAGCTACGGCATCAGCACGGTTTAATTAGAAACCGGAACAATCAACTGATTGCATCACGTGGGATACTAGCAAGCCAATTTCGTAAACTCAATGGCTGTTGTGCGGATATTGAACTGAAGGACGATTGATATGGATTTGTCAGGTTGACGGGCGATGGGTATGTCGTTATCGCGTGCTGATGATGTCGTGCGCCGCGCAGGCGAGCCGAAATGGAGCGCCATCTTTGTTTGCCCGTGGGCAAGCTGAGGATGGACTTCTTTCTGACAGTGCAACGATCGCTGGGATAACGAAATGGCTTTTCCACAGCGCGGCCGAGTGCTTTGATCCCTTCACCCATGATTTGCAGTTCGCTTATTACCCGAGCGCTGCCGCTCGATTCATACCGCGAGACAGCCTGCAAAACAGGCCGCAAAACAGGCGCAATTCATCTCGTGTCATGTTCGGTCAACAGCTTGACCGAATCCGCCGCCCTCCTTCGGCATTCCGCTTAAGCGACTACACTCCGCTTGGCCTTTCGAGGGGCGCGTCTCTCCGACACCCCGAACCCCCCTCGATTTTTAACCTGCCGCTCCTTCGGAGCGGCAGGATCTTTTTTTTCCTTCATCGCAAACGGGTTCCAGTCACGCGGCTAAACGGAATACGCATCAGCGGAGCGCACATGAACGAAGAAGTGACCTATGTGTTCGAGTACACCACTGGCTTCGGCACGTACCGCACCACCGGCAAGAGCGCCGCTCAATACCTTCCGCTGGTCGGCGACAACGTGACCATGAAGATCGACGATCTGGGATTCGACGGCGTTCTGAGAGTGAAATCGCGTCTATTCGAATACGACAAAACCGGACTTGTGACGATCAGGCTGGGGCTGTCTCACACCATCGCTTAAGCTCACCGTTCATCTCTACGGACGAATATCGCTCGCTTCTTCGCGACATTCGCAACATGCTGGAATCCGCCTGCCGCGCGCGGCATTTCCCATTCAATCCGATGACAACCGTTTTGTCATTAAAGACAAATATCCTGATTTTTTACGCTGAAATTTTCAACTCAAAGATATGCCAATTTTTATTTAATTAACAACCAATTATTAATTCCAAAAAAAATATGGAAATAACGATTCAAATAAAAATCCACCATATCGATATTTAATCGAAAATCATCTATCACTTAATAGCGCCCCGCTTGGCACGACAGCACCAATTTGGTGATTTTAGCCAACACCTTGGCAAATTCGGCCAGTAATTAATGCATTGCAGCAACCTTATGTAGCATTCGTTCAAACAATAATAGCGGCCTAGAGATAGCCGGCAAGCCACTCATTACCGGGGAAGTACGATGGAGATTCTTTGCAACGTGAAGCATAAGAATGTACCTCAAACATCCGCTTTGCCAGAAACCCCTTATATAAAGCATATCGGCATAGCCTTGTTTAATGGATTTGCTCTGCCGGATGTTGCTTCCGTCATTGAAATATTCCAGTCGGCAAATGCACTGGATGACACGCGCGCGTCGCGTCGAACACGCTATGAAGTATCGCTGCTATCTGCTTCCGGCGGACGTGTCGCCAGTTCATCCTCGGTATTCATATGGACCGAAAGCGTCGAGTCGCGTGCGCGCGACGATCACTTTCACGCGCTATTCATTGCCGGCGGCGCCGGCGCAACGCACGCATTCCGCGACGCCCGCCTGACCGTATGGCTTCGCTACGTGTTTCCAAAAAGCGGCATTGTCCATCCGATCGCGGAGGGACGCCTTCTGCTCGAAGCATCGGGTTATTCAAACGTCAACGGCACTCGCGCTGACGACAGCCGCGCGGCCAGTACATTTCCGACGCGCCCCTTCGTCGATTGGCCCAATCCGCTGCGTACCGCATTGCGTATCGTCGGCGACGATCTCGGGCAGGAAGTCGCTCAACAGGTGGCCGACTGGGTCGCGCCCCAGGGCGATACGCAATTCAGCGCGACGTTGCGCACCAAAACCGCTTCGCACGTCAGCGACAAGATTCAGGCCTCCGCGCAGTGGCTGGAGGCGAACTGCGCGCGCGCCATTTCGATCGACGACGCCGCGCAGGTCGCGGTAATGAGCGAGCGGAATTTTCTGCGGCGCTTCAAGAGCGAGATGGGCGTAACGCCATCCGAGTACCTGCTCCATTCGCGACTCGACATGAGTTGCCGTCTTCTCGCGAAGACAAGCCTGCCCGTCGATAAGATTGCCCGTCGTTGTGGCATTGGCAGTGGTGGTCGGCTCGCCAAGCTGTTCCGCAAACATCTGCTTACCACGCCGACCGAATACAGGATCAGCAAACAGGGTTCACGTACGAACTCTTAACGCATGCCGCAGTGGTCGAGCAATCCCGAAGAATGATCAGGCGCGACGCTCGAACCGCTCATCCAGCGTTTGAGCAAGCGCGTCCCACCAGTGCGGACGCATCAGTCCAAAGCGCTCGCCAAAGCGATCGTTATTGAGCGCGGAATTGCGCGGCCGGGCCGCTCGCGTCGGAAACGCTTCGCTGGGCACGGCCTCGATGTGTTTGACGCGAACGCGGCCCGACGGCGCCAGATTGCGCGCATAGTCGATGATCGCGGACGCGTAGCCGTGCCAGCTCGTTACGCCGTGCGCGGTCAAATGAAACAGTCCGCTTTTGAAACGTCCTTCGCGACGCTCGCACATCGCTTGCGAAATGGCATGAGCGGTCGAATTGGCCAACATCGTGGCCGGCGTCGGTGCACCAATCTGATCGTCGACGATCTTTAGCAGTTCGCGCTCTTGCGCAAGCCGCAGCATCGTCAGCATGAAGTTGGCGCCGCGTGTCGCATACACCCAGGAAGTGCGGAAAATCAGGTGATCGCATTCGGACGCGATGACCGCGAGTTCGCCGTCGCGCTTGGTTGCGCCGTACACATTCAACGGCGACGTGTCGCAATCTTCCGAATACGGTTCCGCCGACTTTCCGTCGAATACGTAGTCGGTAGAGAAATGAATCAGCAATGCACCGGTTCGTTTCGCCGCGCGAGCCATCACGTCGACCGACTCGGTATTGACGAGCCGCGCGGTGACACGATCGTCTTCCGCTTTATCCACCGCCGTGTAGGCCGCGGCGTTGACGATCACGTCCGGCTGGTAATACCTGAGCAAGCCGTCGAGCAACACGGGCCTGCTGAGATCCGCAATCTCGCGGTCCCAGCGGATCACTTCTCCCAGTGGTGAAAGCGAACGTACCAGCTCCCAGCCGAGCTGTCCGCGCACACCGGTGATTGCGATTCTCATCAGAAAACCTCGGCCTCGTTAAAGCGGCTACCCACGGCATCTTTCGATGAGACCAGCGGTTCGCCACTGAATTCCCACTCGACGGCCACGTCTGGATCGTTCCACAGCAGCGTGCGCTCGTGTTCGGGGTGCCAGAGAGCCGTGGTTTTATAAAGGAACTCGGCGACATCCGACAAAACCACGAAGCCATGCGCAAAACCCGGCGGAATCCATAACTGCCGGCGGTTCGCCGCGGACAACCGCACACCTACCCAGCGCCCGAAAGTAGGAGACCAGCGCCGCAAATCGACTGCAACATCGAACACCTCGCCCACGACTACCCGCACCAGTTTTCCCTGCGGATGCTGGATCTGATAGTGCAGACCGCGCAGCACATTGCGCATCGACACCGAGTGGTTGTCCTGCACGAACGTATAGCCGCGCGCCACCTTCGCTTCGAATTCGGTCTGGTTGAATGTTTCCAGGAACGCGCCACGCGCATCGCCGAACACGCGCGGCTCGATGATTTTTACATCGGCAATCGCGGTATGTTGAACTTGAATGGTCATGAATCGATCGTCGAAATAAGCGAAGACAGATACCGGCCATAGCCGGTCTTTTGCAGCGGCGCGGCGAGGCGAGCCAGTTGTCCCCCATCGATCCAGCCGCGCCGGAATGCGATTTCCTCGGGGCTGGCAACGAGCAGGCCCTGCCTCTGCTGCAGCGTTGCAATAAAAGTCGCCGCGTTGATCAGCGATTCGTGCGTGCCCGTATCGAACCAAGCGAAGCCTCTGCCCAACGTCTCCAGATGAAGTGCTTCGCGTTCGAGGTAATGCTGGTTCACATCGGTGATTTCCAGTTCGCCGCGTGCGGACGGTCGGATATCGGCGGCAATATCGCAGACGTCGCCGTCATAGAAATAGAGACCTGTTACCGCAAAGTTCGAACGCGGCTTCGCAGGCTTCTCTTCGATCGACAATACCCTTCCCCACGTATCGGTCTCCACGACGCCATAACGCTGTGGGTCGTGTACGTGATAACCGAAGATCGTCGCGCCCTTCGCTCTCGAATGCGCATTGCCCAGATGCGCGCCCAGGTCGGCGCCGTAGAAAATGTTATCGCCCAGAATCAGCGCCGATGGCTTTCCACCGACGAATTCCCGGCCGATGACGAATGCCTGCGCAAGCCCGTCAGGCGACTGCTGCACAGCATACGAAATCTGCATGCCCCATTGCGCGCCGTCGCCGAGCATCGCCGCGAACCGCGGCGTGTCGTCCGGCGTCGAGATCAGCAGTACCTCGCGGATGCCCGACATCATCAACGTGGACAGCGGATAGTAAATCATCGGCTTGTCGTAAATCGGCAGCATCTGCTTGGAGATCACGCGCGTAATCGGGTACAGCCGCGTACCGGATCCGCCCGCGAGAATAATGCCCTTTCGGCTTGCGTCCATCGTTCATGCTCTCTTCAGTGCGCTTTGCGGATTCCAGCGGCGATATGCGCCGGAACGAATGTCTTCCAGCCATGCGCCGTTTTCGATGTACCACCGAACCGTTTTCTCCAAACCACTCGGGAAGGTTTCGCGAGGTACCCAGCCGAATTCACGGCGCAATTTCATTGCGTTGATCGCATAACGCCGGTCATGCCCTTTACGGTCGGTGACGAACCTGATCTGCTCGCGGTAGCTGCCGTTCTCGCGCGGCTTTATCGCATCGAGAAGATCGCAGATGAAATGCACGACTTCGACATTGGTCTTTTCGTTGTTGCCGCCAACGTTATAGGTCTGCCCCGGTACGCCGCGCGCCAATACAGTGCGGATTGCGTCGCAATGATCGCCCACATACAACCAGTCGCGCACGTTGCGGCCATCGCCGTACACAGGTAGTTCGTCACCCGTCAGTGCGCGCTGAATCATCAACGGAATCAGCTTTTCCGGGAACTGGTAGGGCCCGTAGTTATTCGAGCAATTCGTCGTTAGCGTGGGTAGACCATAGGTGTGGTGATACGCACGCACGATATGGTCCGAACTGGCTTTAGATGCTGCGTAGGGACTATTCGGCGCGTACGGCGTGGTCTCCGTAAATGCGGGATCGACGACTGACAGGGAGCCGTACACCTCGTCGGTGGACACATGCAGAAAGCGAAACTCCCGATGCTCGGCGCCACTCAAGCGCTCCCAATAGAGCCGAGCAACATCGACCAGCTCGCTGGTGCCGGTCACGTTGGCATCGATAAATTCGCGCGGCTCGTCGATCGAACGATCGACATGGCTTTCCGCCGCGAAATGCACGACGGCACGCGGCCGATATCGCTCGAAGATAGCGCTCATCGCCGCGCGATTGCCGATATCTTCGCACACGAACACATGACGAGGATCGTCGCGCAGTGCCTGCAACGTGCCGTAGTTGCCGGCATAGGTCAGCTTGTCGACGTTGAGTACCGGCTCATCGTGACCGGCAAGCCAGTCGATGACAAAATTTGCGCCGATAAAGCCAGCACCACCCGTTACCAGGATCATTGAAGTTCTCTTGGTTAATGATTCTTACGCGCTGCATCGTAAAAGGACGACTATTTGCCCGTCAGCCATATCGTTGGCGCATTCAGACATTCGCCAACTGCTTGCGGAAACTACTTTTTGAAAACGCCGACGATGCGACCGCTCTCTGCTACCAGCAACGACGTAATGCGCCGTTCATCGAGTAAGGCCAACGCATCGCCGACGCGCGTCGCGGGCGAAACCATCGTGGGATCTTTCGACATGAAGTCGCGCGCGCTCTTATCGAACGCATGCGGGCCGTGAGCCTCGATCAGGCGGCGCACGTCGCCGTCCGTAATCAGACCCGTGCAGGTTTCATCACAAACGATCGCAATCCCAAGACTGCCGCGCGTCATCTCGCTGACGATTTCCATGACCTTCGCGCCGGGAGTGACGAACGGCAGTTCGCTGCTCGCCATTTCGTCGCCCACGGTGCTCAGCAAACGCCGTCCAAGCGATCCGCCAGGATGAAAGCGCGCGAATCCCTCCGGCTTGAAATCGCGCGCTTCCATCAACGTGACGGCGAGCGCATCACCCATTGCCAGCGTCGCCGTGGTCGACGCGGTGGGTGCAAGCTGAAGCGGACACGCCTCTTTCTCGACACCGATATCCAGATGACAATGCGCGGCGCGCGCCAGCGTCGAGCCACGATTGCCGGTCATTGCGATGACGAAGTTCAGGTTGCCGCGCAGAAACGGCAGCAGTTGCACGACCTCGTGTGTTTCACCCGAATTCGAAATGGCCAGAAACACATCGTCGCTGGTGACCATGCCTAGATCACCGTGATAGGCCTCACCCGGATGCATAAAGAAAGCAGGCGTGCCGGTACTCGCGAGCGTCGCCGCAATTTTTCTGCCGACGATGCCCGACTTGCCCATTCCACACACAATCACGCGCCCGCGTGTGTCGAGAATGCGCGCGACGGCTTGCCCGTAATCATCGTCGAGACGTGCGGCGAGCGCGGCGACCGCATTCGACTCCAACGCGAAAACCCGCTTCGCCGATGACATGTAATCGACAGACGTCATGATCTTCCCAAGGTATTCACGAAGAGTATTTCCCTGACCCGCGCCACGTCCTCCTGCGTATCGACACCGGGCGGCGGCGACTCCGGCCACCTGAATACCCGGATCGGCATGCCCAGCCAGATCGCGCGCAGTTGTTCGAGCCGTTCGATCTCCTCCAACTCGCACGCGGGTGCGGCAGTCAGCCGGAATAACGCCGAGCATCGATATGCGTAGATACCGACATGCCTCAAGTACGCGAACAACGGCCAAGCATCTCGCGGCACATCCCGGTAAAACGGAATCGCCGAACGCGAAAACACGATCGCGTGCCCCGTGGCAGCCACCGTCAATTTGACGACGCTCGGATCGGTCAAATGAGCCGCGTCAGTCAGCGGCACTGCAACGGTCGCCATATCGAGCGGCTGCGTGTCCATGCAAAACTGCACGAACGACGCGAGCAACGCCTGCGGCACCAGCGGCTCGTCACCCTGCACATTGACGATCAGATCCGTGGGACTCCAACCAAGCTCGCGCGCGACTTGCGCGCACCGCTCGGTTCCCGACTGATGGCCGGGATCGGTCAGCCGAACGGGGATTCCATCGGCTTCGAGACGTTCGACGATCCGCTCGTCGTCGGTCGCAACGACGATGTTCACCGTCGCGCTCAATGCCGCCCGCACAACCTGATAGACGCGCACGATCATCGGCACGCCGGCCAGATCGATCAGCGGCTTGCCGGGCAAGCGGCTCGACCCGAAGCGCGCCGGAATCACGACGTGAATCGAGCCTCGCTTACTGAACGATTGCACTGCGCACCTCCCCGCTCGAAAACGCCCTGTAGATCTCGTCGAGTGTCATTCCATCGGCGAGCAGCACGTTTTCCGCCACTTCCCGGGCCACGCCGTGACCACCGCGTGCGCGCGTGACGTGATCGGCATAACGCAACGCAAGCACGTGCGCGTCGCCGGGCGCGAATGCGCGCCCCACGCGCAACATCACCGGCAGATCGATGACATCGTCGCCAACGTAGGCAATCTGCTCGTCGATCAGTCCTCGCTGCTGTTTGATCGCTTCATACGCGGACAGCTTGTCGCTGCTGCCTGTCACCACCACGTCGAAGCCGAGTTCCTTGGCGCGCCGCGTCAGCGACGCACTCGATCTGCCAGACAGGATGCCGCTCGCTATGCCGTATTCGTGCAGCAGGCCGATTGCCACACCATCGCGCACATTGAATGACTTGATGAACTCGCCGTCGCTAGTGAAATGCAGTGAGCCATCGGTGAGTACACCGTCGACGTCGAATAGCACGAGGCGGACATTTCCCCGATACGTTCTTCGCGGGCTCATTGAATATCCAATGTGGGGAAGCTTTTGATCAGATCGTCGAGATCCTTCATTTGCCGCAGAAATGGCTCGAGCATCGCGAGCGGAAGCGCGCTCGGGCCATCGCAGCGCGCGCGATCCGGGTCTTCATGCGCTTCGAGAAACAGACCGCCGAGCCCGATCGCGAGACCGGCGCGCGCAAGCTCGACAACCTGGTGGCGCCGGCCAGCCGACGCTGCACCGCCTGGATCACGGTATTGCAGACTATGCGTGACATCGAAGATCACCGGTGCGCCATCCGACGCGTCGATCATCTGCCGGAAGCCGAGCATGTCGACCACCAGGTTGTCGTAGCCAAACGAACTGCCGCGTTCGCACAGAATGACGTTGTCGTTACCCGCTTCACGGCATTTGCCGACGATGTGCGCGACCTGCGTGGGACTCGTGAATTGCGGCTTCTTGATGTTGATGACGCGCCCCGTCTTCGCAATCGCGACCACGAGGTCTGTCTGCCGCGCCAGAAATGCCGGTACCTGCAGCACGTCGACGACTTCCGCAACACGAGCGGCCTGCTCGGGCTCGTGCACGTCGGTAATGACCGGCACGCCGAACTCCCGTTTGACCGCTTCGAAAATCCTCAAACCTTCTTCGATACCGACTCCACGATAGGAGTGGATCGACGAACGATTCGCCTTATCGAACGACGCCTTGAACACGAATGGAATGTTCAGCTTCGTCGTCGTATTCACATAGTGGCGGCAAGCATGCAATGTCGAGTCGAGATCTTCGAGAACATTGATGCCGCCGAACAGTACAAACGGCAAGCGGTTCGACACCGTCACCGAGCCGGCAATTTCGACTACCCGATCCTGCTTGTTCATCATTCACATCCACGTCAGAAAGAGTTAGGCCGGTCGACACCGACCGCCATGCACGCAATACCCGAACACCGTTCGCGCTAGCCGCGTACCTCGTCGCCATATTCATAGGCGGAGTAGCGATATGAGCCATATTTGGAACCATAGCCATACCGCGCGTGCGCCAGATTCAGGCCGTTGAACAGCACGCCGTTCGCCTCGACGCCGTTCTGCGCAAGGCGCTTGATCGCCTCGGTGATCTCGCCCGCTTTCGTAACCGCCGCACGAGCGACGAGGAACACGGTGCCCGCATTCGGCGCGAGAATGCCAGCGTCCGCTGCCGCGAGTACCGGCGCCGTGTCGATCAGCACGACGTCGTATCGCTTCGACAGTTCGTCGAAACACGTCCCCACTCGTTCGCCCAACAACAGTTCCGCGGGATTTTTCGGCAGCGTTCCAGTCGAAACGAAATCCAGTTGCGGAACCAGGTCGCGGCGTAGTACCTGATCGAGCGTCGCCAATCCCGACACCAGTTCCGAAAAGCCAAATCCGCGTTCATGTCCGAACGATTGGTGCAAATGCCCCTTGCGCAAGTCGCCGTCGATCAGCAGCACTTTCTTGCCGCCTGCTGCGAGCACTGCCGCGAAATTGACCGACACGAAAGACTTGCCGACGCCCGGCGCTGGTCCGGTCAACAGCACGACGTTGTTGCGCGCATTGACCATGGCAAACTGCAACGCGGTACGCAGGCTGCGCAGGCTCTCGATAGACGGATCGCGAGGTGAATCCGCAGCCAGCACATGGATGCCCGCTTTCTTGTCATTCGCGGCGCGACTCAGCTCCAGTTGGCGTTTGCTCAGCGGCACCGTCGCGTACACATGCAAGCCCGTGCGGCGCTCCATTTCGGTCGGATCGCTGACGCCGCGGAACAGCATGTTGCGGATGAACGCGACTACCGCACCGCTAAACAGGCCGACAACCAGCGAACCGCCAAGAATGATGATCTTCTTCGGCTTGACAGGCTTCTCCGGAATGGCCGCCGTATCGACGAGGCGCACATTGCCCGTTTTGCCTGCCTTGACGAGCTGCAATTGCTGGAAGTTGTTCAGCAGCGACGTGTACAGATCCGTATTCACCTGAACGTCGAGTTGCAATTGCACGATCTGCTGCTGAACATCGGGCAACTGCTTGATCCTCGACGTTGCCGCGTCGCTGTATTGGCGCAATGTCGCAATCTGCGAGTCAATGGTGCGAATGGCCGGGTGATGAGCATTGAAACGCGCTGCCAGACCTTCGCGTTGCTCTTCGAGTTCGAGCAACTTCGTCTTGGCATCGACGGACTGCTGCAATACGACCTTCGCCTCTTCGGTCAGGTCGATGCTGCCGAGTTTATTGCGTGCCGCCGTATAGCGTTCCTGCGCTACGTCGAGCCGCTGTTTGATCACAGGCAGTTGCGAGTTCAGAAACTCCAGAGACTGCGCGGCTTCCGCGGACTTCCGGTCAACGTTCTGCCGGATGTACTGGTCACCGACGGCATTCAACTCCGCCGCGACGCGCACCGGGTCGGTATCTAGCAGACTCGCGATCAATACACCCGACTGCTTCACCTTCTCTTCGACGTCGAGATTGGTCTGCAAGTCGGTAATGCTCTTCATCCGCGAATGGCGTCGAAGCACGAATTGCGTCCCCGGCTCGGCATGAACGGATTTCACCCACAACGATATGGCGCCGCAACACGACGGTATCGATTCGAGTTTGCCCACCCGGCCGATAAACGGCTCGTTGAGATCGTCGCCGCTCAGACGGTAGCGCGCCGCATCGATCAAGGTCAGGCGGAACTTGTCATCTTCGATCGACGCCGGCACATCGAACTGCGCGACGTCGATACGTTCATCCCCCCACGCATAGCCACCCATACCGAACAGGCCTGGCGTAGAGAGCTGATGGTTGCGACGCGCTATCCAGTTTCCGATCAACGGGAAATAGCGTGGCTGAGCGTCGATATACAGTTTGAGATTGTCGACCGCGCGCGTGACGACGAGGCGCGACGCGAGAATCTGGCTTTCGGCGGCGGCCGTCGATTTCACGTCGAACAACGACGACACATCGCCCAGCAAGCCCTTTTCCGCGGAGCTTTCCGGGCTGTCCTCCACCTGGATCAGCAGATCGGCTTCATACACCGGATTGCTCAGAAACGCGTAAAGCGCGCCGGCCACCACGAAGAAGACCGCGACCATGCCGATCAGCCAGCGGCTTTCGATCAGCACGTCGAGGATCGTCACGAAATCCAGCTCTTCCTCGCTATCGGGTGCGCCCGCAGGAGGCAAATTAGTTTGCGTCATCAAATAGCTGCCAAGGTAGCGAAGGGACGAACATGCGGCACAGACATCCGCTCGGTTAAGCCACGACTTTGAGCCGCTCGATCCAGTCTTCGATCGCGCGGTCGATCAGGCCGAGACACGCCTGAAAATCCGCACGATCGCCTCCGTACGGATCGAAAATATCCTGATCGACGAATTCGCCCAACCGGAAAACTTTCCCTCGCGTGACCGGATAGCGATTGACCACACTCTGCTTCTGCTTTGCGTCCATCACGAAGATCACATCCGAGCGCGTGCACAGCGGCGCCGTGAGCGGCCGCGCGCGGTGATCGTCGATCGTGATGCCGCGCTCGCGCATCAACTCGCAAGCGTGTGCATCGGCGGGGTGGCCGATAAGCGCGCCGAGCCCGGCCGACTCCACCCGAACATCGCGCAAGCGCGCGCGCAAAATTCCCTCGGCCATCGGACTTCGACAGATGTTGCCGATGCAGACCACCAGTAGCGACTGGACCATATTCAGTTACCCGATGCCGTACGTTGCAGGTAATACGCGCCGGTCGCGCTGCCCACCAGCGGCGTCACGACCCGATACCATCGGATCACGCCAGGCGCATCGACATACACAACGTCGTCCGGCTTCATTTCAAAGTCTGCGGCAAGTACCATTCCCGCCGGTGATTTGCTGTCGAGGTGGAAAATTTTCGGCATTCCGTCGTCCGACTTGGCGCGCACCACATAGATTTCACTTGCGTCCGCACTCAACTGACTCACTCCACCCGCGTCGCCGAGCGCGTCACTCAACGTCAGGCGACCGTTCGTCCTGAACACGACAGGCCCCGGCTTGACGACTTCGCCGGACACCACGACCCGATGCTCGGCCAGCGGCGGAACGCGAATCGAGTCCTGATCGTGAATTGCAATGTCCTTGGGATTGAGCCCGCGACTGAGCATTTCAGGAATGTCGATCAGATGCGTGACGCCACCGCGGGTCAATTCGATTCGGCTCAGATCACCCGTCGCCGCTACGCCGCTTGCCTGATTCAGCATCTCCGCGAGCGTCATCGGCACGTCGGTGATCTGCTTGACGCCCGGTAGGCGAACCTCGCCATCGATATACGCTTTCTGACTCCGATAGCCGACCACACGCACGGTGATCTGCGGATCATTGATGTCCTGTTTCAGGCGATCGATCAGTTCCTGCTGAAGCTGAAGTTCGGTAAGTCCACTCGCCCTGATCTTCTTCACATACGGGAACTGCACATAGCCGTCTTTACTGACGACGAAGCCCGGCAGACTTTGCGCGGTCATTCCGACATTCGGCGGCGAAGCACTGGAATCCGTACCGATCGCGTAACTCAGATTCGGCATCACGAGTTCGGGGTGATCCCAGACGATGATCGACAGCACGTCCTGCGGTCCGATCCGGTATGCGGGAGCCGGTCCGATCAACGACGCGTAGCTGGTGTCCGCCGCGATCGCTTGCTTGCGCGCCGACGATTCCTGCTCGATCAGCTTGAACGTAATCGGCGTAATCACCGGCACCGATGACGGGTTGTCCGGGTCGATCGGCCTGTGCGGGTCGAAACTCATCCCCGGCGCAAATGCACAAGCGCCAAGCGAGAGCACCGAACAAAGGGACAAGCGTCGAATAAGTAACGAAAAGCGATTTCTCATTGGCAGTGCGCTAAAGGCGGAGTCGATCTGCAGACTTCAAATGACTGGGTTGAAGAGCGATGACCTACGCTCCGTTCAGATGCCTCGATACCCGTCTCGCTTGACGGGCATCAGGCCGCATTGCACAGTCCGCCGTCGCTTTCCCGGCGGCTTGTCTTACCGCGATCGGATATTACTGATGCTGCAGCGCGGCGATTCGCGTTGACGGAAAACGCCATACATTTGGCGAAATAGGGAAAGCGCCCGACTTCTCCACGACTGCTTCGCACCAGCTTCCTTCGCAACCCAATTCAATGACGGCGCCGGCGACACAGCCAAGCTGGACATCGTTTTCAGCGTCATCTTCTCTTCTTCTCAAGGCTCTTTCGATACGTTGATTGATTCGATTCGGACGATTCATTGCCGTTTTCCGTCATCGGAATTAACGCAGCTAACCCCGTGGATATGATGCGACGCAAAGACGGCTAGCACCCGCAAACACTTCGCTGGGGGAATGCAAATGCAATCAGTCAGAGCACTCGGGAATCGACCGCGCACACGAGCACCGGCATTTCTTTTCGCGTTACTGGATGCATGTTCCGTGCTGGCGGGCGCCGCCGTTGCGTATGTATTCCGCTTCAATGACCTGAGCGCCTGGAGTGAGCCGACACTGCTTCTCGTCGCGTTCAATACAGCGATGGCTGTCCTGCTGTTTCCGACGCTTGGCATCTATCAATCGTGGCGCGGGCGCAATGCGCTGGAAATGGTCACGCTCGTCACGCTCGGATGGGGTGCGGTGTTCGTGCTCGGATTGGCACTGGTTTTCACGACGCATCAGACTCATGCGTTGTCGCGTCTATGGTCCGGCACCTGGTTCGTTACGTCGCTTGCGCTACTCGTCGTCTCGCGGATCACCGGATATCAATTGTCGAAGCAGTTGTGGCGACACGGCATCGACGTGCAACCGGTGGCGATCGTCGGCGCGAATCCGCTCAGCCTTACGCTGATCGAGCGCTTGCGCAAGAACGCTCAATCGGGCTTCTATCCGGAATGTGTGTTCGATGAAGACCCCACGGCGTCGACATATGCCGGCGGTCTGCCGGTTCTTGCATCCGTCGACGCGCTTGCCGACATCGTGCGCACTCGCGGCATCAAGGAAATCTGGCTGGTGCTGCCGCTTCGCGAAGAAGCACGCGTACATACGGTCCTCAATGCGTTTCGCCACGACTTTGTGAATGTCCGCTTCATTCCGAATGTACGTGACATCGCGCTGTTCAATCATTCGGTTTCGGAAATCGCCGGCTTGTCGTCGATCAACCTGCTGGCATCGCCATCGGCGGATCCGCGCTTTGTCGCCAAGCAGATCTTTGATCGCTCGTTTGCCGCGCTCGCACTACTCGGCATATCGCCGCTGATGCTCGTCGTTGCCGTGCTGGTGAAGCTGTCGTCGCCGGGGCCGGTGTTCTTCCGCCAATGGCGCAAAGGCGCGAATGGCACTGAATTCCAGATCTACAAGTTCAGGACGATGGTCGTCCACGCCGAAAGTGCCGGCCAGCTGACTCAGGCCAAACGGCGCGATCCACGCGTCACACCGATTGGCGCGCTGCTGCGCAAAACCAGTCTCGACGAGTTGCCGCA